>NZ_CP019788.1:738333-1107500 GCF_002022665.1 Bartonella sp. JB63
TGCGATAGTAGATGATGCTCGTTTGGTTATTGCTAATGCACGAGACGCAGAAAAATGGGGCGCTGATATAAAAGTACGAACAGAAGTTCTATCCTTAAAAATAGAAGAGAAAAAATGGCTTATTACTCTTCATGATAAGTTAAATAATAAAAAATATTGTGTTACAGCTTCTTATATTGCAAATATGGTTGGTCCTTGGATAAATCAGGTTTTAGCCAATGTTTTAAATTCTACAGAGCTTCCGCCTATGCGGCTTGTTAAAGGTTCCCATATTTTGGTTCCTAAATTCGATATTCATAATCGCGCTTATATTTTGCAAAATAGTGATGATCGTATTATTTTCGCCATCCCATATCAGGAAGAGTTTACATTAATTGGAACAACAGATTGTGATTATCAAGGTGATCCTGCTAATGTAGCTATTAGTGATAAAGAAATCGATTATATCTGTGCAGTAGCAAATGAATATTTCAAACAACCAATATTACGTGAGAGCATTATATGGACTTATTCGGGCGTTCGTCCTCTTTATGATGATTGTTCTTCAAGAGCTCAAGAAATAACACGTGATTATGTTCTAAAAGAAATTGGAGTGGAAGATACACCAAAAATTCTTAATCTATATGGTGGAAAAATCACGACTTATCGCATATTGGCTGAAGATGTGATGAAATTTATTGAAAAAGCCCTTGGTCCTAAGAAAGGACCATGGACATTGAATTCTGTGCTTCCTGGAGGCGATTTTCCATACAATAGGTTAGATATAATTGAAAACAGAATTGCTGTTTTGCTTCCAGATTTAGATGTTTTTACTTGCCGTAGGCTTGCTCGATCCTATGGCTCAGAGACATTTGTAATATTTGCAAATGGTAATGTGGATAAAGGAAAATATTTTGGGCATGGGCTTTATGAAATAGAAGTGAAATGGCTAATGGAAAAAGAATGGGCAAGGACATGTGAAGATATATTATGGCGTCGTTCAAAACTTGGCCTTTTTTTTAATAAACATGAAACTGATGCTCTTGCCGCCTATATAGAAGATAAAAGAGGAAAAAAATAGAGAGTGTTTTTTCACTAGAGTACATAAAACTTTGTATATCTAAACTTTGATCAGTTCGTAAAAATTTGATTATGGCATTTCAACTTCATTTTCGTCAAAAAATTATAAATGGAGTCTTAGATATTAAGACAGCAGCAATTATTAATATACAGGGTTACATTTGGATTGGACTATCAGGTTAACTTAAAATTTTTATCATATTTATAATATCACTTAAAATTAAATATTTTTTTTCTTGAGACTTTTATGACTATCTATAAATAATCAAAGTTATTCCTATTTCTCATTAAGTTTCCAATAGAATTATTTTCTCAAAAATATCAATTCAAAAAAAAGGGCCAAAGAAAGATGTGCACAATTTTTGTGCTTATAAATAATGAAAACAAAAAGTATCTCTTCAACAAAACTAGCGCTTTGGTATTATCAATCTAATTAAATTGTAATTAATACCATCAAGAATCAATTTATTATGCATTTCAGCTTTTATTTTGAACTTCAGTATTATTTCTCAAAGAGATGTGGGTTTTCAAAAGCAAGATTCTGCCTTGCTTTTTGTAATCGTTGAATAATCTCATCAATTTTCGACGAAGAATAAGAAGATTCTTGATTATCAGTTAATGAATGTTTTTTCCCCTCACCTTCATAAAAACACTGAATTTGTGACTGGAGAGTTCGTATTTCTTGAAATAAAAGGCGGCTAGTTTCTCTAAAGCTATTATTAAGTGAAAAAATCTGGTCTGAAATTGACATTAAAATTTGTTTTAAAAAATGCTCATTTTCTTGACGTTTACGATATTCTAAAACAAGAGCATAACTTATTTCATCTAACTGCTGTTTAGTGACATCAATTTTATGCAATAAATCTGGCGCTCCGCCTATGTTGTCTTTTCTTACTTTTAAAAGCATAGCATGAATATTTAATAGTCTAACTGCAGAATAAGACAAATAATCGACTAACGTAAGCGTATTAGTATAGTGTTTTTTTTTAACCATCATAAACCTACCTAATGATTAATTGTATACATTTATCCCACTATTCATTTTTAGTCCTATAGAACTATTCTAAAGAAAATGCTAAAAAATCTCTTTTCTAATTTATTTATATCCAATTATTATATTTGGTTTTTTTTTATATTTAAGGATTGGTTAATGGGGATAGGAGATGCATAGGTGTATAAAGAATAAAATCTGTTGTTTTCTTTAAGATATTGCTACCATCAGAAAGAATGGCTTGACTAGGTGATAATTCTGTTTCTTGCATAATCGTTGAAGCTAAAGATCCCTCTCGAGATAAAGCCATTAATGTTGGTGAAGATGCAAATACATTATGCGTCCCACCGTCAACATTAGATAAATCAAGAATAGCTATTCCATTCTTTCGTAATATTTCAATATTTGAGCCATCTCCTACACGAGGGTGTCCACCTGTAAGCTTTCTTGAAACAGCAAGCGCTTTGTCTTTACGAGATACCAAAATAGCTGTTGGTTGAGGTAATTGTTTAATATCATTAAGTTGACGCTCAAATACATCAAGATCAATGTCCGGAGCAGCCATTAAAAAACTTGTAATGCGATGAATTAGCTTGTATTTTCCTTGTAATGCTAAAGTTCTAAATGCTTCCATTGTAACAAGATTGCCCATAGAATGCGCAATAATTGATACCTGATCAGCTTTTGTTTCACTTATAATCATCAGAAGTTCTATCAATCCATCACGTGCAAAATTGGCGCTATCGCGATCATAAATATAAAGAGGTATCGCACCAGCTGAAGGCCATGAATAGTGTACATTAACAACATTCAAAGAATAATCGTAAGCAAATTGGGCTGTACGAAATGTACCATCTGCAAAATTGTTATTGTAACCATGAATAAAAAGGAAAATTTCTTTTTTTCCTTTTGGCTTTTTTGCTAACGCAATATTTAATTGCTGTTTAAATTGCTCTTTATTATCATATTTTTGCAAAGCGACTGCTGCAAAATATTTATCATGACTCGGTTTATAAGCATTTGTCTCAACCACACCTTTCACATGTTTTTGAGGAATTCCTACATCAACACGGTTATAGTATACTTTATTTGACCGTTTTGCTCCATAAGGCTGAGAATAATTATCCTGCATCATACGACTTGTAGCAACATATACTGGGATAATAGCTTTCGGAGGAATTGGCTTTTCAACTTTCTGTTGTACCGCAACCATAGACGGTGTTGCATGTATTCCATGCCAAAGTACAGCACGTGACCCATCACATGCAACTAATAAAGTAATGCAAATAAAAAATACTAAATATTTAAAAAACAATACACTTTTCACTATGATACCACCCAATCTTATTAAAAATTAAAAAAGAGCTCATATTTCGTACCTATAGTAATAACAAAAGATACAGTTTCTAACGATCTGTAATTAAAGTAATTATACAAGACATTTAAAAAAATGTACAGAATTCACCTACTAACGCTCAATATCATAGCTTTTATCTGCATTTTAAAATCAATCACAAAAAAACACAAATGGTGCGGTCGAGAAGACTCGAACTTCCACGAGTTGCCCCACAGCGACCTCAACGCTGCGCGTCTACCAATTCCGCCACGACCGCACAAATTAGAAGTAAAAATTATTACTCTCCGCATTTAACAAATCACACAGTAGGGCACAAGTTTATTTTTGTATTCTTATAATTTATTTCATTTCATGTGAATTTATGCTTAATAAAATAAATTCTCAAAGCGCATAAATAGTTTACCATAATTAGCGTATCAATGACATAAAACTAGCTTGTGCGACTTGATCACTTTGATAATATCCATGAAAACTTGTTGTAATTGTCATGGTCCCTTGCTTTCGTATTCCTCTCATACCCATACACATATGCTCAGCCTCAACCACTACAGCAACACCACGAGGCTTCAGATGTGTTTCTAGAGCATCAACTATTTGTGCTGTCATGGTTTCTTGTGTTTGTAAACGACGAGAAAAAGCATCTACAACACGTGCAATTTTTGAAAGTCCAACAACCTTTTTATCAGGAAGATAAGCAATATGAGCTTTACCAATAATTGGAAGCATATGATGTTCACAATGTGAATAAAAAGAAATATTCTTCATTATAACTGGTTCATTATATCCTGAAACTTCTTCAAAAACTGTACCTAAAATTTCTTCAACTGATTCGTCATAACCTGTAAAAAATTCACGATACACTTTAGCAATACGACTTGGCGTCTTTAAAAGACCTTCTCGATTTGGATTTTCTCCTATCCATAACAGCAATGTATGAATCGCCATCTCTACTTCTTTAACACTAGGCTTTTTTTGCTCAAAGAGAAATGAACTTTTTGCTCTTCCTTCCATCACATCACACATTAAAAACTCCAAATTATTATGTATAAAATGTTTATTATATACCTATTTTCATAATCTTTATATAAACAAATTAAAAGCTTAAATAGCATTAACTCTTGAAAGTTTAGTAGCTTATGATTGACAATGTCTATAGTAATAAAATACTTGAACATGCTGCACATATAAGCAAAATTGGCCGTCTTAATAATCCGGATGCAACATCAAAAAAATGTGCGCGCTTTTGTGGATCGATTGTTACCGTAGACCTAAAAGTAGCAAATAGCATCATCATAGATTTTGCTCATGAGATATGCGCATGTGTACTTGGACAAGCTTCATCTTCTATTCTTGCACATCATATCGTTGGCCAAAAAACACAAGATCTTAAAATATTACATGAAATTATTCAGCATATGTTAACAAAAAATGGCCCTCCCCCTTCAGCTCCATTTGAAGCATTTGCTTGCCTACAACCTATTAAAGACTATAAAACGCGTCATGGATCAGTAATGCTTACTTTTGATGCGGTCATAGATTGTATTAAACAAATTGAAGAAAAATGAATGGCTAAACAACAGGTAAAAACAAAAAAAACATACACAAGAAATTACAAAGAACCTTGGCAAAAAACACCTGGACGATTACTTGGTATTGGATTAATACGTTTCTATCAAATAACACTGTCCAATTTTATAGGTAATCAGTGTCGTCACAGACCAACTTGTTCAGAATATACCTATGAAGCAATTGCACGCCATGGTCTATGGGCAGGTGCATGGATGGGTTTTTTTCGTCTTATCCGCTGTGGTCCCTTTGGAACAAATGGCTTTGATCCAGTACCAACCTCTATTGAAAATTCCTATAAGCCTTGGCATTATTGGAAAATTTCTATCAAACACAATAAATAATCCTTTCTTTTTTAAAGCGTTATGCATAAAAAGAATTGATAGAAAACTAGCCTATTAGTTTTAATTGATTGTTTTGCTAAATGTTCACGAAACCATCCGCAACCGTTAGCGGAATTGGATTAAAAAGGTTCCTTATGTCTTGCTCTATTTCTCTTTCTTTTCCTGATGGCTCAAAACGCGATTACCCAACCGAAATAACTGGCTTAGAATTAGCCGAATCTATTTCCAAGTCCCTCGCGAAAAAAGCAGTTGCCTATAGTTTTGATGGAGTTCTTAGGGATCTTTCAGACCCATTAGGAAAATCTGGAAAAGTAGAAATTATCATTCGCGATGATCCACGTGCACTTGAATTGATACGCCATGATTGCGCCCATGTTTTAGCTGAAGCAGTACAAGAGCTTTTTCCTGAAACGCAAGTTACAATCGGTCCAGTTATTGAAAACGGTTTTTATTATGATTTTGCACGTAAACAACCTTTTACATTAGATGACCTCACTATCATTGAAAAAAAAATGCGTGAAATTATTCAACGAAATCAACCTTTTAGAAAAGAAATTTGGTCTCGTGAAAAAGCTAAAAAGATTTTTTTTGAAAAAAATGAACTCTATAAAATCGAGCTTATTGATGCTGTCCCTGATGATCAAGATTTGAAAGTCTATTATCAAGGCGACTGGTTTGATCTTTGCCGTGGTCCGCATATGCAATCTACTGGACAAATTGGTAATGCATTCAAATTGATGAAAGTTGCAGGTGCTTATTGGCGTGGTGATGCTAATAACCCTATGTTAACGAGAATTTATGGTACAGCATTTACTAATGAAAATGACTTAAAAGCCTATCTTCATATGCTAGAAGAGACTGAAAAACGAGATCATCGCCGCTTAGGACGTGAAATGGATTTATTTCATTTTCAAGAGGAAAGTCCAGGAATGATTTTTTGGCATCCTAAAGGTTGGAAAATGTTCCAAAATTTGATTAGTTACATGCGTCGTCGTCTCGATGATCATAAATATGCTGAAGTTCAGGCACCTCAAGTTCTTGATAAGTCACTTTGGGAAGTGTCAGGTCACTGGGAATGGTACAAAGAAAATATGTTCAAAACAATTCCAGTGGCTGATGATTGGAAGAATGAATATATTTATGCTCTTAAACCAATGAATTGTCCTGGCCATGTGCAGATCTTTAAACATGGTTTAAAATCTTACCGTGATTTGCCCATTAGACTAGCTGAATTTGGGCTTGTTCACCGTTATGAGCCTTCAGGCTCTTTACATGGTCTTATGCGAGTACGTAGCTTTACACAAGATGATGCACATATTTTTTGCACTGAAGAACAATTAGCTGATGAATGCCTTAATATTAATGATTTGATTTTATCAACCTATGCCGATTTTGGTTTTGAAGAAATTAGCCTTAAACTCTCAACACGCCCAGAAAAACGTGTTGGTTCAGATAAGTTATGGGACCATGCCGAAAATATCATGACATCTGTTCTTAAAACTATTGAGAAAAAATCTTCAGGGCGTATTAAAATAAGTATTCTTCCTGGTGAGGGTGCATTTTATGGACCAAAATTTGAATACACACTGAAAGATGCTATCGGTCGCGAATGGCAATGCGGAACAACGCAAGTAGACTTTAATTTACCTGAGCGCTTTGGAGCATTCTATATTGATAAGGATTCAGAAAAACGTCAGCCTGTTATGATCCATCGAGCTATTTTTGGATCAATGGAACGTTTTCTCGGTATATTAATCGAAAACTTTTCTGGTCATATACCGTTTTGGCTTGCGCCTCAACAGATTGTTGTGGCAACGATTACATCCGATGCAAATGAGTATGCAAAAAAAATAACAGCAAAACTCAAAGCTATTGGTCTTTCAGTGATATTGGATTGCCGTAATGAAAAAATTAACTACAAAATACGTGAACATTCTTTACAAAAAATTCCTGTAATTTTAGTGTGTGGTAAACGCGAAGCTGAAACAAATAGTGTCAATATGCGCCGCTTAGGAAGTGTAGAGCAGACTTTTTTATCTATAGAAGAAGTGACTAAAAAATTACTAGATGAATCGACACCACCAGATTTATGTCGTTTAATCAACACCTGATACTATAAACACAAAAAATACCACAAATTAATAATCGGTTATGATTATCGAGCTTTGTCGAGAACGCGTTTACACTCAATTAACTCAAACAGTACTTCCTGCAATAATACTTTATCAGTTTTATCCCGATGATTATTAATAGCACCAACCGATGCTTCCCCTTCACTCTTCATAAACCCCAAAAGCCCAAAAGCTGTCTTTTTTGACTTAGTTGGAACAGATTTGAATCCCTGTTCTGCACATTTTTTTTCTATTACAACATTCATAGCATCAATATCACCATTACCAAGCGCAATAACAAAAGAAGAACCTTTCTCCTTTAAAATACGTTGTACACCTTTTATAGTATAACCCTGTCCGTAAAGTAATTGTTTGATACCATTGAGTAAATCAATATCATTAGGTCGATAATAACGACGCCCACCCCCACGTTTCAATGGTTTAATCTGACCAAACCGTGTTTCCCAGAATCTTAATACATGCTGCGGAATCCCCAACAAATCAGCCACTTCACTAATTGTGCGAAAAGCATCGGGGCTTTTATCCATTTTATAATACCTCATCCTAAAATTACATCAATGATTTTATGGTTATTGATCAATTTAAGATTTCTTAATGAGATTGATCAGTTTAATAAATATAAAATTATTTAACAAAAAACAAATATCTTAATAATGTTTATTTGTACAAAATTATTTTCTTTTTGCACGATGTGTATCTAAAATTCTTTTCTTCAGAACATTTGCAGCCTTGAATGTTACTACACGCCTTGGTGGGATGGACGCTTCAACCCCTGTTTTTGGATTTCGTCCAACTCGTTCATTTTTATTACGAACTTGAAAAGTCGCAAAAGAAGATAATTTAACCATTTCACCTTTGATAAGTGAATTGCAAATTTCATCCAATACTAACTCAACTAAATCAGCTGATTCAGTGTGTGACAAGCCCACTTTTCTACAAACAGCGCCAGCCAAATCTGCACGTGTTATTGTCTTACTTGTCATTATCATCACCTATTTAAATATTAAAAATTACAAAGAAATTTATACGTTTCATTTAAATATGATCAAGTGGCCAACTTACCAGCGGATAAGAATCGCTCCCCATGTAAAACCTCCACCCATAGCTTCTAGCATAATAAGATCTCCTTTTTTAATTCTTCCATCTTGAACAGCAGTTGCTAAAGCTAGTGGTACCGAAGCTGCAGATGTATTACCATGCTGATCAATGGTAATGACAATCCGGTCTTTTGTGATTCCTAACTTTTTAGCTGATGCCTCAATAATACGTTTATTAGCTTGATGAGGCACAAACCAATCTAATTGAGAAGGCTTCATCTCAACAGCTGCAAAACAATCATCAACGACATCAGTTATTATATTAACTGCATGTTTAAAGACCTCCCGTCCTTCCATACGTAAATAACCTGTTGTTTGTGTTGTTGAAGGACCACCATCAACGTACAGCTTATCAGCATATTCACCATCAGAACGCAATTTAGCAGATAATATACCATAATCAGCAGAAGTACCTTCAAATTTTTTTGCTTCTAAAATAGCTGCGCCTGAACCATCACCAAATAAAATACATGTTGTACGATCTTGCCAATCTAAAATTCGAGAAAATGTATCAGATCCAATCACTAAAATCCTCTTAGCTGCTCCACAGCGCAGATAAGCATCTCCTGTTACCAAAGCAAAAATAAAACCAGAGCAGACAGCTTGAATATCAAAGGCAAAGCCATGTTTCATTCCCAAAGCCCACTGAATTTCAACAGCAGAAGCAGGGAAAGTACGGTTAGGTGTTGAAGTTGCTAGAATAATACAATCAATATCTTTTACTGTCATACCAGAATTTATCAGAGCTGCTTGCGCAGCTTTTATTCCTAAAGAAACGGTAGTTTCATTATCAGTAGCAATATAACGTTGACGAATTCCTGTGCGTTGAACAATCCACGAATCAGATGTTTTAACCAACTTCGCAATCTCATCATTCGATAAGCTTTTTTTTGGTAAGGCGCTTCCTACACCACAAATAACTGATCGAATCATGTCTCCTTAACCTTCTCCTGAAGCTTCTTCTTTATATTGCGAATACTTATCATACTACCTCCATATTCATTACAGCCTCACCTTCATCATCCAAAAGTGATGCTTTGCTCTCATGAAAGAGTCGTAAATCTGTGGCTATTTCTTTTAAGAGTCCATTACTCACCATTTCATAACCAACACGAATAGCAGAAGCAAAACCGCTAGCGGTAGCACCACCATGACTTTTTATAACAATACCATTTAAGCCTAAAAGAACACCACCATTAAACCTATCGGGATCCATTTTATGTTTCAATTTACGAAAAGCACTTCGTGATATAAGGTAACCAAAATATGAAAAAATAGAACTACGCATAGTAACATTTAAGAGTTCCACTATCTGTCGCGCAGTTCCTTCTGCAACCTTTAAAGCAATATTACCAGAAAATCCCTCAGTAACAACAACATCAATGGTTCCTTTTCCAATATCATTTCCTTCAATAAATCCTTTATATTCTAAACCATCTAATTGGACTTTATGTAATATTATTCCTGCTTTCTTTATTTCATCCAAGCCTTTAACCGCTTCTACTCCCACATTTAATAACCCAACGCTTGGTTTTTCAATATTATATAAAACCCGGAACATTCCAGCACCCATAACTGCTAAATCAACCAACTGACTAGCAGATGCACCAATTGTCGCACCAATATCTAAAACAATACTCTCACCACGAAGAGTTGGCCAAACACCAGCAATACCAGGACGTTCAGCTTCTGCCATCATTTTTAAACAAAAATAAGACATTGCCATAAGTGCACCAGTATTACCAGCAGAAACACAAGCATCAGCCTCGCCATTTTTTACGGCTTCAATCGCATGCCACATTGATGATTTACCACGTCCAGTACGAAGCGCTTGGCTTGGTTTTTCATCCATGCGTGTATAACCTTCTGTAGGATAAAAGCATGACGCTGCAACCAAGTGAGGGTATTTTTTTAAAATCGGTTCAACAACTTCACCTACGCCATAAAACAAAAAATGAATATTTGGCAAATATTTCTTAGCAATTGCAGCCCCCGCAAGAGTAACTTCTGGACCATAATCACCGCCCATTACATCCACAGAAATTTTAATCACGCTTTTTATCCTATATCTTTAATTCACATCGCAACTGCTTGCTATCAAACAATTATAAAATTATCGCTACAACTTCTTCTTAAAAAGAACTGTTTTTATACCAACATACAATAAACAATTTCTTTTTATATGATTTACAATCACTTCCACTTTTTCAAAATAGAAAAGGGTGACGAATTTTGTTTAGCTTTTTCCAAATTTTTAATCATACCTAGATTAATCCCTTCTTTGCGTGGATAATGATTAATTGATAACTCTAGAAATTCTTCCATGATTGCACCAATATCAATCTTATCACCATCAAACACCTCTGGTATATCTGGCCCCTCCGCATCTAAAAATAATTCGCCAGTATCCTCGGATATTTTAGGTTTAACCAAATCTGAATCTTCAGGAACAAAGACAATATTAATATTCTCATAGATAATATCTTCCAGAGGTTCTAATGTAATAACACATAATTGTATTATACTTGCTTGTAATAAACCTTTTACACGTACTCCGCGTTTTTTCCATGGTAAAATACAAAATTCTCCCTCAAAAAATTTTATATCAACTAAATTGTGATTCTTAGCCAAATATGCACATTCCTGCTGATCTGCGCAAATATGGACCTTTATTCCTTTTATAGGTAATGAGCGCACTGATACTAGATAAGTTAAAGTAAATTCCATTTGAGAAATACTTGAAACAGCCATTAGAAACTCCAAAAAGTAAATAGATTATATTATACTGTGTTTTCTATTTGACCAGATTATATTTTATGAAATTTCTTCTTTTCTAAAGAAACTCTATATGTCATTATAATATAAGGAAATTAACGTAAGATATGGTGAATGATATTAAATCAAAAGTTTAAGAAAAACTTGAGGTCACATTTCATCATACATTATAATTATAAATGGAGATATCATTGTTTGAAATACCCTACATAATAAACTTAACTAAACGTAAATTATTGATTGGCCTCTCAATAGCAAGCGTAATGGGAATTGCAGGTTGTGATTCAATTATTCCTTTAAGCTCAAATCAGATATATAATTCTCTCAATTCGAGCCAAATATATCAAGAAGGTTATATTCTTGACAAAAATGCCCTTGATTCTGTTGCTGTAGGTTCGAGTCAAGAACAAGTTCTTTTAGCTTTAGGATCTCCCTCTCTAAAAACAAATTATGATAATGAGATTTTCTATTATATTTCACAAACTAGATATAGAAAAATGCGATTTATGAAGACCAAAATTACCGACCGTAAAGTTTTGGCTATTTATTTTAACAAAAATCGTCAAGTTACAAAAATAGCAAATTATGGTCTACAGGATGGGAAAATTTTTGACTTTATTACACAGACGACACCAACCGGTGGCAATGATCAACCATTTTTGATCCAGCTTATCAAAGGCGCTCCAGATCCTAATGATGATCCGATTGTAAGTCATTAGTTTTTTAAGAATATTCAATTTAAATCCCGATAGTACCGGGATTTTATCGTTATTTAGCAGCGAATTTCCTTTGCTATACTGTCAAGAACTGCATTGACAAGCCTCGGTTCATCACTTTCAAAAAAAGCTTTTGCTATATCGACATATTCATTCATAATAACAGCAACAGGCACATTTTTGCGGTTTATTAACTCCCATAAACCTGCGCGTAAAATTGCCCGTAATGTAGAATCAAGCCGTGAGAGCGCCCATTCTTCAGAAAGTTTTTGATGAAGCATAGGATCAAGCTGTTTTTGATCTTTTACAACACCAACAATAATAGAACGAAACCATTGAAAATCAGCATCAAGATACTGATCACCATCAATATTTTTTCCTAAACGATAAGCTTCATATTCAGCTATTATTTCTATAATGCCAGTGCCAACTATATCCATTTGATAAAGTGCTTGCACAGCAGCGAGCCTTGCTGCTCCTCGTTTATTAGCTAAACGTAGAGAATCCTTGCTTTTTATATCAGCCATATTTAATGATTATCTCCAAATTTCTTCTTTAGAGCAATCATACATAAAGCAGCTTGAGCAGCAAAACCACCTTTATTCGTTTCATTGTTTCTCACACGATCCCATGCTTGAAATTCATTTTCAACGGTCAAAATGCCATTGCCAATAGCCAATTGTTGATAAACAGTTAAATCCATCAATGCGCGACAAGAATTATTAGCCACAATTTCAAAATGATATGTTTCACCTCGAATAATACAACCAAGCGCTATATAACCATCATAGCATACTTCGTTATTTTTTTCAGCAATGGATATTGCCCCTGGAATTTCTAAAGCTCCTGGAACAGTTACAATATCGTAACTCACTTCAGCATTTTGCAAAACACTAACCGCACCTGCAAGAAGAGAGTGGGAAATTTTATCATAAAAACGCGCTTCAACAATCAAAACATGCAATTTTTTATGTGTATTTTTTGTCATATAGCTCCCATCAGAAAATTAATAAAGAAACTTAAAATTACACAATCTCAAGTCTAAGAAAAATATAATAATTTTCCATCTTATTTATTTTTCATTTTAAAACCTGAAAGTCTAGCTACATAACGAGCCAATTGATCAACTTCTAAATTTACCTGATCTCCAATTTTAGCTTGTCCCCATGTTGTCATCTTAAGCGTATGACGGATAATAAGAACATCAAAAATATTATCTTCAACATAATTAACAGTTAGTGATGTTCCATTAAGTGCAATAGAACCTTTTTCTGCAATAAAGGGAGCTAATTGCATTGGAACTTGTAAATGAAAACGAGTCGAATCACCTTCATTTTTTTTGTCAATAATCTCAGCTAGACCATCGATATGGCCAAAAACCAGATGTCCCCCCATTTCATCACCAAGCCGTAACGAACGCTCTAAATTAACAAAAGTTCCTTTTGTCCATTGTGTAAGATTAGTCAAACACAGCGCTTCTTCCCATGCCTCAACAGCAAACAAATGAGTAGTTGTAGATTTTAGTGCACGCTCAACAATTGTCAAACAAATACCTGAACATGCAATTGATGTGCCTATTTTTAAACTCTCGACATCATAATGAGTAGAAATATTTAAACGTATTCCTTGCTTTAAAGGTTGAATATCTTCAACACAACCAATATCCGTTATGATCCCCGTGAACATAATATCTTACGCCTCCATTTGTACAAACAGTCATTTCCCAGCATTCTCATTTCAATTTCATTAAACTCTGAAAGATAAGATTCAAAATAAGGAGCCTTAATTCGATCTTCTCCTAAAATAATCGGCGCATAAAAACATATCAAACGATCCACACAACCAGAACTTAAAAATATTTCTCCTGTCTTTGCTCCTCCCTCAAGTAAAACACTATTGATTTTACGCTGATAAAGTAACTTTAAAATAGTAAGAGGCGGTATCAAATTATTGTTAGCTTCCTCCACTGAATATACAGTTACACCGTATTGTTCTAAAATTATTTTTTTTCTTCTTTTCGAAAGAACTGTACCACAAATCACCCATGTTGGGATATTCGCTGCAGTTTGCACGACTTTTGCATCAAGAGGAATACATAAATTTTTATCTAAAATAACACGTATAGGTGAACGCATTTCAAGTCCTGGCAAACGACAATCTAATTGTGGATCGTCTGCTAATATAGTACCAATACCAACCATAATAACATCATTTTGAGCACGAAGAATATGAGTTTGTGCGCGAGAAATTTCTCCACTAATCTCTACATTATTTTGCCCTTTTTTGCCTACACCATTATCTGCGGAAATAGCCATTTTTAAAGTGACTTCACAACGCTGCAATTTCTTTACACATAAATAAGCACTTAATGTTTCAAAAGCCTCTTCAGCCAAAACTCCTTCAACAACTTCAATACCCGCTGCACGTAAAAGAGCAATACCACGACCATACACTCGCTGATCAGGATCAGAAAGAGCAATAACAACTCGAGCAATACCTGCACTTATAAGTGCATTAACACATGGTGGAGCTTTTCCATAATGTGAACACGGCTCCAAAGTGATATAGGCAGTCGCACCATGGGCTAAAGAACCAGCCATCAGTAAAGCTTGCACTTCGGCATGAGGTCTTCCCTGAACAGCAGTCACACCATAACCAACAATAGATGCGTCTGTCTCACTATTTTTTACAATTAATGCACCAACAGAAGGATTTTCACCCGTAAGACCAATATGACGTTCTGCTAAGCGAATAGCAGCAGCCATAAATCGATTATCTTGTGCCTCTTTACTCATCAAAACAAGATTCTATATCAGTTGCACCTTTTGATAATTCGTCTATCACATTATGAAAATCACTCGCATTACGAAAATCGCGATATACAGAAGCAAAACGAATATAAGCAATAGCATCAATACCTTTTAAAGATTCCATCACAAGATGACCAATTTTTTCTGAAGGAATCTCAGGCTCTCCCAAACTTTCAAGCTGGCGCACAATACCGGAAATCGCTTGTTCAATATACTCAGGATCAATATCACGCTTACGTACTGCTATATTAACCGACCGCATTAATTTATCACGATCGAACAACTCACACCGACCACTTTTTTTTAGAACAAAAAGTTCACGTAGTTGAACACGTTCAAAAGTTGTAAAACGACCACCACAAACAGAACATACACGTCGACGACGAATGACTGTTGCCTCTTCCGTAGGACGTGAATCTTTAACCTGTGTATCTTCACATTGACAATAAGGGCAACGCATCTTTTCTAAACCTCAACAAGAACTCAAATAAGAATAAAGAGGAAATTTACTTACCATAGCATTTACCTTCTTTTTGACAGCCATTTCAACTGAAGTATTATTTCCATCGCTTTGTGCCAAACTAAGACCATCAAGAACCTCTGCAATGAAATTTCCAATTTGAGTAAACTCACTTTCTGTAAAACCACGTGTTGTTGCTGCAGGTGTACCCAAACGAATCCCTGAAGTTATCGATGGCTTCTCGGGATCAAATGGAATACTATTTTTGTTGCAAATAATATTAGCGCGCCCCAAAGCTTGCTCTGCCGCCTTTCCTGTTATATTTTTAGAACGCAAATCTATTAAAAATAGATGATTGTCTGTACCACCAGAAACAATATTAAAACCATTATTTTTTAAACTTTCTGCTAAAGTTTTAGCATTAACAACTACATTAGCAATATAATCTTTGAAAGCAGGTTGCAAAGCCTCTTTCAATGCAACAGCCTTAGCTGCAATAACATGCATTAAAGGGCCACCTTGAAGACCGGGAAAAACTGCCATATTAATTTTTTTGGCTAAGACTTCATCATTCGTCAATATCATACCACCATGGGGACCGCGTAATGATTTATGCGTTGTAGTAGTTACAACATGAGCATATGGTACAGGCGAAGGGTGAACATCACCAGCAACTAAACCTGCAATATGAGCCATATCAACCATCAAATACGCTCCAATTTCATCTGCAATTTCACGAAACCATTTCCAATCCCATACGCGTGAGTAAGCCGATCCACCTGCTAAAATAAGCTTTGGCTTATGCTCTTTTGCCAAACGCTCTACCTCCTCCATATCCAGAAGTTGATCTTCTTGACGCACACCATAAGAAACAACATTAAACCATTTGCCTGACATATTAACGGGTGAACCATGAGTGAGATGACCACCAGAATTCAAATCCAGCCCCATAAATGTATCACCGGGCTGAAGCAAGGCTAAAAATACAGCTTGATTCATTTGGCTACCAGAATTAGGCTGAACATTTACAAAAGCTGCATCAAAAAGCTTTTTTGCTCGTTCAATTGCTAATTCTTCAACCAAATCAACAAAATGACAACCACCATAATAACGTTTTCCTGGATAACCCTCTGCGTACTTATTGGTCAAAATCGATCCCTGTGCTTCAAGAACTGCCCTTGAAACAATATTTTCTGAGGCGATTAATTCAATCTCATAGCGCTGACGTTGAAGCTCACCATTGATTGCATCAAACATTACAGAATCAGCAACTTGTAAACTATCATTAAAAAAACATTCATGCAGATCATTTGCTGGCTTGGTCATAAATATGTCCTAACATTAAAATTAAAGTAATAGAAGGTAACACAGCAAATCTTATAGACAAAATCTTTTGAAAAATTTAAATTTAAAACTGTAAATACAGTAAGAATTCAGCCTATGCTTTTGTTATTTTAAGAAATAAACGCTATCTTCACAAAAATAAATAATGCACAAATTACATGCTAAAACTTATATACGTAATTTATTACACCCTTTTCAAACAGGAAAAATAATAAGCTGTAGTTCTAAGATATCCAATCATTTATTGAATATGATATTAAAAGCTAGACCTAACAGAAAAAATTGAATTTAAGGATAACGGATGGCAACAAAAATTTTTATTGATGGTGAACACGGAACAACTGGACTACAAATACAAAAACGATTAGCAAAACGTTCTGATTTAGAGTTGTTATCTATTCCTCATGAAGATCGACATAAACTTGATTCTCGAAAAGATTGTCTTAATGAAGCTGACATTGTTATTTTATGTCTTCCAGATAAAGCCGCACGAGAAACAATTAAACTACTTAAAAATAACAAAAAAATTAGAGTTATTGACAGCTCAACAGCACACCGTATTGCTCCAAATTGGGTCTACGGCTTTCCTGAAATGACAACAGGACAAAAAAACATATACAAGAAGCACGCTACGTTGCAAATCCTGGATGTTATCCAACTGGTGCAATTAGTTTGATTCGACCATTACGTGAAGCAGGTTTAATAGATTCTCATTACCCAATATCAATTAACGCTATATCTGGTTATACCGGTGGTGGTAAACAATTAATTGCTCAAATGGAAAATCAATCTCGGCAAGACTCCTTAAAGGAAAACTATTTTATTTATAGCCTGAATCTTAATCATAAACATATTGCAGAAATCAAAATTCACGGACAGATAAAGCAAACACCCGTTTTTGTACCAAGTGTTGGTCGTTTTCCTCAAGGAATGATTGTTAATATTCCTCTACATCGCAATTTATTCATAAAATCAGCTAGTTGTTCTAATCTTCGTGAAATTCTTTCTATTTATTACAATGGACAAAATACAATATCCATTGCATCAAAAGAAGAAACCGAAACACTAACCAAACTAGATCCAGAATCTTTAGCACATAAAGATAATATGAAACTTTTTGTTTTTGGCAATGAAAATGAAGGTATTTTCAATCTTTGTTCTATATTAGATAATCTGGGAAAGGGAGCATCTGCATCCGTTGTTCAAAATCTTGATTTAATGATCTCAGCAAAGTGAAATTTTCTTAAGGAAGAATTCTCATTTAAGCGCAAGATATGCTCCCTTGGTGGCACGCCAATGAGCAACTGAAAAGCACAATACTACCAATGCAATACTTTGATGAATAAGAGCCCAACTAATTGGTACTTCATTTAATAATGTAATAATACCCAAAAATGCCTGAACGACTATGATAATAAATAACAAAAATGCACGACGAGCATGCGTTGAGTGGGGATTTTTTTTATTTACATACAAAACATGAATAATCGCTATAATAAATAAAAAATAAGCAAAAAAACGATGTATAAATTGCACTGTCAAAGGATTTTCAAATAAACTGAGCCAAAACGGATTATAATTTAGTAATCCATCAGGTACAATCTGTCCATCCATCAATGGCCATGTATTATAAACCTTACCTGCATGGAGACCGGCAACTAAAGCACCAAAATAAATCTCAATTAAAATGCAAAAAACCAACCAACCAGCAAAACGTTGTACTGCTTGATCTGCAGGTTGCTCTGAATATTCTGTAAGACCTCGAGATAAATAAGTAACAAAAATAATAACAAAACATGCCGTTATTAGGTGAATTGCTAAACGATATTGACTAACACTTGTCAAATTGCTTTGACCTAAACCAGAAGCTACCATCCACCAGCCAATAATACCTTGAATAGCAATAAGAATTGGTACAGCCATAAGCTGAAAAAAAATCTTTTTTTCAATACGCTTAGTAGCCCAAAACCAAATTAAACCAAACAAAGCTACAAGACCAACAAAACGGCCAAGAAAACGGTGTCCCCATTCCCACAAAAAAATCACTTTAAATGCATTTAAAGTCATATCGCGATTGAGAACCTTATACTGAGCTATCTGTTGATACTTTAAGAACTCTTCCTGCCATTGTTCTATACTAATCGGAGGAATTACACCATAAATCGGCTTCCATTCAGTTATCGATAATCCAGACCCTGTTAAACGGGTAGCTCCACCTATTAAAACAATCGCTAAACAAAGCAATAAAACAGCATAAAGCCATATCTGAATCTGTCTTCGATTTTGTTTTTGCATCGGTGTCAAAGCTATATCGTTCAATCTTTTTATTATCACTTTTGATTGTCTCCAGTTCATCTAAAACTGCAAATTTCAAAAATTTAAACATTTAAGTTTTATTCATTTTAATATACTCAAACATTAATTTTCTATAAAAACAAAGCCTTATTATAAAATATAATTATTACTATTTTCTCATATTACAATTATGAGTTTACGTGATAAACAACTTTTGGAAACTTATATACCATATGTGCCATCCAATTATGTTTATCAAGTGGAACACTACAAACATAACAGTCTGTTGATTCTGCAATTTTCTCAAGTCCATATTGAGGTCCGACAGCCATTTCTAAAATAATAAAATCATAATCCTTTTTAAATTCTTCCAATATAAGAGGGATAATATTTGAAAATTTTTTTGCACACCTAGCATTTGTTAACCCCTTCGGCAAAATATCAATCCCCGTATCATAATCATGATAAATAACATCATGCAATTGCGCACATCCTGTTAAGATATCGCTTAATCCTCGACGTGGGCCAATCATTTTTTCTATTTGCTGCCCAGAAATATCTACCAACAAGATCTTTTTTTGTTCCTTGATAAGGTAAAGAGATAATTTTGCTGCCATTTGTGCTGCTTCTGGACCAATTATTGAAACAATTGTGGAAACACGCGATCTCAGGAAAACTAACAATTCCTCTATTGTAATCAAAGTTTCAGCATTTCTTCTCATCTTGAATAAAGAAATACTACCATTGCTTTTAAAACTTTCCTTCTCCGATTGAATTTTTTGAACTCTAGAATATTTTTGCAACAATAGCCCTCCCCCCAAAGCGATTAAGCTTAAAAATACAATAACAAAAATATCTCTGCTATAAAAATCCATAAAAGAAATTGGAGTTACTTTTATTGGAGTTATCATGTGAATCTTTATATTTTGTAATGGAGGAGTATCGATATTTATTTGTTGACTTTGTTCATCTATCACTTTTTTTATTTTACTTTCTAACTCGTTCAACATCTGACTTAAGGACTGAGATTGCTTCTCCACAAAAGTACTAATTTTCCCTCTTAACTGTGTTTCAAAACTCTCTGCGATAATCTCATCTGAATGAATTTGATTAACAATCTGCGAAATCTTATTTTCTAACTGAGTAGAAAGCTCCTTTTTTTCTGCAATCATCGCCTTGATTTGAGGATGCTCCCAGCCTAATTGAACAGCCATATGAGCCTTTTGTGTATTCAAGAGATCAAGTTTAGCCTCAAGAGCAATAATAGCGGAATTATTCGTAATAAATGATAAAGATAATAGAGATTGTCCCTGTTGACGCATCATTTTAATAGTTGAATTCAAACTTTTTAAACGAATACGTCTCAAAATTGTATCCGTTAATTGTGCATAAAGACTATTAAACTCGGCCTGTTTTGCTTCACGATAAATGTTAGAAACAATAGATGAACGAAATGCCTGTAAGATATTAAGAATTGTGCTTTTATCATATTGTTTCTCTTGCTTAATGATCTTCTCAGAAAAAGCTGAAAACCAGGTTTCTAAGCCTTTTCGAGCATCTTCAACAGTTTTTGCTTCAAAAGAAAGATTAATAAAATCACCTTTGCGTAACAATTGAATATTTTTATAAAAATCTTTCAAATATCCATTATAAGGGATTGCCTTATCAGAATTTGAATAATTTAGAATAACAGGTTGCGAGAACAGTAATGCGATAATATTATTTTGTTTATCAATCGATAATGGTATCCCTCTAGAATCCGATAACATAAATGTTAATGTTGCTTGATAGGGCTTTGGATAAATAAAATAATATAATGAAATCAACAACACACAGTGTATCGCTAATAACAAAGCAATTAGAGTTTTTCGCGGCATTATGCGTGCTAACAAGCTTTTATCGCACTTAAGATTCATTTTAATTTTAACCAGAAAACTACATTAAACCCTTTTATTAAGAGAAAGTAGTAACTATCCTCTTAATTAAAACTTATATTATTGAGAGGTAAGAAAATATAAGAATGAAAAATTTCTTATTTAGGATAATTTCAATACATATTTTGTTTTATATAATTTAATTGTTTTTTTGCTTCAGCAGTAAGTACTGCTTTAATAGTAACAGAACCATCATCATTACTTTTCTGCTCTATCTGACCAGAATTTTTATAGAACCAATCAATAATTCTCATTTCATTAGGCTTTAAAATAACTTCAACACTCTGAATATCGCCAAAAATTTTCTTTTCAATGAGCGCTAACAATTCTTTCAAACCTTTACCACTAAGTGCTGACATCATCAATGCAGGATTTAATAATTTTTTTGAGTTGATCTGCAAAGTGCCCAATGCATGTTGATCCAATACATCAATCTTATTCCAAATTTCTACAATATGATCCATGTCATTAATATCAACACCAAGACTTGAAAGTATTTCAAAAACATCTTGGGCACGAGCATAATGATCAGGATCGGATATATCCCTTACATGAAGAATTAAATCAGCTTCAATAACTTCTTCAAGGGTCGCTCTAAAAGCCACAATTAAATGTGTTGGTAAATTAGATATGAAACCCACAGTATCAGATAAAAGAACTTTTTGTCCATGAGGGAGAACAATTTTACGTAAAGTTGGATCAAGAGTTGCAAATAACATATCCTCTGCCAATACATTAGAATCACTCAAACGGTTAAAAAGTGTTGACTTTCCTGCATTTGTGTATCCCACCAAAGCAATAACAGGATGAGGTATCTTTTTTCTTTTAGCTCTATGAAGAGCACGTGTTTTAACGACCGTTTCTAATTCGCGGCGGATACGAATAATTTTATTTTGCAAAAGACGTCTATCCGTTTCAATTTGAGTTTCACCAGGACCACCTAAAAAACCACTACCACCACGTTGCCTCTCCAAATGTGTCCAATTCCTTACAAGTCTACTTTTTTGGTAAGATAAATGCGCTAATTCTACCTGTAGCACTCCTTCCTTTGTTCGCGCTCGATCACCAAAAATTTCAAGAATCAAAGCTGTCCTATCAATAACCTTACAATTCCATAATTTTTCCAGATTACGCTGCTGTATTGGTGTTAAAAAATGATCCACAATGGCAAGTTTAATATGATACTCACTTATATAATGAGCAAATTCATTCACCTTACCTATCCTAAAAAAAGTTGAAGAACATGGCGTAGTAATATTGACAGTTTCATAATGAACGACATTCAACTTAATAGCGCGTGCTAAGCCTAATGTTTCTTTTACTCGAGAATCTAGTGAGCATTCATTCGAAGTTTTTTGCCTCTTATATCCGTAGGAATAAATCGGTATAAAAATAACAACACACATACCTTCCCCAGGCTGTGAAATAAACTTTCCAGACTTCTCATTTTTACTTATCATGATAACTTAATATTATAAAAATATTATAAAAAAAGGATAAAAGACATATAATGTCATAAGTCGTTTATTTATTATCTTCATTTTCGAAAAGCTGCAAAGATTGCCCTGGCATAATTGTAGAAATAGCATGTTTATAGACTAACTGGGTATGCCCATCACGGCGTAGAAGGATAGAAAAATTATCAAATGACGTGACAATACCGGTCAATTTAACACCATTTACAAGAAAAATTGTAAGAGAAATTTTTTGCTTGCGAACCGCATTCAAAAACACATCTTGCAGATGTTGTGATCGTTCTGCCATTATTTTATACCTTTGCTAGGAAACGCATAAATATTTATTATAATATTTATATTAAGTATATATCGACTGAAAGTACTAACTTGTCAATGTATCCGTACTAAAAATTTCGTAAGATACTTCTTAAATCTTAATGAAGAATATAATATTTATAAATCATGAGCATAAAAATCAGCGAAATCAGATATCAAGTTTGACATCTTCTAAGCACTTATTGTGTATTAATAAATAAATTTAAAAGTTTATATTTCTTTTATTTAAAGAAAATAATAACTATGCTTGTTTTTTAAGTAATAAACAATTAGCCTATCTAACTATGTTTCCTTTTCATAGAAGAAGGCAGAGTAATATGATCACCAATTGAGCATCAATATAAATACCATATATTGCGTATTAATATCTCCTCACATTTTGTAATGACCCCTGGAACATTATATTTAACTATAACTTCTATTAAATTTTTCCATTCGGTACACTAAACTTGTAATATTTTCTTTCAACTTGATTATATATTATAGAGGTTTTGTGATAAGAAAAAATTTTTTATTATATTGTTTTTTATATATTTTTTGCTATTTTTGAATACATAAAAAAAGTTGCGTTAACTTTATCTTGATAAGTTTTTAAATTTTTCTTTAAATGTATTCCTTTCTAAACAATTAAAGGTTAGTATATCGAGTTGTCTGGATAAGGGTGTATCCTTTTCCATCTGTAAGAGTATGAGGCGAGTATGGCACGCAGAACCAAATTGCAAACATTTGAAATTGAAGTCGAAGAAGCTCTTGAAAAGGCAATGAACTTTGACTTTAATAATACAGAGATTGAAAAAATAACATCAAATAACGCTGAAAGTCTAATTAATGTAGATGATTTGATTCAAAAAATTGCTACTTCGGAAGAAGAAATTCTTTCTGAATCTGAAAATGAAGCTTCGTCTATTGCCTCTAACATTCATGACAATGCTGTTGTTGATGAATCAGTTGTTGAATTGCTTTTTGGTCAAAAGCCCATCCATGAACTTTCGGGTGGAACCGTACGTGATACATTATTACCTACGCAGCCTCTCCCTGCTAATGATGATATGACAGTTCCTTTCAATTTCAGATCACTAAAACGAAATACTGTTTCTCGAATTTATTGGAGTACAACAGCTCTTAGTGCTTTATGGACAACAGGAGGTGCTTTTATTGCTCATAAGCTAGCTCCTTCTGGACTAAACTCTTTAGCAAATATCATTACCTTTATTACATCTCCCCTTGGATTAGCTGTAGCGGCAGGAACTACAATTCCTATCCTTATGTCATGGGGTTTTGCTCAACTGATAAAACGTTCAAATGAATTGCATAATATTGCCGTTATCATGACAAATGCTGCACAACGCCTTAGCGAACCGCAGAACATCTCTGAAAAGCAGGCTATTGCTATAAGTCAAACCATTCGTAAAGAAGTAGCTGCAATGAATGAGGGGATCGAACGTACCCTCGGTCGTGCTGTTGAACTCGAAGCCATTATCCAAAGCGAAGTTCATAATCTTGAACGGGCCTACTCTGAAAATGAATCACGCATTTATACCTTAATTAAGGAATTAAATAATGAACGTACAGCGATTTTGAATCATGCTGATCGCGTACAAACAGTAATAAAAGGAACACAAGAGCAACTGAGCGATGAATTTGACTTAGCTACTTCTAAAATTGCAACCAATGTTAAACAACTTGCGCAAACTCTTTCTCAAACTCTACAAAAACAAGGGGAAGATCTTATTAAAAAGCTCTCTTGTGCAGGTGATGGTGTAACAAATCAGCTCTTTGAAAAATTTAATGAAACGACAATACAAGTTCAGCAGAAAAATACAGAATTTTTTCATGTATTAGGAAAAACCTTTGATACTTTTGCAGAACGTTTTGATAACAATGAAAAACAATTAGAAAAAACCTTCGATGAAACAATTGTTAAAGCTGAAATGCACATTGCCAAACTTGCAACACATATACAAACTGCAACAGATCAAACTTTATCTAGTGTTGATGAAAAATTTAGAACATTGGACGAAGCGATTATTGACCGTAATAATCAATCATTACAAGATTTCAATGAAAAAATCATACAACTTGATCAACAAGCACATAAACTCTCTTCTAAATTTGATAATATAACCTCGGAAGCAATTGAAGCGTTTGGAAATCGTCTAGTAAATGTTGACTTATCTCTTAAAGAACACAGTGATACCATTATCGAATCCTTTATCGCACGCAGTAAAGAATTAGAAAATAATGCTGAAAAGCTTGGTGGCTTCTTGGAAGCTCATGCCTCTCAAATCAACGTAAATCTTAAAGAAATAACTACTGATATTGCGAATGTATTTACAAATGGGCATGATCACATTCTTTCTGCTATTAATGAAAGCAAAAAAGTTCTGAAAGAAGAAATTAAAAATGTTGATAATGCAATTATCGATATTATAGGTGAGCGCTCGCAAGACTTCAAAGCACAAATCGCCGATCAAAGAGATGTAATAGCAAATATGCTTGACAGCGAAAAAAATAAAATAGCTGACACATTAAAAGATCAAATTGATGTATTGACAAAAAATGTTTCAGACGTTGAAAAGATCTTGAATCAGAATATTCAAGTTGTTGATCAACATACTAAAGATCATGCTGTCGACATAGTTCAATGTACAGAAAAATTACAAGAAGTCATCACACAAAGCTGCGAAATAACTAAAAATGCTTTAGAAGAACAAGCTAAAAATATTGATATACGTGCAGATGCTCTTCGTGATTCTTTAGCTATCAATAGTTTTTCTCTTAATGAAGTTCTTGCAGATCAAGCACGTACACTCGAACAACGTATGGAAACAATCCATAATCTCATCGCTAAAAGTGATATACATATTGATATGGCATTAAAACAACAAGTAGACTTGGTCGAAAATGCAATTATTAATAATAACAAGGCCATTACAGAAACCGTTCAAAATCATATGAAAAACCTTGAGGGACATACTGATCTCCTTAAGAATACTCTCTCTCAATCAAATGATGTATTCCTTGATACTCTTCAGACACGTGTAGGATTATTCGATGAAAATTTGGAAAGTCGTGCACGTCAAGTTTTTGAACGTGCAGCCACATTGGAAGAAACGTTATCCGAAAAACTTGAGAAAGTATGTGAAACTATTGACATGCAAACATCCACTTTTGAGGAGCGATCTGACAATTTAAAAACATCTATTGCCCTTAATAATGAACACAGTCAAGCAGTCCAACAAGCGTTAGAAGAGAGCGTAAGTAATATACGTATCTCATTAGAAAATTCTGTTAATACAGTCACAGACAGCGTACAAGAAAAATTCATAAACATTTCTGAAAAATTAGCATCAATAATGGCTAATGAAACAGAAAAATCAGAAACTTCTCTCGTCGCTGCTAGTAATCAATTTATTTCATCTTTTGCTGATGTTGCTGTAAAAGCGACAAATATTATCTCAGAATCTAGCAACCGTATTGTTTCAAATGTTGAACAAACAGTTCATGAAACTAGTGAGAAAGTCATTTCTGCCCTGACTGAACAGACAGCTCATACTGCAGAAGCCTTCGCAACAGCAAGTAATAATGCACAAACACTTATTAACGAAACAGTTCATGCTTCAGCAGAAGCAATTGATCAATTGCTCAGTGAACGTTCAAATATTCTTCATCAATCTATGTTAGATTTTGAAAATAATTTAAGTCATCAACTAGCTGATGTAAGCAATCGCTTAGAAGATGCAAAAAACCAAACATATGCTACAATTTCAGAAAATATGGAGCAATTAACAGAATTAACAGATTATTTGCATCAAACTGCATACAACACAACTGAATCAATTGGTAATTTAACACAGCAAATTGGTGAACAGCTTTCTCTTTCAACACAAGAAGCCGAACAAAGGATTCATGCACAAAATGAATCCTTAGTGAATACTCTTGCACAAAAGAATTCTGAAACTATTCAAACCATGGCCACTGTGCAAGAAGATCTTATAAACAATGTTTCAGCTGTTCTTGAACAATTGAATCAATCAATTTATAATATTCATGAAAATAGTAATATATTGATATCAACGGTTCAAAGTCTTGATGGTCAGATTAATGAAACTGCAAATAATTTCTTCCATAATACCAATCAAGTAGCAGAATACTTATCAACATCAAATCAAGAGCTCAATAACAATGTAGAGACTTTGCAAGGGCTTTCTCAAAATACGTTTGAGCAAATTAGCTATATAACAAGCAATTTTGGCGAACATGCCAAAACGCTTTCTGAAGCTATTCGTGTTCTTGAACAATCAGAAAATACACTTAATATAACACTCCAAGAAAAACAAAATGCGCTTTCTGTATTAAGCAATGCTCTTGTATCAAAATCTGATGAAGTTAATCAACTTATCAAACATTACGAAAATGTTCTTAACTTGATATTTGAGCGTACTGATAAAAATACACGTAACTCTACAGATTCACTGAAACAAACACTTCATGAATTAATTAATGAGGCCTCAACACGTTTTTCAGAAGCTGCGGAAAATATACGCTTCTCAGCCAATGAAATTCGTTTAGAGCTTTCAAAAATTAATAATGATATCGATGAAAGTGTTCAAAAATTACCAGAAAAAGCAAAAGAAACAACACAAACAATTCGACATGCCTTAAGTGAACAAATTACAGCACTAAAAGACTTGACGAGTGTTATGCAAAATACTGAAAAAGAACAATTATTACCAATAACGCCTACATTGTTAACACCAAATAGTGCAGCTACTGAAGTCAATAAAAAGATAGTACCACCACAACCTATTGCACAACCAGAACAAAACAACACAAAGCAAAACAAATGGGTATCAGATCTTTTAGAAAGAGCTTCACGTGAAGAAAATAATACGTCTGCTTCTTCACCAGAACAAGAAAAGTCTGATTCTATGAATGAATCTCTTAACTCACCAGTAAATGGTATTCTTCAAACCATTAATCACAATGCTGCTATCGAGTTATGGAATCGTTATAAACGTGGACAAAAAAATATCGTAGTTGAACATCTGTACACACCGAACGGAAAACTAATATTTGAAACAATTAGGAAAAAATATTTAAATGACGTAAATTTTAAAGATTCAGTTAATCAATATATTTCAGACTTTGAAAAATTATTACGTGATATATCTCGCAGTTCTGGAGATATTCGTTTAGCCCGGCAATATCTTATATCAGATACTGGAAAAGTTTATACTATGCTCGCTCATGCAAGTGGACGAATTCAATAAAATAAAAAGAAAGGTGAAAAAGTTGCTCTTTTTCACCTTTTTCTCTTTTCAATTTCATCTATTGTACGTAATTATGATATACTTTACTGCAAACGTGATCTATTCAAACTGATAAACATTATAGAACTTTCTTAAGAAGGACAAAAATAATATTGCCAATATTAAAATGAACTTATTAATCAATAAACTCTAAACAAATTGGTTTCGCAATTCGGAAAAATTGTCCTACATCTGTACTTTAATATGAAAAGAAATCAGGATCTGTAGTTAGTAAAACTGATTATAAATAGCAACGCTTATATATTATATAAATGTATATTACTTGGATATCATCAAAATGTCTAAAAAACAAAATAGTAATCCTCGTTTGCAGCAAACTGAACTTGAAAATGCAGCACTTTTTTATCACCAACACCCAAAACCTGGAAAGCTAGAGATACAAGCAACAAAGCCCCTTGGTAATCAACGTGATCTAGCACTTGCTTATTCTCCAGGTGTTGCTGCACCATGTCTTGCAATTCATGATGATCCGAAACTTGCAGCTCAATATACTTCTCGTTCTAACTTAGTGGCTGTTATATCAAATGGAACTGCCGTTCTTGGTTTAGGAAATATCGGCCCACTTGCTTCTAAACCGGTTATGGAAGGAAAAGCTGTTTTATTTAAAAAATTTGCAAATATTGATGTTTTTGATATCGAACTTGATGCACCCGATATCACAAAAATGGTAGAAACTGTATCTGCATTAGAACCAACATTTGGTGGAATCAATCTTGAAGACATTAAAGCCCCGGAATGCTTTGAAATTGAAGAGCAACTTCGTGCTAAAATGAATATTCCAGTTTTCCATGATGACCAACATGGAACTGCTATTATCGCTTGTGCAGCAGTATTAAACGCCTTAAGTCTTGCTGACAAAAAAATTGAAAATGCAAAAATAGTTTCTTCAGGCGCGGGTGCAGCTGCCTTAGCGTGTATTAACCTTTTGGTCCGTCTTGGAGCAAAAGTTGAAAATATCTGGCTTAGCGACTTAGATGGAGTTGTGTATGAAGGTCGCGAAACACTTATGGATCGCTGGAAAATTAATTATGCACAAAAAACTGATGCACGGACCCTAGCCGACATCATTGATAATGCGGATATCTTTTTAGGTCTTTCAGCAGCTGGTGTCTTGAAACCTGAGTATTTAAAAAAAATGGCTTCCAAGCCCTTAATTCTAGCACTTGCTAACCCAACGCCAGAAATTATGCCAGAAGAAGCCAACACAGTACGCCCCGACGCAATGATCTGCACAGGACGTTCTGATTATCCTAATCAAGTTAATAATGTTCTTTGTTTTCCTTATATCTTCCGAGGTGCATTAGATGTTGGTGCAACTGCAATCAATGAAGAAATGAAAATGGCTGCAGTTCACGCAATTGCAGCCCTCGCTCGTGAAGAAACTTCAGACGTTGCGGCATGTGCATATTCAAAAGCACCCCCTAATTTTGGACCAGAATACCTCATTCCTTCGCCTTTCGATCCACGTTTAATACTACGCATTGCCCCTGCTGTCGCCAAAGCAGCAATGGAATCAGGTGTTGCAGTACGACCCATCGAAAATATGGAAGCCTATCATGACATCCTTAATCGTTTTGTATTCCGTTCTGGTCTTATAATGAAACCTGTTTTTGCAGCAGCAAAAACAGCAAAATGTAAGCGTGTAATCTATGCTGATGGTGAAGATGAACGTGTTCTTCGTGCCGCACAAATTGTTCTTGAAGAACAAACAGCCATTCCTCTTCTTATTGGTCGTCCACATGTAGTAGAGACAAGATTAAAACGCTTCGGTTTAAAAATTCGTCCCGGTATAGATTTTGAAATCACAAATCCGGAAAACGATCCACGTTTTCGTGATTATGTTAATTTATTTCTGCGTTATACGGGTAGACACGGTGTTTCACCCGAAGTTGCGAAAACAATCGTAAGAACATCAACTACAGCTATCGCAGCTCTTGCAGTTATGCGCGGCGAAGCTGATGCAATGATTTGTGGTTTAGAAGGTCGTTTTGAACGTAATCTTGAATTGATTGAACAAATCATTGGACTTGACCCAAATATTAACCATTTTTCTGCAGTTAGTCTTCTTATCTCTACACGTGGTACTCTCTTTCTAACAGATACTTACGTTAATGAAAATCCTTCTGCAGAAGAAATAGCAGAAATGACAATTCTAGCAGCACAAGAAATTGAAGCATTTGGTATAAAACCAAAAGCAGCTCTATTGTCACATTCAAATTTTGGTTCCAAAAATACAGTAAGTGCACGTAAAATGCGTCGTGCTACCGAAATTCTTGCTGAATTATACCCAGATTTGGAAGCAGATGGCGAAATGCATGGCGACGCTGCGCTTTCTAAAATTCTTCGTGATCGCGTTTTTCCTGATTCACGTCTTACTAGCGAAGCCAATTTACTGGTCTTTCCAACACTTGATGCAGCCAATATCACACTTAACATCGCCAAAAATTTAACAAACGCACTTCATGTGGGTCCTATTTTGATTGGAGCCGCGCGTCCCGCACATATTCTAACACCTTCAGTAACTTCACGAGGTGTTGTCAATATGACAGCTCTCGCAGTTCTTGCTGCAAATAGAAAAAATCTCGCAATAAAACAACTGAAGACAAAAATCATGTAAATAAAACTTAAAAGTTTCTTGCAGAAACGCTTTAAAACTAGAGTTTAATTCATAGCAAATTCATTTTCAATATCGAAAAAACAGTTATATACTGGATTAAGTCTTTTTTTTTAAGGTAAAAAAGGCTAGATAGAATAGTAATTAAAGTCTTTTATAAAGCTAATAACATAATAAGGAATCATACATTATAAGGAATCATACATTGTCTTCTACTTTTGACAAAGTCGCCGATATTATTGCAGAAATCAGTGAAATTGATCGCGGTACAATTACATATGAAAGTCATACAATTGATGATTTAGGAATTGATAGTCTTGACTTTCTTGACATTGTTTTTGCTATTGATAAGGCCTTTGGAATTAAAATCCCACTAGAGCAGTGGACTCAAGAAATCAATGAGGGTTCAGTCGCAACTGAAGAGTACTTTGTCCTTAAAAACCTTTGCTCAAAAATTGATGAACTTGTTGCTTTAAAACAAGCCGACTAATTTTTTCGTTATGCAGAATCATAATGTATTCATTACTGGTATAGGTCTTATAAGCTCTTTAGGTGAAGGAGTCATTCATCATTGGAATCAATTAAATAATCCTACAATCAAACCGAACCTTGATTGTACAACTTTTGCCCCCTATGCTGTTCACAAATTGATAGAAGTTGATTGGAACCTGCAAATCCCTAAACGAAGTGACCAACGGCAAATGGGAATATGGCAGCGCCTTGGTACCTATGCTGCTGGTCTTGCTCTTGATGATGCAGGAATGAAAAATGATCAGCAGTTAACATCAAAAATGGATATGATTGTTGCAGCTAGCGGAGGAGAACGTGATATCACTGTCGATACACAAATTCTTGCAAAAGCACGTACAACAACTGACTATGAGTCTATGTTAAATTTAGCCCTTTCTACTGAACTTCGGCCAACTTTATTTTTAGCACAACTATCAAATCTTCTAGCTGGAAATATTTCAATTGTTCATAAAGTAACTGGATCTTCTCGTACCTTTATGGGTGAAGAAGGAAGCGGACTTTCTGCTATTCAGATTGCTGCTGCACGCATTCGCTCAGGACAAAGCACACACGTTCTAGTAGGAAGTTCTTATAATGCGCAAAGCTATGATATGCTGTTAGCTCATGAACTTGGAGGTCTCTTAACACGCGGTAAATGGACACCAGTTTGGTCCCGTAAAAATTGCCCTGGTGGTGGATTAATTACTGGTTCTGGTGGCGTTTTTCTTGTTCTTGAAAATGGCGAACAAGCAAAAAAGCGCAATGCACGCGTTTATGCTGAAATTAATCAAATCATTACTAACCAAACAAATAGGACAAAAAATTCTCTTAAAGGTACAATTACCACAATGTTAAAAACGGTAAAGGCTGAATCTTCGTTTACAATTTCAGCTGCCTCAGGTTGTCACGATGAAACAAAAGCAGAACAACGTGCTCTTGACGATGCCAATATATTTTATCGCGGTATTACAACATTATTTGGTTATATGCGAGAAGCGCAGTTTCCTTTAGCCCTTGCATTAGCAGCTATTGCTGTTAGAAAAAAACGTAGCTTTCCATCTCTGAGTTCTCATGAAAAGCCATTTTCTGAAGAAATACATGAAGCATTTATCACAACAATTGGTATAAAAAGAGCTGAAGGCATAGTGCGCCTCACTGCTGCCTAAAAGAAAGTTTCTATGATGAAATATAATGATCATCTCGGACGTCCACTTGTAGCAATCACTGGAGCAGGAGTTGTAACATCACTGGGACAAGGAAAACAGGAAAATTGGAAAAAATTAATTAATGGTGTTAGTGGCGTTCATAAAATAACACGTTTTCCTGTTGAAGGATTAAATACACGTATTGCGGGAACTATTGATTTTCTTGAAGAAAGTACAATCGGTGCTGTAGCTCTTTCGGAAAAACTAGCGCATCTTGCTGCAGAAGAAGCTTTAGAACAAGCAAAACTTGATAAAGAAGAGTTCAATGGACCGTTGTTTCTAGCTGCTCCCCCAGTTGAACTTGAATGGAAGGCCCGCTTAGCCCTTGATAAAGAAGTGATATCCAGTCATGAACCCGCCTATGCCCACCTTCTCGAAGTTTGTCGCCAAAAACCTCATCATGCGCTTTTTGAAACCACGCAATTTGGAATAATTGCAGAGAAAATTCAAGAAAAATTTGGAACAAAAGGGCTTCCCATTACACTTTCAACCGCTTGCGCATCTGGTGCAACAGCTATCCAGTTAGGTGTTGAATCAATTCGACGAGGTGAAACAAATCGCGCACTCACAATCGCCACGGATGGTTCTGTTTCAGCAGAATCCCTGATCCGTTTTTCACTATTATCTGCCCTTTCCACCCAAAATGAGCCAGCAGAAAAAGCAGCAAAACCATTTAGCCGTGATCGAGATGGTTTTGTGATGGCAGAAGGATCAGGTGCTCTTGTCCTTGAGTCTGTTCAAAGTGCTTTAGCTCGTAACGTAGAAATTCTAGGAATTTTGGCAGGCTGTGGAGAAACAGCAGATGATTTTCATCGCACGCGTTCAAAGCCCGATGCATCACCTGCAATTGAATCAGTCCGTAAAGCATTAGCTGACGCAAAAATAACTATCAATGAAATTGATTACATCAATGCACATGGAACTTCTACACCCGAAAATGAAAAGATGGAATATCTAGCATTGTCAACAGTTTTTGGTGATATTTTAGAGCATATCCCAGTCTCTTCTAATAAATCAATAATTGGCCACACATTAACTGCTGCAGGTGCTATAGAAGCTGTTTTTTCACTTCTAACCATCCAAACAGGGATACTCCCCCCCACAATTAATTACGATGATCCCGATCCTGCAATTCCTTTAGATGTTGTTCCTAATCATAGCCGTAAAGCCCGCATAAATACAATTTTGTCCAACTCATTTGGTTTTGGAGGCCAAAATACTAGTCTTGTTATTACAGCGTATCAAGGATAATCCTTTATAATTATATCGATCTTAAAACTATCAATCTTTATAAACATTCAAAGAGAATAATGATGCGTGCACTGCAATTATTTAATGAACGCCAACTTAAAATCACTGATATTACTCCACCACCACCACCAAATCCTGGTGAAGTCACAGTACGTATAAAGGCTGTTGCTCTTAACCATATTGATATATGGGGATGGCGTGGTATGGCCTTTGCGAAAAGAAAAATGCCACTTGTTATAGGCGCTGAAGCTTCTGGCGAAATTGTTCAATTAGGAGATGGTATTGAAAATTTGCAAATTGGGCAACTCGTCTCAATTTATGGAGCACATACTTGTGGTCTATGCAAAGCCTGCTGCGAAAAGCGTGATAACCTTTGCGATCATATAAAAGGTATATACGGTTTTCATCTTGATGGATTTGCTTGTGAATTTGTCAATTTGCCAGCACGTCTATTAGTGTCAGCACCTCTAGAATGTGATGAAATAAAAGCAGCTGTTGCTCCTATTACCTTTGGCACTGTAGAGCACATGCTATTTGATAACGCAAAATTACAAGTTGGAGAAACAATTTTAATACACGCTGGTGGTTCTGGTATTGGATCAGCAGCTATTCAGATTGCAAAAAACATGGGATGTACAGTTATCACCACAGTAGGTGCAGATAATAAAATTGAAAAAGCACAATCCCTTGGAGCAGATCACGTTATTAATTACCGTAAAGAACGTTTTGAAGGTATTGTTCGTAAATTAACTCAAAAAAAAGGTGTTGATGTTGTTTTTGAGCATGTAGGTGCTGATACATGGGCGGGTTCTATGCTAAGCATGAAACGCGGAGCACGTTTGGTAACTTGTGGTTCTACTTCTGGTGTTTCAACATCTATGAATTTAATGCAATTATTTCAACAACAACTGAAAATATTTGGTTCATTTGGTTGTCGTATGGAGAATATGAAAAATGCTATGGAGAAAATGGCGCAAGGAATTGTGTATCCTGTCATTGATACAATTATAGACTTCGATAAAATCGATATAGCTTTAAAACGCATGGAAAGTCGTGATGTCTTTGGAAAAATTATCCTAAAAATTAATTAATTATTGATGATAAAGTATTATATTAAATTTTTTATGTATCGTATTAAAATTATTATAAAAAATTGTTTTAATTTTTTTTGGGCATACCTATTAATCGGTTTTTTAACTATTTTACGACATCTTCCTACTAATATTGGTTTTTCTTTCTTTTCCTGGTTAGCAAAAACATTTGGTCCTCTAGTACCCCGTCATAAAATTGCGCTTGCCAATCTTAAAGCCGCATATCCAGAAAAAACGGAACAGGAACTATGCATAATTGCAATAGAAATGTGGGAAAATATGGGGAGACTTCTAGCCGAATATGTTTTTCTTGATAAAATTTTTGATTTTGACCCCAATACTGATAAGTTAGGATTGGTTGAAGTCAACGGCATTGAAATATTTCAACGATTAAAGAACGAAAAAAAACCACATATTTTTTTCACAGCCCATACTGGAAATTTTGAGCTCCTTCCTATATGCGCCCAAAGTTTTGATCTTAATGTTACAGTATTATTTAGACCACCTAACAATCCTTATATTGCAAAACAAGTTCTTAAAGCTCGCAGAACTTCTATGGGACATCTTGTACCATCCAAAGCCGGTGCAGTTTGGGCACTAGCAGCTAAATTAGCAAAAGGTGAAAACGCCGGCGTACTTGTCGACCAAAAGTTTCGTCGAGGTATTCCTGGAACATTTTTCAACCGACCAGTTAAAACAAATCCTTTAATTATAAAACTTGCTCGACAATATAATTGCGATATTTATCCAGCACGTTGTATCCGATTAGCTGGAGGACGCTATCGTTTAGATTTATACGAGCGTGTAGACCTACCACTTGATGAAAACAATGAAGTCAATCTAACCGCTTCCACACAAAAATTAAACGATATTGTTGAAACTTGGGTGCGTGAATATCCTGGACAATGGATGTGGTTTCATAAACGTTGGGATATATAATAATTATTAATCAATAGAAGAGACATTAAATGCTAGATATCAATGACCTTATTGCAATTGCAGCTAACATTACGAAATCGTGAAAATGGTTGCGATTAGAATATCAAACAAACTTTTGAGTCTATTATACTTTATATGCTTGAAAAAGTTTATGAAGTTATTGATGCCATTGAACGAAGCAATCAAATACACCATGATCGTGCTATAGAAAAAAGTTTTACTTTTACTGCAAAAATGTTTACTCTCATTCCCATTTTTCTGGAAATACAGAGCAAAAAAACTGTGGTCTCGTAGAAGAGATAGGAAACATATCAAGAAAATAAAGAAAAATGAATAGAAAAAACAACACGTAATATAGGATACTAACATGTTATCTTACACAAGTAAATTAGCCTAACTAACTGATCAAAAAGCACTCGTTTTACAAAATACAGCTGCCAAAATTGGTTTTGAATAATATGAAAGTGATAAAATTTTTACGAAAATCAAATAAGAATTTAATAAACTAAAAGAGGTAATAAAAATCGAAAAAAATTCAAATATAAAAATAGAATTCTGTGATCTTTATTTCACGATATTGAATCTCACCATCACTTGAATATTGATCCATAAAAAGTACTTAAAAAAAAACTAATATAAAATTTTCGAATTGCTTTGCGAATATTGAGGAAAATCTACCAGCTCAGCCTAACCTAAAATGCTGACCGATGTATTTCTAAAGGAAATGAAAGATCTTTGGAAGAAAGTCAAAAATAAATAATAATAAGAAAAAGCTATTTAGAATAACTTAAGATATAATTAAAAATATCATATAAGTAACTGTTATTTAATTCAATTTTTCTTATATATCTCACTTATCTGATTTTGTGAAGCAGGACGAATCTCTACCGATTCACCGCACCCACAGGCTGAAACTTGATTAGGATTATTAAATATAAAACCTGAACGAAGCGTTGTAACCTCATAATCCATCTGCGTTCCTAATAAAAATAATACTGCATCCCGTGCAATAAAAACACGAGCACCGTTAACTTCAACAATATCAGCATCATCATGCATTTCTTCTGTTACAAGAGCTATTGTATACTCCATACCCACACATCCACCCTTCTTGACACCAACAAGAATACCGTGTGCAGTTTTTGTTTCCATAATAGTTTTAATGCGATTTATAGCAGCTTCTGTTAAACTTATTATTGAAAAATGGCTCATCGCTTACTCTTCTTTCACTGAACAAGAATTTTAACTGTAATAATATTTTTTTGCTATTAAAAAATAAATGTCAGACTAAGCAAATCAAATTATGTACATATTAGTACTTTTTTCCTACCACAAAAGAGTATTTTGATAGATTTGATTTTGTTTTTTTCTTGCCTTTAAAGAAACAGTCGTTTAGTCGTGCTGGATAATTCGGAGCGTAGCGCAGCTTGGTAGCGCACTTGACTGGGGGTCAAGGGGTCGTGGGTTCGAATCCCGCCGCTCCGACCATTTATCGAAAATATGAAGAATTACGCTTCCTAAAGAAAAAACTTCTCCAATTCTCATATATAATTTTGAAACCCTACTCTTTTTATATAAAGAATCTTCAAACTTTCCCTTCAAGAAAACATAAAAAACGCGAGATCTTTATCCCGCGTTACTTAAATAACTTAGAAAATTATAATTATTCTTTTGCCTTAAACTCTAAGCTTTCTGTACATGCACTATGATTATTGCTATTTTTAATAACAGATGGTGTTGCTTGCACAACTATCTTCCTTGGTTTTAATTCAGCTGGCACCTCTCTTTTAAGTTGAATATGAAGAAGGCCATCACTTAATTCTGCTCCAATAACCTTAACATGATCAGCTAAATGAAAACGTCGCTCAAAAGCACGTGAGGCGATTCCTCGATAAAGAAACTCACGTCCAGCACCATCACTTTCAGGCATTTTTTCACCTTTAATGGTCAGCTGATTACAATGCATTTCAATATCGATTTCATTCTGTGAAAAACCAGCAACAGCCATAGAAATTCTATAAGAATCCTCACTTAAACGCTCAATATTATATGGTGGATAAGAAGAAATATCATCTAGTTGTGTCCTAGAATCAAACCAATTAAGAAGATGGTCAAAACCTACTGTTGAACGATAAAATGGCGAAAAATCTACTTGACGCATAAGATTGCCCTCCTTTAGAGCGACTATAATTGATCCTTCAAGTCTCCAAATGGCAGACATATTTGCAGACCAACAGTCCCATCATGGCGACTGTATTGTTTATTTGGGAATAGATCTTTTTTATTTCAACTCTTTTTTCAATTCTTTTGCATCTTAATTTACAAAAACACTTATAAATAAAATAACTGTTTTTTAACCATTCATCAGCATTACAAGTAACAGAAACTTTTTTATCTTGCATCAACTTTTGCGCGTACATCAAATAAAGGATGCCAATTGAAAACACCTTTTTATTCTATAAATTGGAATTTCCCTCTCTCTGATATGCATAGTAGCTATTTAAAAATAGCTAATGATCGTGAGATTCGATTTGCAATAATAAATTCTGCAACAGAAAAAGCTAAAGGAACGGTTGTTATTCTGAAAAATTATGCAGATGCTATAGAAGAATATTTTTTACCAATGAATGAAATCTCCCAACGCGGTTTTTATACTACGACATTCGATTGGTTTTATCGAGAGGAAAATCAACCTAATAAACCGAAATTGAATCGACATAATTATTTCGATATTAACAGTTATATTAATAACTTATCAGAATTTCTTAAAAATTTTGTTTATCCAAATTGTCCTCCACCTTACTATATGGTTACTTATGGTATGGGAGGGTTAATAGCACTTAACGGATTAAATCTTATCAATTACCAATTCAATAGAATACTTTGCGTTTCTCCGCTTTTTGCTCCATTAGGCAATAAAACAAATAGTTTTCAACATAAATTAACACAATTCTTTTCTGATATAGGCCTTGGCTTCTTACCTGTAAAAGGTGGAAAAAAATTAAAACAGGCAAATACAAATACGCACTCTAATCCTCTTTTCAATCCACCAACATCCAGATGGATGTCCTCAACACTCAATGCAATTGGCGCAATAAAAATAAATATACTTCACGGAAATTTACAAATTCCAACACTGTTTATCCTTGCTAATCAAAATAATATTGCGAATAATATTGAGGTGCGACAATTGTGCCGATTAACGCGCTTAACAGATAGTATCACAATTATAGGAGCTGAACTCGATACGATAATGCGTAAAGAACACTATCGTAAACAGTTTTGGTCCTCATTTGATTCTTTTATTCCTAGTAATTATCAATAAATACACACTTTTCACACTATTAAAATATTAGTCTACCATATAAACTTTCAATTAGAGAATAACAAAATAGCTTTTTAATATTAGCAGCTCCTAAAACTGACATAATTATGAAATTGATCTAATCTATCTGATTAGAATCAGAAGAAGTGACGAGAAATAAAACTTGTAATTAAGTGAATCTAAAATACTCAAATGTTCGATTTCTGATCAAAATTATGTACATTATGAATTTAAAAATTAGAAATAATAATGTGAATTCTGAATAATAGACAAGAAATTAACCATTTCGCCATTCATTTTTATTATAAGCATTTTTAGCTTTTCCTATAAACGCTCTACATTGTATACGTCAATATGATAAATTTTGATAAATAAAAGCAACTGGACATAATGATGAAACGAATCTTGCTTGCAGAAGATGATAACGATATGCGCCGCTTTCTAGCAAAAGCACTTGAACGTGCAGGTTATGAAGTTGCAGACTTTGATAATGGCGTTAGCGCATATGAATGTTTACAAGAAGAACCATTTTCTCTTTTGCTTACTGATATCGTAATGCCAGAAATGGATGGAATTGAATTAGCACGACGTGCTACTGAAATTGATCCTGATTTACGAGTAATGTTCATTACAGGATTTGCAGCAGTCGCGTTAAATCCAAATCACGATGCTCCTCCTGATGCTAAAGTGCTTTCTAAGCCGTTTCATTTACGTGAATTAGTTAGTGAAATTGAAAAAATACTTATAGCTGCTTGAAAAAAATACCCTTTTAAATTATTCGTATTTTATTATAAAAATTCAATTAAGCATTAACATTTATAGTTTTATATGTGTATGTTGTATAAAATGGGCGTGTAGCTCAGCGGGAGAGCACTACGTTGACATCGTAGGGGTCACAGGTTCAATCCCTGTCACGCCCACCAGATTTTTTATTTAACAGGTAATATAACGATTTACTGGTCTTTTTTAAAATGCGGAAATAAGATTTTATACTTTTCTTCTAAAATGTATCTGAAACAATATCTTTTTCTTAGTGTTTCTCCGTTTTTATAAACTCTTTAATCTTTGTGAATTGATCTTTTAGGAATAATTCTTTTACAAATTCAACATAGGCCTAACACAAGCAGCACTATCTTAAAAAACATATTATGCAATGATTTCTTTTATATTCCAAAGTATCTCTTTTCAGCTATAAATCATTATACAAATTGCGCTGCTCTTAATTTTACATATTCCTTCTCTTGAAATTATAAAATTTAAGCGCATAAAAACAAATAACAAGCGAAGAAAGCCAAATAACACCTATAATCAACACTGGCCTTGTATTATCAAAAAACCATAACAAAACAAAAATAAAAATCATAAATACAGTAGCAAAAATTGATCCTATTGGCCAAAATGGTATTGGGAATTTTAAATTACAGTGTTCTTCTGTAGACATTTTAAGTCGCATAAAAATTTGCGAAAGCAAAATCATCATCCAAACAAAAACTGTAGCAAATGTCGCCATTGCAGCAATGAGAAAAAAAAGATGATTGTGATAATAATAATTAAGAATAACACCAAAAATAAATATGGCAAATATTAATAAAATAACAAAAATTGGTATACCGTTTTTTGATAAATATTGGAATTTCTTCAATGCATAACCTTCCTGTGATAAACCATATATCATGCGAACCGCACCATACATTTCACTATTAATCGCAGAAACCACAGCTGTAATAACAACAATATTTAAAATATGAGCTGCTGAAGAAATACCAAATCTTTCAAAAATTGTAACAAAAGGGCTACTAATAAGGCGAATTTCATTCCAAGGATAAAGAGACATTAAAACTGCTAAAGTTATAACATAAAAGAGCAAAATTCGAATTGGAATAGAATTAATTGCCTTTGAAATTGTTTTATCCGGATCCCGTGCTTCCATTGCTGCCATTCCAATAATCTCTACACCACCAAAAGCAAAAACAACAACACTAAAGCAAGCTAAAAAACCAAACAAACCATTTGGAAATACTCCACCATTTTGCCATAAATTATAAATCCCAATAGTAGAGAATGTATTTGTATTCCAATCAAAAAAAATAATTGCTATGCCTAAAATAATCATAGTGATAATAGCGACAATTTTTACGGAAGAAAGCCAAAATTCTAGCTCACCATATACTTTCGCTGCTGCTAGGTTAATACCGGTAATGATGAGGGTAATAGTCAATGTCCATATCCAAGAAGCAACATCAGGATACCAAAAACTCATATAAGTTGCAAAAGCTGTAATATCAGCTAAACCAACAAGCACTACCTCAAAAACATATGTCCACCCTGTTAAAAAACCAGCTAATGGCGATATATAATTTGTAGCATAACGAGCAAAAGAACCAGGCAGTGGATTATGAATAATCATCTCACCTAAAGCACGCATAACTATAAAAATAGCTAAGCCCGCAACACAATAAGCAATTAAAACACTTGGTCCAGCAAGATTAATCGCTTGTGCAGATCCATAAAAAAGCCCTGTCCCAATGGCAGAACCAAGAGCTAAAAATATAATCTGACGCTGATTTATACCCCGTTTAAGCTCATTTGTTTTCATCTCTACCCTTCTTCAATATCATCACAGCCTTTACAGAAACGAAATTGGCAGATTAAATTAATAAGAACCGAAGCCGATTGAAATGTGAAAAAAACTCTAAAAGATCTGAAGGATTTGAATTTTTATTTTCTTTACTTTTATAAAAGAATACAATTCATAGCGGCTAAGATACATAATTTTATTTTGTATGGTAATGTGACATATACCGTTTAGAATAAAAAAACTGCATTCTTCCTTCCCCTTCAACTTTGAGGAAATATACCGATAACAGGGTCTTTGTGTTATGATAATACACACAAACCCTATTAGTTAAACTAAGCAGTTTCTCGATTTATCAAAAAAAAATCCAATGAGCAAGCATCATAAAAAAACGAATCTTTAACCTCTCTCTTCATAACTGGCTGATCGTAGCTTCAAATTAATTGCTTCTGGTAAAATCGATAATAAGTATCCTTCACCTACAAATGCACGTGCCTTCTCAAGATCTGGAGCTATATAGCGATCTTTCTCTAGAATTTTAATATGTGCACGTAAGTGATTCATAACAGATTGTAAAAGGGACTCGTTTTAAAAGGAGCGCGATATTCAATTCCTTGTGCTGCAATAAGTGTTTCGATACCAATAATAGTAAAATCACTCATTACCAATAAGCGATGAGCGCCATAAAAAGCCATTGAAACGTGATCTTCTTGATTTGTTGAGTTGGTGCTGAATCAACCAAAGCAGGACGTACCATTTGTTTATTTTCAGACATTAAAGCAGCTGCTGCCACTTCAGCAATCATGAAACCCAGAATTAAGCCCTGCATTTTGCAGCTAAAAAAGCTGGAAGTTCATAAGAGATTACTTGATCAACCATAAGAGTAATCTGATCAGCAGCAAATGCTAAAGGCTCAGCATGAAAATTTCCACCTGATACAATATCACTCTTCCTTTAAATTAGCGAATTATTTGTAAGTGCATTTGCTTCAATAATTAATGTTTTCGCTGCTGCCATCAGAATATCAAAACATACACCCATAACTTGTGGTTAACAACGTATACAATAAGGATCCTGGACACGATTATCTTCACACAAATGTGCCTCCCGAATTTCTGAACCTTCTATAAGCTTTTCTAATGCCTGTGACACAATAATTTATCCATAATGGCTACGTAGAATATGAATATCAGGGTGAAATGGTGCTGTTGAACCTATCACAGTATCGATCGTTAATGCACCTGAAAGAAGTCCACCACACAATGCTCGATAACTATGGAAAAGACCTACAAGAACAAGCACTGTCGATGTTTGAGTATCATTAATCAGGGCTAAACCTTCTTTTGCCTCTAAAACAATATGGAATAATCCTGCTTTTTCTAAAGCAGCTTTCCCACTCATACGAATGTTTTGAAAAAACGCTTCCCCCTCTACTATCATAACAGCAGCCATATGAGTAAGCGGAGCAAGATCACCTGATACACCTACTGATTCTTTTTCAGGAATGACAAGAATAAATCAATTTGCAAGCATTTTCTCTAGCAAATGTACTATCCAAGCGAATACCCGAAGCACCTCGTCCCAGCGAAATAAGCTTCAAAGTCATCATTAGTCGTATAACATTTTCAGGTAAGGGCTCTCCTACTCCACAACAATGTGATAAAATAAGATTTCTTTGTAAAATAGTCACATCATTTATATCAATTTTAATCGAAGCTAATTTGCCAAATCCAGTATTAATTCCATAAACTGGTTCACTGCCAGAAGCAATTTCAGCAATACAAGATGCTCCTTTTTTATAGTTAGATGTGTATCATGATGAAGCTTGCTCATTTTACCATCCCAATAAATAAATTTAAGCTCATTCAAGGTGACTATTAGCTGGATTAATGTAATAGTCATAATCTTCTTTCTTAATTTAAAGTAGTTTTTATATTTTTATAGAAGTATAAAATAGAGTGGAAAAATTTGGCGCACCCGACAGAATTCGAATCTGTGACCTCTGCCTTCGGAGGGCAGTGCTCTATCCAGCTGAGCTACGGGTGCTTAAAAATGAAGATTAATTATGCTCTTTTAACCGATCATACTCTCAGCTTCAATAATGAATTAATCCTTTCAAAAAATAATAAATACCTATCCTTGATAGAATTATATTATTTTTTAATGCTATTTTGCATAAATGAGCTTTTGTTTTAATAAATTAATTTTCATATAAAATTCTTCCTTTTACTAAAACAATCGTTATATAAAGTTTTCAAATTCTAAAAAAATAAGTCGTGAATATCAGGACAATTTTTAATGACTACACTACCAAGCCGTTTTCATTTCATTTCTGCCGAAACTGAAGAAGCTATCAAAGCTACCAATAAATTAACTTCCACTTATGGTCACTTTTCTCTTGAAGAAGCAGAGGTCATCGTTGCACTTGGTGGTGACGGAACAATGTTGCAAACAGTACGAAATGTAATGAATACTGGAAAACCTATTTATGGTATGAATCGAGGTTCAATAGGGTTTCTGATGAATGAGTTTCATGAAAAAAAACTACCAACCCGTATTGCTGCCGCACATAAAAAAGAAATCCATCCTTTACGCATGATAGCAAATGCACAACCCCAAGGACATATCGAAGCACTTGCAATCAATGAAGTATCATTATTTCGTCAATCATATCAGGCTGCTAAAATTCGTATTAGCATTGATAATCAAGTCCGCATGGAAGAATTAATCTGCGATGGTATTCTTGTCGCTACACCAGCAGGTTCTACCGCATATAACCTATCAGCACAGGGACCTATTCTACCTCTTATGGCACCTCTTATGATCCTTACTCCTGTTAGCCCTTTTCGCCCTCGAGGTTGGCATGGAGCCTTACTTCCAAATACAGCCACAGTGTGCTTTGATATGCTTGAATATGATAAACGCCCTGTCAATGCAGCCGCTGATAACGTTGAAGTAAAATCTGTTTATTCAGTTATCATTTCACCAGCAACAGAAATAACAGCCTCTATCCTTTTTGATCCAGATCATTCATGGGATGAACGCATCTTATCAGAACAATTTCGTTATTAATTTTTTATCATTCTTTCTGCGGATATATATTGGTTACAGTTGACTTTTTTTTAAATGCACCTTAACCCATTTTAAAAAGGATGAAATGTTGACTTGGCAATATCCTAAACAGTCAGATTAAAATTGCAGAGTAATCAGCAAAAAGAAAGAATGATACTACCTTTGGACAGTTTCGATAATTTAGGCCTTTCAAAAAAGGTTATTAAAGCTATAAAATCAGCTGGATATACGAGCCCAACACCTATTCAAAGTGCGACAATTCCTCATATTCTTCAAAAAAAAGATGTTTTAGGAATTGCTCAGACAGGTACTGGTAAAACAGCTTCCTTCGTCTTCCCCATGCTTACCTTACTTGAAAAAGGTCGTGCAAGAGCAAGAATTCCCCGCACACTCATACTAGAACCAACTCGAGAGCTTGCGGCCCAAGTTAAAGAAAATTTTGATAAATATGGTATTCATCATAATTTAAATGTTACATTGTTAATTGGGGGAGTTTCTTTTGAGCACCAAGATCGCAAACTTGAACGAGGTGCTGATATTTTGATAGCAACACCAGGACGTCTGTTAGATCATTTTGAGCGTGGTAAATTACTCCTGATAGGTGTTGAAATTCTAGTTATTGATGAAGCTGATCGTATGCTAGATATGGGTTTTATCCCTAACATTGAACGCATTTGCAAATTGACCCCTTTTACACGTCAAACTTTGTTCTTCTCAGCAACAATGGAATCAGAAATTACACAATTAACAAAGAAATTTTTACATTCTCCCGTATATGTTGAAATTACAAAATCATCTTCAACGGCTAAAACAATCACACAACGACTTGTTAAATCTGGAAGTAAACCATGGAATAAAAGAGCTATTTTAAGAAAACTTATTCACAACGAAGGTAACGAACTTAAAAACGCTATCATTTTCTGTAATCGAAAAAAAGATATTTCTGAACTTTTCCGGTCTCTTATTAAACATAACTTCAGTGTAGGCGCGCTACATGGTGATATGGATCAGTATTCACGTGCAAACACATTAGCTAATTTTAAAGACAATAAACTTACACTTCTTGTTGCTTCCGATGTTGCTGCTCGTGGACTTGATATTCCAGCAGTCAGCCATGTTTTTAACTATGACGTGCCCACACATGCAGAAGATTATATTCATCGTATCGGTCGCACAGGGCGCGCAAAACGTAGTGGTAAAGCTTTTACAATTGTCACAAAAGCTGACGAAAAATATATCAATGCTATTGAAGAAATAAGCAAAGAAAAAATTGAATGGCTCAATGGTGATCTCTCTACTTTAATAGATCATGATGAAACAAAAGATACTATTTCAAAAACAAAACCGACAAAATCACAACAGAAAACTGCTCAAAAAGAGCATAAAGCTCAAATGAAAAAAATGTTAAAAAAAGAGAAATTAGCTTACGTTGAAACTCAAGATAATAAAGAGAGAACATCAAATCAATGTCATAAAAAAAATAACCCTCTTCCAATCGGATTTGGTAATTATATCCCAGCATTTATGCTTATAAAAAAACACACTTAAACTATAGTTTGGTTACTGAGAAATAACAGTAGCTAAACATTCTACTGGGCTTAGAGTTTTCTAATACCTGCAGTATTTAGTCTCTCTATTATCCTTTCTCGCCCTAAAAGTGGCAAAAATTTCCCCATTTCAGGTCCATGTTTCATCCCCGTAAGAGCTTGACGCAACGGCATAAACAAAGCTTTTCCTTTACGACCCGTTTTTTCTTGCAATGCAGTTGTCCAAATTTTCCAGCTTTTATCATTCAATATCCCCTCAGGTAACGAATAAACAGACTGTTGCACGTAAGCACGATCTTCAGGCGAAGTTATATCAAAGCTCTCATTAATATGAATAATTTTCCACCATAGGACTGCATCACTTACCTTAGTAATGTTGTTCTTGACCGTATTCCAAAAATATTCTGCTTGTTCTCCATAAATAGAAAATCTTTCAAGTCGTGTTTTGACTTCTTCATAAGTTAATTCATGAACAAAATGACTGTTCAGCACAAGAAGATCAGTAACATCAAATTTTGCTGCTGATTTTGATGTATCTTTGAGATCAAAATGCCTTAAAAGAGCAGCTTGATTAGGATATGCTTGTACATTTTGCGATGTCCCAATTAACACTGCAAGACACTGAACAGCCATAGATTCAAAACCATCTTCACGCAAAGAACGAATGGAAAGATCATTATTCCGTTTTGAAAGCCCTTCTCCTGAAGCCGTCGTTAATAAATTAATATGACCAAAAATTGGAGGCACTGCATTGAGAGCCTCGAAAATAGGGATCTGCGCACCAGTATTAGCAATGTGATCTCCTCCACGAATAATATGTGTAATAGCCATATCTATATCATCAACTACAGAAGGCAGAGTGTAAAGATAGCTCCCATCTTCTCGAATTAAGATAGGATCTGACATAGAAGCTAAATCAATCGTCTGCCTACCTTTTACGATATCATCCCAATGAACTTCCGTTCGTTTAGTTTGAAACGGATTATTTTCAAAATTAGGTAAAAGAAAACGCCAATGAGGTCTACGACCTTGATTTTCAAAGGCTTTTTTATTTTCTAATGTCAATTTTAATGCATCACGATTATAAACAGGGGGTAATTTACGTGAAAGTTGTATTTTGCGACGCCGATCTAATTCTTCCGCTGTTTCATAACAGGGATAAAGAAGACCACGCTGCTTTAAAATTTCTGCAACCTCGCCATATCGATCAAATCGTTTAGACTGATAATAAACTTCATCCGGTTGAATATTAAGCCATTCGAGATCAATCATAAGAGCGTCAATGTATTCTTGTTTGCATCGCTCAATATCTGTATCATCATAACGTAAAATAAATTTACCATTACACGCCTTCGCGTATAACCAATTAAATAATGCAATACGAGTATTGCCTATATGAATATAACCTGTTGGAGATGGGGCAAAACGAACTTTTATCATCAAAATAATGCTCAACTTTTATCGCGAAAATGATTAGTAATAGGATAACGACGGTCGCGTCCGAAGTTTTTATAACTAATTTTTACACCAGGTGCAGATTGTCTTCTTTTATATTCAGCCAAATAAAGCAAACGTTCAACTTTCTCAACTATTTGCCGTGAGTGTCCACGTTTAACAATATCGCAAACACTCATGTCATCTTCTACAAGAGATTGCAAGATATCATCTAAAATAGGATAAGGAGGAAGAAAATCCTCATCTTTTTGATTTTCCCGAAGTTCTGCAGAAGGTTCTTTCTCTATAATATTAGATGGAATAATAATTCCTTTTGGTCCCAATAAATTCTGCAAGTAATTTTTATTACGCCACTCGGCTAATTTATAAACCTGCATTTTATAAATATCTTTAATGGGATTAAAACCACCATTCATATCCCCATAAAGCGTAGCATACCCAACTGCCATTTCAGATTTATTGCCTGTTGTTATTACCATAGAACCAAATTTATTTGAAAGAGCCATTAAAACACTTCCACGTATACGACTTTGAAGATTTTCCTCTGTAACATCAGTTTGCAACCCTGAAAAAATAGGAGCCATTATGTTCAAAAAACTCTCAACAGGTTTAAAAATAGGTATTATATCATAACGACAACCTAAAAGGTGAGCACAATCTTTAGCATCTTTCAATGATTCCTGAGATGTATAATAATAAGGCATCATCACAGCACGAACTCTTTCAGCTCCAAGGGCATCGACCGCAATTGCAGCACAAAGTGCTGAATCAATCCCTCCTGAAAAGCCAAGAATAACATCTTTAAAATGGTTTTTATTTACGTAATCCTTTAAACCCAAAACACAGGCATGATAATCAGCAGCCAATCCATCTAAAAGTTCTTCATTTGGACCGGAAATACATTGCCACCCAACAGATTTTCGTTGCCAATGACTCAAAGCAATATGGCTTTCAAAATGCTTCATTTGAAACGCTATCTGACCTTGTTCATCAAGCGCAAAAGAACCTCCATCAAATACTAATTCATCTTGGCCTCCAACTTGATTAGCATAAATAATTGGTACACATGATTGAACAGCTTGTGCGCGAACAATGTCTAAACGCTTTTGTGTTTTATTACGGTGATAAGGAGAGCCATTAAGAACAAGAATAATTTCAGCTCCTTTATGGCTAAGCTCAGTACAAATAGAAGGATCGTTCCAAATATCTTCACAAATCACAACCCCTAACGTTATCCCACGATAAACTATAGGTTCAGGACGTGGACCAGAAGAAAATAAGCGCTTTTCATCAAATTCACAATAATTAGGTAAATCATACTTAAAACGTTCCGCAATCAACTGCCCATCATCAAGAAGCATAATACCATTATAAATGCTGTTATCACGTTTTAACGGGACACCAATAATAATTCCTGGCCCCTCTTTCGTTAGCGGTGCTAATTTTTTGACGGCATCTTCACATGCTTTTGTAAAAGCAGATTTAAGAACAAGGTCTTCAGGGGGATAAGCACTTATGAAAAGCTCAGTTAACAAAACAAGATCAGCACTCTGTTCGTAAGCTTTTTTATATGCCATTTCTGCAAAAGTTAAATTTCCCTCTATATCACCAATAATAGGATTTAATTGGGCAATTACAATCCGCAAATCATCTTTTATAAGTTTTTGTGTCATTGTATCAATTTAGTGTTACCATAAATTAGTTTCAATCATCAAAACATTTTTATCACAAGCATTTAATTCCATAAAAATTGGAAACAAATAAATTGTTATCTAAACTTTTGCTCCAACAGTTAACGAATCAGCACCATGACCATTTTTCAGAAGTTCAGTAACAAGAAAAGCTAATTCAAGTGATTGATGCACATTTAACCTTAGATCACAATGAGTATGATAGACATCAGAAAGATCTTCTGCTGAAATAGCGTTTGCACCGCCTGTGTATTCAGTTACATTGCATCATGTCATTTCAATATGAATACCACCTGGATAAGTACCATACTCCTGATACCGATAAACTGAGAAAAAATTCTTAACTTCTTTTAAAATATGACCAAAAGGATGTGTTTCACAGCCATTGGTAGTAATCGTATTACCATGTATTGGATCACAAGACCAAAAAATACTGCAATTCTCATGTTTAACCACACGAATTAATCTAGGAAGATAATCCTAAACTCTATTATAACCAAAACGAACAATGAGGATAAGTCGGCCTGATTCATTTGCAGGATTGAGAATATCAATCAATTTCAAAAGCTCATCAGGATTAATAGAAGAACCACATTTTAATCCAATAGGATTTTTAATATCATAGCAATATGTCTACATGCGCATGATCAAGTTTTAGCATATACAATCACCAATCCATAACATATGGCCAAATGTCCCATACCAACCGCTAGAGGTTGAATCAATTCATGTGAAAGCCTCATAATCCAATAAAAGCGCTTCGTGACTTGTATAAAAAGATATTTCAGGTAATGAGGAACTCATTTTAGCTGTAACCCCTATAAATGCATAAAATCGATTGCTTCAGAGTACGCTTTGCTAATAGCTCATAACGCTCACCTTGTGGATTATTAGAAATAAAATCTAACATCGATTTATAGATATTTTCTAAACTAAGGTACCCACTCTGTGAAAAAGTAGGCAATAAATTAAGTGTCGTCGCCAACTAACTATAAACCATAGACATCCGTTTTGAATCAGTAGTACGAGCAGTTTTACTAAATTCAATCCTATTAATGATATCCCTCTATAAGATGGTAATTCTTCATCATCTTTTCTTTCCATATCAGAGGAGCGTGATTTTGCAAATTGACCAGCAATACGACCAATTTTAACAATTGGCCTAAAACTACTAAAAGTTAAAATGATTGCCATTTGCAAAAATACACGAAAAAAATCGTGGATATGATCAACTTTATGCCCGACAAAACTTTCTGCATAATCCCCCCTGCAATAAAAAAAAGCCTGACCTTTTGCAACCGATGCTAATTAGTTCTTTAAACTTCACACTTCATTAGTGAAAACCAAAGGAGGATATTTATGCAGCTCTTCTTCAACTTCTGCTAATACAGATTTATCTGGATAAGTCGGAACTTGTTTAATTGGTTTTTCTCTCTAAGATTCAGGTGCCTATTTTTTTTGTCATCGCATTTTCTCTAAAGGCTAATAATCAGGCTCCAGCATGCAAAGCTTCATAATTCTCTATAACACCCACTATTTAACTTTCTAGTTTCCTTCCATTTTCATATATATAACTTGGCTTATACATCGTTACCAACTCTTCTGCTGCTGTCGGATGAATCGCCATAGTTTCATCAAATATATCTTTCGTTAGCTTCCCTTTTAGCGCTATTCCAACAATTTGTGCCATTTCACCAGCACCCTCTCCTAAAATATGTGCACCAACAACAATACGGCTCTCACCATCAACAATCAGCTTCATAAACATCTTTTCTGAATTACCAGAAAGGGTATTACGTAAAGAACGAAATTGTGTACGATAAATTTCAACATGTTTATAATAACGGATGGCATATTCCTCTGAAAGACCAACAGTTCCAATTTCTGGCTGCGAAAAAACAGCTGTCGCAATTAAATTATAATCTGGTACAGTTGGAGTATTCCCAAAAGCAGTTTTAATAAAACACATTGCTTCATGGATAGCAACAGGTGTTAACTGAACATGACCTGTTACATCACCAACAGCCCAAATATGAGGTACATTTGTTGTCATTCTTTCATCAACAATAATAGCACCATCTTCATTCAGTTTAACACCTACCTTCTGAAGTTCTAAGCCTTTTGTATTTGGCACACGTCCTGTAGCCAACATAACTTGATCAGTGTTAATAATTTGTCCATTTGATAAAACAACGTTATAATTATTATCTTTAGCTTCAACCTGAACAACTGTAGCACCATAGATAATAGAAATTCCCTTTTCAATCATCGCATCACTTAATAACCGCCGTAAATCATCATCAAAATTACGAAGGATTAAATCACCACGATGAATCAATGTTGTTTTCACATCCAATGCGTGAAAAATACCAGCAAATTCAAGACCAATATAACCGCCACCAACAATAACTATTGACTTTGGTAATTTCTCAAGATCAAAAATCTGATTAGAAGTAAGACACAACTCACTGCCTTTTATCGCAGAATTTGGAGCAATCGTTGCTCCTGTTGCGATCAAAATCTTTTCTGCCTTTACACGCTCACCTGTCGCAGAAAGCTCTAATGTATGATCATCAATAAAAATAGCGCGACTCTTATAAATTTGAACATTGTTATTTTTTAATCCCCTACAATAAAGCTCCTCTAACCTTGATATTTCTTTATTTTTGGCTTCAATCAATTTTTCCCAATCAAAAACTGGGTCAACACATTTCCATCCAAAACCAATACTGTCCTTAAATTCTCGTGCATATTGCGATGCATAAACAAACAATTTTTTAGGAACACAACCGCGAATAACACAAGTGCCTCCTATACGATGTTCTTCTGCTATAGCTACACGCTTACCAAGTTGCCCAGCAAGACGAGCAGCACGTACCCCGCCTGAACCACCTCCAATAACAAATAAATCAAAAACCATTACAAACCATCCCTTCCCATAGATCTGCACTGTACAGGTATTGCTCCTTATCATCAAATAAAAGTTTCCTCTTTGTTATACAAAGATATTTTTGTACAAAGAGAATATTTTCAAAGTGCTTTTTTCTTTAAAAATAGTAATTTAACTTTTACTTTTTAAATAAAAACTGCTCATAATTCCTATGAAATCAATGAATTATGTTGGAGATTTTGAAGAAGCAGGCATCGTAGGAGTAATAGAATTATTTAAATTAAGTGTTTGGGATATCTCTTGTTCTACATTTTTTATGAGATCTTGCACTACATTAGAACACCATGAATCAAATACAGAATAAGCTTCGCGTGCAATACCTGGAACTTCTGTCAAAAACTTTTTACCGACATCAGAACTATAAAATGCTGCAATTTTATCAAGTTCTTCCTGGCTAAAATGCTTTGCATATATATGAGCGATTTCCTTTTCTAAATCAGCCCGCCGTTTAACCAAAGCAAGCGCTTGTTTATCAATAAGCTCAGAAATATCTTTTTCTAAGTTTGGATCATCACCTATCAATTTATCTTTAAGATCACGTACTGCCATTGGCAAAAAACTATCAAATTGATCAGTTGCGTGAATCGCGCTCATCATCTTTTTGGCTGAAACTAAATGTTTATCACTCACATCCTGTGCATAAGTTATTCCAATATTCATAATCAAAATAGCAATTGCACTAAGCAATCTTATAAACTTCTGAAAAAAAAATGTTGTTCTCATTATAACGATGACTCCATAAATATTTTAGTTCAAACCTATTATCTTATTTAAATTTTTTAATAATTCTTCAATTATCGCCTGATTCTAGTACTTTTATTGTACCATCTGCCATCGCTATAATTGCACGAGAAGCGACTCCTAAAAAAAGACCATGCTCAACAACCCCAGGAACCCTCAATAACGCATCTGATAATACCTTTGGATCTACAATAGATCCTAAAAAAGCATCAAAAATAAAATGACCACCGTCAGTTTCAAACGGGATATCTTCATTCATACGTAACTTAATTTTTCCTGAAAGTCCTAACTCATTAACTACCTTTTCAATCGCTTTGCATGTAGTGTTCATACCAAATGGGTTAACTTCTATCGGTACCCCAGAAGCACCAAGTATTTTCACCATCTTTGTTTCATCAGCAATAACTAGCATCTCACGAGATGCAGATGCTACAATTTTTTCATGCAAAAGCGCTCCACCTCTTCCTTTGATCAAAGTCATCTTAGGACCAATTTCATCAGCTCCATCGATAGAAAGGTCAAGTTCAGATATTTTTTCTAAATTAGTGACAGGCACTCCAAACTGACGACATAACCACTCAGAATAATACGAAGTAGCAACACCAGTTATCGTTAAGCCATCTGCAATACGCTTACCAAGAAGACGAATAAATTCATTTACTGTAGAGCCGGTACCTATACCAAGACGCATATCATCTTTTACAAACTCAAGAGCTTTAGCGGCAGCTATTTTTTTTAATTTTTGGATATCCATAAATTACTTTCCTTTGTCTCAATCAGCAATATTCATTATGAATTATAAAAAATGATTTATTGCTTCAATCAACTATAAACTTATTCATCACCTTTTAGCTAAAATAATAATTACTATAAAACAATATTCACATAAAATACAGTAATTAACTATTGTATATTTTTTTATATTCAAATTTGTTTTTTAATAAAAAATCTATTATTTATAATAATGTAAGTATTTGAAAATAAATTTTTTTATAAAATTCTAAATTAGATAGATAGCAAAAAATATCTATAAAAAAATGTTGTTAACTATTGATTCTTTCTGATTAATTTATAAATTAGTGAAATGACATAGTAAAATGATAGTTATCTTCCTCATGTTGTTGAATACTCTATTTTCAAGGAAAGAGAGGGGTATGATGTATTAATAAAGGGAATGTATAAATTATCGTTTCCTATGTTAGCTTTATCCAGTACTAAAACAAAACAGGACAAGAGAATACTATGAAAGGTCATCCACAAATTATCGAACAGCTTAATAAAGCTCTTTCTCTTGAGCTTAATGCTGTTAATCAATATCTATTGCATTCTTCTCTTATAGAAAACTGGGGCTATAAAAAATTAGCCAAAATAGAACGCAAAGAATCTATAGAAGAAATGGAACATGTAGATAAACTCGTTAAACGTATTACCTTTCTTGAAGGACATCCTAATCTTCAAGTTTACGCGCCATTACGTATTGGGAAAAACCTCAAAGACATTTTAGAATGTGACCTTGCTAGTGAATATGAAGCTCGAGAATTTTATTTAAAATCACGTGAAATTTGTGCTAAACTTTCCGACCATATTTCAAAAAAATTATTTGATGAATTGCTTGAAGATGAAGAAAATCATATTGATTTTCTTGAAACTCAGCTTCAGCTTTTTAACACAATGGGAGAAGAGAAATATAGTCAGCTTAATGCAAGTTCTGATAAGTGTGGATGTTAGAAAATTATTGACTTATCTGTTATAAGAGGTTTTTATAAATTTTATAGAAAGCCTATAAATTAGCTAGTTTTTATAAATTTTTTCTATGAATATTCCATGGTCTATAAAAGCCTGCAGAAGACCAAATGGTATTTTTATTCTTAGTTAGTATAACACTTCCTCGTGACAATAATTGTTGAGGTGTAAATATTATTGAATTTATTGCATCGCATGTTTGATTACTTGTTGCAAATTTTCTAATTATAATATCTGCTTTTACGCAGTGATCTGTTTCTCTATATAAAATAGCAATTTTAAATCCATTTTCTAATAAAGTTGTACAGATATTATCATCACAAATAAACTGTCCATTGAGAGGTGGACCAACCCTTATTGGTTTAATGATCTTATTTATTCGAAACGATTTTTCCCATATAGATATTGTAAACTTAGAAGGATGATAATGATTAATGTATAATATATCCTCATTGAAAACACCCACAATTTTCATATTATCTGCTATTATTAATTGTGCAGGTGACTGCATCATACAAACTAAAATACCCCCCAAAATAAAGAAACCAAAAAAGAATCTTATGGCTGTTTTTAAAAAAGTGAGCCCAACTAAGCCTACACTTAACAAAATCAATGCAGATAACGGGATAAATCCAGGGTTTAAAACAGGAGAAATAGCTTTTATAGCATAAGCAATTTTTATCATAAGACTCGTACCAAATCCCATAATTTGTAATGGCAACCATTCAAGTCCAAAAAACATTGCAAATGCTGAGATCAGCCCAAATGGAATGATGAAAATTGATACAATAGGCAAAGCTAAAGCATTACTGATAACGCCTAAAAGAGCTACATTAGAAAAATGATAAGCTGCATAAATCCCACTCGCAGAACCCGCTACCAATGAAGACATACAAGTTGAAACAATGGATAAAAAGACAAAATGAAGTATCTTACCTCTAATATAAAAAGATACTGTGTTTCCTTTATAAGAAAAACGTCCATCACTCCACCAACAAAAAGCGGCAATCAAAACTGCGGTTGCAGAAAATGACATTTGAAAACTAGGTCCCAGTATCTCATGTGGACTAACAGCCAAAGTTACCAAACCAGCAATAGAAAAATTACGCAATGTCAAAGCAGGACGGTTACACAATATAGCAATCAACATAATGGCAACCATTAAAAAGCTTCTTTGTGCAGCAATATTTGCACCAGATAATATCAAATAAAAAGCTGTAACTATTAATGCAGCAATGGCAGCAAATTTCTTAGCTGAATAATAAGATGAAAAAATTGGAAAAAACGCAAAAAAGCCCCGCACAATAATAAAAACCATGCTACTTAGTAAAGCCATATGTAAACCTGATATTGACAAAATATGTGCCAATCCAGCTATACGTAATGCTTCATTAGTATTATTTGAAATACCTCCTCTCTTTCCTGTTATTAAAGCAGCAGAAACTCTCCCCTCTTCTCCACTAACCGCTTTATTAACTTTTTGAGTCATTTGCATTCGTAAATTTTCAATTTTCTGTAAAACTATCTCTAGCATCATGTTAGACTGGAAAACCAATATCTTTCTTGGTTTCCCTAAATAAAATCCCTGAGCACCAATTCTTTTAAAATAATTATGAAAACTAAAATCATAACTTCCTGGACGTATTGGTCCAGATAAAGCACGAAGCTTTACTTTTCCATATAAGCCGTCACCAGGAACTAACTCATATGGCAAAGACTTTGCTACTAAATGCACCCGATTTAGTTTACAGTTTAAAGTAGGTTTTTCTGTTTTCAAAACATCTATTTTTAAACGAAATCCCCCTTTTTCTATAGACTTAATAGAAACAATTCGTCCTGTTAACATGGTAACAACATCGCTGCTCAACATTGGTGTAGACATACGCCATGTCTCTATTTTTGCTGTCAAAGCGCCCAACACAATACAAAATAAAAACCCAGTTATAATCCATATTTTCCAATAACACCTTAAAATATATAACAAGCTAAGGAATATACTGATCAATACAACAAATTTTTTCCAACTTGGTTCTTGTTCTAAACTGAAATAAAAAATAATGCCTGTAGAAAAAAATACTAAAACTAATAAGAATAGCAGTCCAAAAGAAATTTCCTTGTTTATGCAATCTGTCAGCCATCTACAGAAAAAAACTACTTTTTCCTTAAAAAAAGAAAATAAAGAAGCCTCTTGCCCATTATAGGTAGCATTACTTGCACCATCTATAACAGGCCGATCGCTCTTCTGTATCAAAATAAGACTTTTTCTCTGTGATAAAAGACCTCTTGATAGATCATCTTTAACTTTATTTTGATCTAACACCCGCAAATCCCCACTTTACCTGCAATACGACTATTGCACACCCAATTACCTATGCTAACATAGTTTTTCAATAAAGTTTCATAAATAATATCTCAATTTTAGAGGATAATATCTGTGTCTGTTATCACCCGCTTCGCACCATCACCTACAGGCTTCCTTCATATTGGTAGCGCTCGTACCGCACTTTTTAACTGGCTTTATGCTAAACATACTGGAGGCAAAATGCTTTTACGTATTGAAGATACAGATCGAGAGCGTTCAACAGAAGCTGCAGTTAAAGCTATCATAGAGGGTTTATACTGGATGGGACTTAACTATGATGGAGATCCCATTTCGCAATTCAAACGAGCAGAGCGTCACCGTCAAGTCGCTGAACAACTAGTAAAAAATGGCAAAGCTTATTATTGCTATGCTACAGCTGAAGAATTAGCTGAAATGCGCGAAAATGCCTGTTCAAAAGGCCTTCCACCACGTTATGATGGGCGTTGGCGTAACCGTGATATTTCTGAAGCCCCCAAAGGAATCAAACCTGTCATTCGGATTAAAGCCCCACAGGATGGTGAAACAATTTTGCACGATCGTGTTCAAGGTGATATTCGATTTCCTAATAAAGATCTAGATGACTTTATCATTCTACGTTCTAATGGTTCGCCAACTTACATGCATGCTGTTGTTGTTGATGATCATGATATGGGGATAACACATATTATTCGCGGTAATGATCATCTTACGAATGCAGCTCGCCAAGCGATTATATTCAATGCAATGGGATGGGATATCCCTATTATGGCACATATTCCGCTTATCCATGGTGAAAACGGTGCAAAATTGTCAAAGCGGCACGGTGCATTAGGTATTGATGCCTATCGGAAAATGGGATATCTTCCTGCTGCTTTACTCAATTACCTTGTTCGTCTAGGTTGGAGCCATGGTAATGAGGAGATCATTTCAATAGAAGATATGATTGCCTGGTTTGATATTGATGATATCAATAAAAGTGCTGCTCGTTTTGATTTCAAAAAATTAGATGCCATCAACGGACACTATATGCGTCTAAGCAATGATCAAAATCTTTTTGATGCTGCTCTTAATATTTTAACAGAAAATGCAAATGAATTAGAAATAACTAAAAAGCTTGATGAACAACGCTGTGCTCAATTTCTAGCTGCAATACCAAAACTGAAAGAACGTTCAAAAACATTGCTTGAACTTATTAATGATGCATCATTCATCTTTACACAACGACCGTTACCTCTCGATGAACAAGCAAAAAAACTCCTAGATGAAAATAGCCAAACTCTTTTAAAAGGAATTTATTCCGTCCTAATATCATGCCAAAATTGGGATGAAAAAACTTTGGATGAAATCATCCGAAATTACGTACAAACAAAAGAACTTAAACTTGGAACTGTTCTTCAACCACTTCGGGCTGCTCTCACAGGACGCGTAACATCACCAGGAATTTTTGATATGCTTGTCTTATTAGGAAGAGATGAATCTCTTAACCGCATAAATGACCAAATTATTCGAACTGCATATCAATAAAAGATAGAAAATATTTAAAGTATAATTCTCTTAATGAAAGATAAAATTGTTTTTTAACTTAAAAAATTGAAATAAATTTAAAAAAAATTAAACTAAAATAATATTTCATATTGCCTAAACCAAATTTTAGAGTCAGTCTATTATCAACATAGGTGCAAAAGTCTTTAATTATAAATTGCTATAGCTAATAAAACAACATATCAGTTAAAAAAACACTGAAAGGAAATATTTAATGTCCGAAAACAAAGCATATATGACTGTAAATGATAAAAAAATAGAATTAGCTGTACGTAAAGGCACCATTGGCCCTGATGTCATTGAGATTGCATCTCTTTATAAACAAGCAGATACCTTTACTTATGATCCTGGTTTCACCTCAACTGCTTCTTGTGAATCAAAAATTACTTATATCGATGGTGATAAGGGGATCTTACTTTATCGTGGTTATTCTATTGACCAGCTTGCTGAAAAAGGAGACTTTCTCGAAAGCTGCTATCTTTTGCTTTATGGAGAACTACCAAACAAACAAGAAAAAACTGATTTTAACCGCTGTATTATGCAACACACAATGGTACATGAACAATTTGCGAGGTTTTTTCACGGTTTTCGTCGTGATTCTCATCCTATGGCTGTTATGGTTGCTTGCCTTGGAGCTATGTCAGCATTCTATCACGATTCCATTGATATTACAGATTCCCAGCAAAGAATGATTGCTTCTATTCGTCTTATTTCCAAAGTGCCAACTCTTGCTGCGATGGTATATAAATATAGCATTGGGCAGCCATTTGTTTATCCGCGAAATGATCTCAGTTACGCCGCAAATTTCCTTCACATGTGCTTTTCTGTTCCTTGCGAGAAATATAAAATTAACCCGGTGCTTGCTCGAGCCATGGACCGAATTTTTACCCTTCATGCAGATCATGAACAAAATGCATCTACATCAACTGTACGTCTTGCTGGTTCATCAGGAGCTAATCCATTTGCATGTATAGCAGCAGGTGTAGCATGCCTTTGGGGACCAGCACATGGTGGTGCTAATGAAACATGTCTAAAAATGCTGCAAGAAATAGGCACTGTTCAAAAAATTCCTGAGTTTATTGCTCGCGCAAAAGATAAAAATGACCGTTTCCGTCTTATGGGTTTTGGTCACCGTGTTTATAAAAATTATGATCCACGTGCGAAAATCATGCAGCAAACCTGCCATGAAGTCTTAAAAGAACTCAATATTCAAGATGATCCACTTCTTGATATCGCTATGGAACTTGAAAAAATTGCTCTAAATGATGAATACTTTATTGAAAAAAAGCTTTATCCTAATGTTGATTTCTATTCTGGTATTACATTAAAAGCCTTAGGCTTCCCAACTGAAATGTTTACTGTTCTCTTTGCATTAGCACGCAGTGTTGGCTGGGTTGCACAATGGAAAGAAATGATTGAAGATCCAGCACAAAAAATTGGTCGTCCACGCCAACTTTATACAGGTCCTGCAGAACGGGAATATATTCCAATGAACAATCGTACAAATTCAAAAAAATAAATCATTCAATAAAGTCTTAATTTATTGTGGCTTTCTTTTTGGTATTTCCTTCAAATTACTACTCTCGTTTTTATTTATTAAGTATAGATATTGATTTTTTCTATTTTTTAAAACATAGAGATATCATATTAAGATTTAAATAAAATCTTTATATTACACTTAACTTTCACTTAGCCACTGCTTAAATTGCTGTGCCAATATGTTGATGTTATTTAGTATTGTCAATAAAAAACAGAAAGATACAAGTTACTTCAGACCATGAAAAGTTATAATTATCTTATTAAAAAAATCATCGTTTTGCTAGCAAATCTACTCTGTCATTATTTTTCTTGTTGATATCTCACCACTCACAAAATTATTTATCGTATTTTCTATGCTTGACATCTTTCTTGCTAAATTCTAGTTGACGACATCAAAAGCATGCTGTCTAGATATAATAAGTGCTTTAACAATTTTCAGAATGTTAAAATATAGCATCATTAATTTAAACAGGTTGAATAATTTAAAATAATTCTTGTATAAAGATAACGAAATATAATTCATATTTTACTTACTATGCACCTTTTTCTTTTGCATATGCTATAATTCCTTAAAACTCATGATTAAAGGCTTCTTATGATTACAATAAAAATAAACACAACTAAATTTTTGTATTTCTTTTAATAAATTTTACAGATTATAAAATCTGTAATGATTTTTATAAAATATGTGATAGCCATAGTATCTTTTTGTGCACTTCATAGGAGAGGATAATGAAATTATTGGCAACAGCCCTTATAATAAGTGCAGCACTATTTGCCCAATTGGCTAATTCTAAAACGTTGAAAATTGCAACTGAAGGCTCCTATCCCCCATTCAGTTATATTGACTCAAATAATAAACTCCATGGTTTTGATATTGATATAACTTATGCACTTTGCAAAAAAATGAAAGTTGAATGTGTCATCACCATTCAAGATTTTGATGGAATTATTCTCGGTCTTCTTGCTCAAAAATATGATGCTATTATCGCGTCCCTATCCCCTACACAAGAGCGACTTAAAAAAATTGACTTCACAGATGCTTACTACAACACAGAATTAGCTGCAATTGTTCCTAAAGATTCACAAATTAAAGAAATCTCAGCGGAAGCATTTAAAGGAAAAAATCTTGGTGTACAATTAAATACGACACAAGCTATATATGCAGAAAATCATTATGCATCTAAAGGAGTAAACATTAAACTTTATCCTACATCAAAAGAAGTAATACGCGATCTGTTAAGTAAACGCCTTGATATTGTTATTCTTGATAAATTACAAATATTAGATTGGTTCAAAAATAAGGGCAAGTACTGTTGCCATTTTTTAGGAAGTATTGAAGGAACTCAACTTCCTATTGCAATTGCTATACGTAAAAATAGTGATGTTCTTAAAAATCAGTTCAATGAAGCCATAAAAGCAATCCGTGCTGACGGAACATATGATAAAATTACTAAAAAATATTTTTCAATTGATATTTATTGAATATAAAATTAATTACAAATTGAGCAGATGATTTATATTTTCAGCAAATAACTACTCAAATCTTTATTAGGAGAATTGGAGATGATTGACAATTTATCATTGCTATCATTTAGCAATGGTGGGTGGGGTATGGTAATACTTTCAAGTGCAGGAATGACATTATCATTAGCTCTGTGCTGTATAATTTTAGGACTTCCTTTAGGACTTCTAAACGCAATAATGATTCAATCCAATATCAAAATAGCTAAAGCTATAGCAACTTTATTTTCATCAATATTTCGTGGACTACCAGAGCTTTTAACATTGTTTTTTGTTTATTATGGCTTACAAAATTTTATTCAAGCTATATTTGATTTCTTAAATCTTGAAATAAGATTTAGTATTAATGCTTTTATTGCTGGTGTTCTTGCTTTCAGCATGGTTTTTGCAGCTTTTTCTTGTGAAGTTTGGCTTGGAGCATTTAAGATTTTTGATAAAAGCCAATATGAAGCAGCTCAAGTTCTAGGTCTCTCACGCTCAACAACATTTTTTCGGATTGTTTTTCCTCAGCTTATCCGCAATGCCTTACCAGGACTTTCTAACAATTGGCTAACTTTGCTAAAAGATACATCTCTTGTTTCAACTATTTCACTTCTTGATCTCATGCGACAAACCAACTTAGCCGCCGCAGCAACCAATGAACCCATACTGTTTTATCTTTTAGCATGCTTACTTTATCTATTATTTTCAGCAGTTTCTTCCACAATCTTACGTTATCTAGAAACATACGCCGAAGTAGGTTATAAAAAGGTATAGATCTAATGATTCCTGAATGGCTCTATTTCATTTTAAATCCCTCACTTTTAAGCTGTTATGGCCTAAAATTGATTGACGGTTTTATTGTCACTTTGAAACTTGTTTCTATTTCTTGTTTAATGGGCCTTCTTCTTGGTATATTAATCACATTCATACGTTTATCAAATAATAAGCCCTTACAGTACTTAGCACGTGCCTATATCTACTTTTTTCGCAGTTCCCCTTTATTAGCACAGCTCTTTCTTTTTTACTATGGACTTGGATCATTGAATATTTTCTGGCAACAAATTGGCTTATGGTGGTTTTTTCAAAATGCATGGTATTGCTGTCTTTTTATTTTTTCTCTTAATTCTGCTGCCTATCAAGCTGAAATCTTTAGAGGAAGCTTGCTAGCAGTAGCGGCTGAACAACGAGAAGCATCAAAAGCTTTAGGACTCAGTCGCTCTATAACATTTTTCAAAATTATTCTTCCACAAGCAATGGTAATAGCATTACGACCCTTAGGAAATGAATTCATTTTAATGACTAAATCTAGTGCTATTGCCTCACTCGTAACTGTCTATGATTTAATGGGTACAACTAAACTGATATACTCACGCACTTTTGATTTCCAAGTTTATGTTTGGGCTGCTATTATTTATCTTATTATCGTTGAGCTTATTCATCGTTTTATAATTTTAATTGAACACTACCTAACCCGATATCTACGTTAGATAAAAATAACCTATAAAAACTTTTCACCCAATCAAGATTTAAATGAATTGATTTATTTATCAATGAAAGAATAAAAAATGAATTCGGAAAATAAAAGTAATAACCCTTCTGACACTGCAAAAAACTTCATTATCTCTATTCGCCATCTAAATAAATGGTATGGGAACTTTCAGGTATTACGTGATATCAATTTAGACGTAGAAATCGGCGAACGTATTGTTATTTGTGGTCCTTCAGGATCAGGAAAATCAACTTTAATTCGTTGTGTTAATCAATTAGAACAAGCACAAGAGGGTTCAATTTGGATCCATAATGTTGATATTAACAATGCTCCCATACAACAACAAAAAAATATCCTACGCACAATAGGAATGCTTTTTCAGAACTTTAATTTATTTCCTCATATGACAGTTATAGAAAATTGTATTTTAGCACCTATAACAGTTCACAAACTTTCCAAACAAAAAGCAACAGAAAAAGCAATTCATTATCTTACACAAGTTGGTGTTGAAAAGCACTGTAATAAATACCCCTTACAACTATCTGGCGGACAAAAACAACGCGTGGCTATAGCACGCGCTCTTTGTATGGAACCAAAAATAATGCTTTTTGATGAACCAACATCAGCACTTGATCCAGAAAGCGTTGGAGAAGTTTTAGAGGTTATGTCTCAACTAGCAAATACCGGAATAACGATGCTTTGCGTTACTCATGAAATGGGCTTTGCTCGCAAAGTTTCAGAAAGAATACTTTTTCTAGAAAATGGAAAAATTATCGAAGATACAGCATCAAGCACATTCTTTACTAATCCTAAAAGCCAACGTGCTCGTGATTTCCTAGCTAAAATCAAACATTAACAATAAACATTATGGTGTTAGTAATTTTAAATGTCCTGATCTTTTCTCAAGAAAGCTTATAACCGTTTGAGCAGCAATGACTCCTGATGATGCATCTGTTTTCATCTTCTTCTCTATTATATCAAAAGAACAAAATTGTGCATGTCGTAATAAATGGTTGTATAAAAGTTGTTCTATCTGTCTTGCTAACATGCCAGGTCGTAAAAATTCATTAAAATATTCTGAAACAACAGGCTTATCAGCAATAATATTTGGAAGAGCAGAACTCCATAGTAATATTTTTGGAAAAAAAAATAATTTAGAAAAATAATCAAGTTTATAGCAAAGTATCATTGGAATTCTTGCCAGTGCCAATTCAAGTGAAACTGTTCCTAACGCCGCAAGTGCAACATTAGCCTCTGCAAAAGCAGACCATTTCGCATCTTCACCAATAACAATATCAACGTCATTTTTCCAATCTTGTATTAAAAGGCGAATTTCATTTATTAAATGCGGCAAAGTTGGTAAAATAACACGCAAATGAGGAATGCGTTGTTTAGCAATCTCTATTGCTTTTCCAAAAATAGGCATCAAATTTCGTATCTCTAAATTCCGTGACCCTGGTAAAACAACAACTGTAGGCTGTGATATTTGTTCATCACGTAAACGTTTTTTCTCCGACTGAACAGCTAAAAGCGGAGGGTAAGTTAAAAGACGATGCCCAACATAGGTTGTGGCTGGCCCTCTCAAATCTTTCATAATCTTTTCTTCAAAAGGAAAAATTGCCAATACATGATCAATAAATTTGCGCATAATTTTAGCACGTTCTGGCCGCCATGCCCAAACAGTTGGCGCAACATATTGAATAATAGGAATAGAAGGTGCTAAAATACGTACTCTTTTTGCAACACGATGAGTAAAATCAGGACTATCAACAATAATTAAACAATCAGGTTGTTCCTGTGCAATGAATTTAGATAAATTACAAATATGCATCAATAATAATGGCAGTTTCTTTAACACTGCCCCTAAACCTATTAAAGCAATATCATTAAAATTAAAAAAGCTTTTTAAGCCTAATGTTTCTAAATGTCTACCTCCAACACCAATCAAACGAATATTGCATCTTGTCTGTTTGGATAAAGAAGAAATTAAATCTGCTCCAAGCAAATCACCAGATTCTTCACCTGCAATAACAGCAATTTTTAAAGAACCATTATTCATTGTCTGTTGTCCTAAATGTTTCTATAAATAAAGAATGTTTGTTAGCTTCTTCTATCGTTTTTTTTAAAGACAATATCAAACTTTTCTTTGCTTCCACTGCAATTCCAGACAATCCAGCTCTGGCAGCATTAATTACTGTTGTAGGGCCAATTGATGGTAAATCTACCCGATGATCTTGTTGTGGTTTTGCACATTTTACAAGAACACCACCTTTCAGTAAAATTTGTTGTCTTTCGCGCATTTCTTGGACTCGCTTTAACATATCATCAGTTCCCTTTGAATCTTCTACAGCAATCACTCGACCATCAATAGCTACAGCTGCTTGTCCAATATCTAATCGACCTAAAAGTCTTGCTGCTTCAACTGCCAAAAGAATATCCGCATTCTGCTTAGGAGTAGCACGTTGCAATGTTAAATTACATTCTATTGGAGCAAGTAAATCTGGAACAACTTCATGAGCACCAACAACACAGAAACCGCGATTCTCAACAATGTTTATAAAGGCTTTTAATAACGTATCATCTCCACTTCTCAATGCCTTAAATAACTTTGATAAAGCCGATAAAGTTGTCCAATTGGGCCGCAATTGCAAAAGAGATGGACGCTTTTTTACACCACCCGCCAAAATAACATTGTGAATTTCAGCTGCTTTTAAAACTTTAAACAGCCGTACCAACTCTACGATTGATAGTTCACAATGCTCATATCTATAAAGTGCCACATCAGCTTCACCACGCAAAAGAACAAGGAAAGGATTTTGTCTACGTTTTTCAAGTTTTTGAGCAACTACAATAGGTAAAACACCATTTCCAGCTATGATGGCAGTTCTACCGGAAAGAGAATTTTTAGTATTAGAACAAACCACTTTTAGTCCTTATTTGAATTTATCATGTCATCTTCAAATTTAGGTGTACAATAAAAACGCTTTCCTTTTTCTTGAATAAAATTAATTACATCAACTACAGATTGCGAAGTATAATATGAAGAAAAAACATCATTGACACGTTCTTTAAAGGGTTTATTACGATCAAAAAGCATAGAAACTGCATGACGCAAAGCATGAATCTCTTTACGCGCAAGACCAGCGCGTTTCATACCAATAATATTTAAACCAGCAAGTTTCGCTTGTACCCCAACAGCCGTTCCATAAGGAATCAAATCCCCAACCAAAGCAGATACACCACCAATAAATGCATGATGTCCAATACGAACAAACTGATGAACAGCAGCACCACCACCAATAATAGCATAATCGCCAACTTTAACATGACCACCGATCATTGCATTATTTGCAAATGTTACATGATTCCCTACACAACAATCATGTGCGACATGCGCATAAGAAAAGAATTGACAATTATCACCAACAATCGTCGTTCCTGAGCTTGAATCAGAACCTCTATGCATCGTGACACCTTCACGAATCATACAGTTTTTACCAATAGAAAGAGTTGTACGCCCTCCTTTATGTTTATTATTCTGTGGGTCTGCGCCCAAAACTGCATGAGGAAATACTTTACTATTCGCACCTAATACTGTCTCACCCATTATTACAACATGACTCATTAGATGACATCCATCACCAATAATAGCTTTTGAACCAATATGACAAAATGGTCCTATTGATACGTTTGTACCAAGTTGTGCACCTTTTTCTACAAAAGCAGTTGGATGGATTTTTGTATCAGACATTCCTAAATCCCTATTATACCATTTGCCTTGATTCAACAATCATTGCAGAAACTTCTGCTTCAGCAACGCGAACATCCTCTACTTTTGCAATACATAAAAAACGCCTAATATTCGACCGCTTCTTTAATAGCTGTACATGAATTTTCAATTGATCACCAGGTAGAACCGGTTTACGAAACTTCGCATTATCAACAGTCATAAGATAAACTAGACCTAATTTCTGATCATTTAAATTTAAAAGTGAAATTGCTCCTGCTGTTTGCGCCATAGCTTCTAAAATCAAAACACCAGGCATAACTGGCTTTTCAGGAAAATGTCCCATAAAATGTGGTTCATTAATTGTTATATTTTTAATACCGATAGCTCTTTGATCACCATCAATTTCAATTATACGATCGACCAATAAAAATGGATAACGATGAGGTAATATTGATAATAATTTATCAATATCGATGGCCCCTAAACTTCTAGTCTCTTTAGTATCGGTCATATCATCTTTTCTCCCTTTTTAATTTCCCGATACTACGCAATGCTGCTACTTCGCGAAACCACTGTTTAAATGGTCGTGCTGGACTACCACCCCACTTTTCCCCATCTGGAATATCATTCATAACACCACTCCCAGCAGCAATCTGAACACATTCACCTATTGTTATATGATCCGCAATCCCAACACTTCCGCCAAGCTGAGACATATCCCCTATAGATGTACTTCCAGCAATTCCACATTGAGCAGCAATAAGACAATAACGACCAATCTTCACATTATGAGCGATCTGCACCAAATTATCAATTTTGCTACCCTCACCAATAATTGTATCATCAAATGTACCGCGATCAATCGTTGTGTTTGCACCAATTTCTACACCGTCTTGAATGATCACACGACCAAGATGTGGAATTTTTTCAACACAAATAGTGCTTCTAACATAACCAAAACCATCCTGCCCAATACAAACACCAGGATAAATATAAACTCTATTGCCTATTAAAGAATACTGAACCGTTACCTTAGGAGCAATATAACAATCACGTCCAATACGACAATTTTCTCCAATGACAGCTGTTGAAGAAATAAGAGTACCCGAACCAATTTCAACATTTCTACCAATAACAGCTCCCGCCTCAACACACACATCATCTTCAAGCTTAGCACTTGAATGAATATGGGCATGCGGCGAAATTTCTTTTTGACCAAACCAAGGTGTTGGCTTAACAGAAGCAGGAAATAAAATACGTCCCACTTGAGCAAAATCACGTTGCGGCGTAGATGTTACCAAAATTGCAATAGACTCAGGCACTTTAAAAACAATATCACTTGTACAAAAGACAGCAACCGCAGAGCTCCCTAATAAAGCATCAGAAAACTTCCGATTCTCTATAAAAACAAGAGAGCCCTCCCCAGCACTTTCAACAGAAGAAAGAGTATTTATAACCGTATTAGAAAACTCTGGATTAAGAAGTTTTGCACCCGTCAACTTTACTACGTCAGCAACCGTCAACCGCCGAGACGGCGTAAAAAAAAATGTATCCGCCATCAAAACACTTTCTCTCCCAGTCTAATGTAATTTCCCTTAAAGTTCACCCTCCTAGAGAAAATCCAAATTAGAATTTGGTAGAAATACCAAAGTTCAGATTTTGAACATTATCGCCTTCCTGCTTAGTTAGCGGCCAAGCATAATCAAAACGAAGCGGACCAAATGGAGATTCCCACATTAAACTAATACCCGCAGATGTACGCCATGAACTATGAGTATTTGTAACCGGCGTTTCATCTTTCAGAACAGGCTTATAATTATTGCCATAAAGTGTTGCAGCATCTAAAAATACAGCACCACGGAATCCTAAACTTTCAGGAACAATAGGTATAGGAAACTGCATTTCAGCAGTTCCATTCATATATGTTGTACCACCTAAGAAATACATTTCACCCATCTGAGAAATCTGACGCGGCCCTATTCCGTTATATTTAAAACCTCGAATCATATCATTGTTGCTTTTAAACATATCAAAAATGCGAAGACCATTACCACCTATTCCATATATATAACCCGCACCGATAGAAAACAAACCTACAACATCCATTCGATCAGAGAGTGTCTTGTACATCATCGCCTTACCAGTTGTCTTCAGGAATTGCGCATCTCCACCAAGCCCTGCATATTCCTGAAGAAGGCGCGCATATATACCATCATGTGGGTTCCTCATATCATCGATAGAATTATAAGTTAAACCATAACTAATAGATGAACGATGCCAAGGACTATTCTTGGCAGCCTGAACAATCGCACCAGAATATTTTCTGTACAATTCTTTTATGACTTCATCATCGGTTAAGTCATATTTTTCACCAAAATCATATTCTTCCTGGACGTAAGAATAAGCTAAATTAGCAGATAATTGATCATTAATTGGTAACCCAAATCGAAGTGAACCACCTGTTTGCCGCACATCATATGCTTTATCAGCAAGATAAGTACTGCGGAAAATATCAAGACCCGCAGATGAACGATAACCTAAAAAATAAGGATCAACAAATGACAAATTATAATTACGAGACTTTTCTTGACCAGCTCCTATCCCTAAACGTACATATTGACCACGTCCCCCAAGGTTACGTTCAGTGACAGATACTTCAAGGGACATACCTGGACTTGTACCACCTGTTGTATATCCTCCAGAGAAAGAAAGATCTCCTGTCGGAACTTCTACTACATCTATAACCAATGTAACCTGATCAGATTGATTCGTCGGGACCATTGAAATATTAACTGTTTTAAAAAAGCCTAAAGATTCTAGTCGACGTTTTGCACGCTGAACGAGTGTTTGATTGTAAGCATCACCTTCATTTAAATCAAGTTCACGCCGAATAACATAATCACGAGTCTTTTCATTACCGCGTATCTCAATTCTTTGAACATAGGCTCGAGGACCTTGCTCAATGTTGTAAATAATTGAAATTGTGTGATTTTTAAAATTGCGATCTCCCCTTGGATCAACCTTAGCAAAGGCATACCCAGAATCAGCAACCTTATTGTTAATAAGTGCAACAGATTGCTCAACATGTTCCGCATTATAAACATCACTTGTATGGGTTTTAATCACCTGTTTCAAAGACTGAGTATCAATCCCATCAATATCACTTTCAATCCGAATATCACCAATTTTATAGCATGCCCCTTCATCAAGAATGAAATGAATTTTATAAGCATTACTGTTTTCATCATAAACTGCCTTAGATGAAACAATGCGAAAATCGGCATAACCACGATTATAATAAAAACGGCGAAGAGCTTCTTCATCAGCAGCTAGACGATCCTCTGTATAAACATCACCCTTCATCAATAACGAGAATATTCCTGAAGGCTTTGTGAAAATCACATCACGCAAACGCTGTGCTCCAAATGTTTTATTTCCTTGAAAAGTAATGTCGGCAATTTTCGTTCTTGAGCCTTCAACAATATTGAAAACCACATTTACACGCCCTCTGCCTAGATTAATAGTTTGAACTCTAACAGAGACATTATTGCGACCAACAGTCTTATAAGCTTCACGAATTATTTTTACGTCAGCCGTAAGCTTATCAGAACTGAAAGCTTCATTTTGCTTCAGAGTAATGAAACGTTTAAGATCAGGATCTTTAAATGTTTTATTTCCTTGAAATAGGACCTGATTAACAACTTCATATTCTTTAACAGCTACAACAAGCTTATTGCCTACCTGATTTATTTTAACATCATAAAACAAGCCTAGTTCAAAAAGACGTTTTACTTCAGCATCAATATCAGTTTCAGAAACATCTCTCCCGGCTTTAATTCTCATATTATCTCTAATGGTTTGAGTACCCACATATTTATTACCACGAACTTCAATAGAATGAACAATTGATGCCTGTGTTTCCTTAACAATTGCAATTGACATAACAGCTGCTGCTGGAACAACTGCAACCATAGCTAGCACCAATGCAGATGCTGCGTTTAAAAGTCTTGAATTCGCGGTCATAAGCCTCTTCACCTTAATACTCTGTTATTCCTAAACACGTACCCAACAAGCTAAGTTACAAACTCCTTATTAGGAACCACTTTATGTACTTACTTACTATTTACAACTCATTCTGCCACAATATTTTGTAGATATAGTAAACAACTTCTTAATTTTCACTATTACTCAATTTGTAAAATATTTCTCATAATTAATAGCTAAACCAACAAAAATAATCATTAAATAGCGCAAAAATCATAAACAAGATGATAATAAAAAATCCTGTGCGAAAAACAATTTCCTGAATTTTAACCGGAACTGGCTTACCAATTATAACTTCGATAATATAAAACAATAAATGCCCACCATCAAGCGGTGGAATTGGAAAAAGATTAATAAGACCAATACAAACCGAAAAAAAAGCTGTAAAATATAACATAGAGGTAAAACCTGCTTCACTAATCTTCCAAGCAATTTTAAAAGTTTTAGAAGGACCACTTAACTGGCAATGATCTTCTTGCCCACCTATTAAACGGCTAAAAAAAGAAATTATTTGGGTAATAATCCATGTCGTACGCTTTAATGACTCTTCTATTGATTCTAGCCAATTATAATGAATGTGTTTCTTATAAGCTTGATCTAAATGTTCAGGATTATCTTGTTTAACAGGAGCTCTCACACCAATCATACCACTCCGAATTTGATTGCCAAATCCATCATCTCGCTTGATTACTGTAGGTGTAATAACCACCTTTAAAATCTGCCCCATACGTTCTACTTTAAATTCTATAGGATCTCCACCATGCAAAGCTACATAAGCTATTAAATCTCCAAAACTTTCAATCCGTTTACCATCCATTTCAACAAAACGATCGCCTGGTATTAAACCTGCTTGAATGGCAGGAGAATCTTTTTCTAGATAGCCAACAACGGGTTCAACAACTAAACGGCCATGAAAAAAGAAAAAAAATGTTAAAACAACAATAGCAAAGAGGCCATTAAATAAAGGACCTGCAAAAACAGTCATTGCTCTTTTCCAAGCATGAGCTCCCATAAATGAGCCATGAACCAATAAATATGGTTTTGACGATGGCATTATTCTATCACCATCTTCAACAAATTTTACGTATCCCCCTAATAAAAACAGCCCTAAACGCCACTGTGTGCCGCGTTTATCTTTATAATTCAGCAAATTTGGTCCAAATCCAATTGAAAAAACGGATGCTTGAATACCACACCATCGCCCAATAAGATAATGTCCCATCTCATGTACAAAAACGATAACTATAATAGTGAAAAAAACACTTAAGCCTCTTAAAAATAGATCACTTACATTGAGTATGTGATTTAAAAATTCCAAAATACCCTCTCTCAATAAAATTATATAGAAAAGACTAAAGGTTTATTCATATCAAACATAAACGAGCCAATTATATAAAGAAGAAAAGTAGCACAAACTAACCCATCCATACGATCCATAAATCCACCATGTCCAGGTAATAAAAAACCAGAATCTTTAACGGAAAATCGCCTTTTTAACCATGATTGTCCCAAATCACCTATCTGTGAAACAATGGATAAAATCAAAGCAAGTAAGAATACAAAATAATCCACTGCACTGATACCAAAAACATAAACAACTAATACGCCACTAGAAAGCCCCATAAGCGTACCAACAATCGCCCCTACCCATGTTTTATTAGGAGAAAATCGTGGTGCTAATTTGGGACCACCAAATGCACGACCACTAAAATATGCAGCAATATCTGTAGTCCAGACTATCGCAAATAAAAAAATTACTCCCCAAAAACCTAATAGATCATATCCTCGTAAAAAAGATAGAGCAATTACTGGAAAAGATGCATATACAAATCCTCCAGAAATCCAACCAACATTCCTAATAGATGTAAGAGCTAATAATAATGCTAAAACCATTATAACACAAAAAATTAATAGAGCAGATGTACTGAAAACTAAAAAGGAACCAAAAACAAAATAAAAAATACCCGCTAATACTTTTTGTAAAACATTCCACTTTTCTTCAGTAATATTAATCCACTCATAAAGGATAAAACAACCAATAGCCCACGTAAACAAAAAAAATAAAATTCCACCACACCATGTTAAATATAAAGCAATAGTGCCAAAAACAATAGATGTTAGAATGCGAGACATAAGATTAGACAAAACAATCTCCGAACAATAATAAAAAGGAGCACAAGATTAAGAAACAATACCCTAAATCGCTATATGATATTTTATACTCCTACTTTTTTAAAGCTTTTTTAGTAATTATAATAAAATTCGATACAAAAAATGTCACTCACAAAACCAATAACCATTTATCAATAATTTCAGAAACTCACTTATCAAAATCTGAAAAATAGAAAGAAAATACAGTTCAAAATGTGTTGCCTACCGTAAAAAGAAAATTAAAAACAACTACTCACCACTTATGTAAATAATTAAATCCGAAATTGACTTTCATCTCGCATGAAGAATATTTTACCATAACAACCATAATAACCTACTCAAAAATGAAGAAATTATCAAAAACAATTATGCAAAATAAACAACACTACTCGCTCTTCTCATTTATAAAATGACGCTCTAATAATTTAATAATATGATATTCTTTTTCCAAATATAAAATTTAAACTTGCATAATTTCAGTTTCTTTCAAAACTAAACTTTTATCAATCTCAGCTATAATTTCATTTGTAAGCTTCTGGACTTTCTCAGACAAGCTACGCGCTTCATCTTGTCCAATTTCTCCTTCTTTTTCTAACTTCTTTAAATTATCCATACCATCACGACGAACATGACGAATAGAAATACGAGCTTGTTCTGCATATTGATGCGCAATTTTTACCAATTCTTTTCGGCGTTCTTCATTTAATGAAGGTAAAGGAATACGCAAATTTATACCATCAGTAATAGGATTTAAACCAAGACCAGAATCACGAATAGCACGCTCAACAACCCCTATCATTGTTTTATCCCACACAGATACTGAAAGCATCCGTGATTCCGGAACAGAAATATTGGCAACTTGATTTATAGGAACAACAGAACCATAAGCCTCAACTGTCAAGTGTTCTAAAAAACTAGCCGATGCTCTCCCAGTCCGCAAACTACTTAATTCGTGTTTAAAAGAAGAAATAGCACCTTCCATGCGACGTTTTAGATCATCCATAATTAGTTTTATATCCATATGTCTGTTTCCCTTCATCGTATTTTGATAATCACCTTTATTCTGATACTATTGTAAATCGTCCCTCTCCATTCAATACCTTAGCCAAACCACCTTTTTCATGAATAGAATATACAATAATGGGTACATTATTTTCACGCGCTAAAGTAACAGCTGTCGTATCCATAACAGATAACCCCAACCGCAAAATCTCAACATGCGTTAATTGATCAAAACGCTTAGCCATAGGATCTATTTTAGGATCTGCAGAATAAATGCCATCTACTTGTGTTCCTTTCAACAGCACATCTGCACCTATTTCTGCTGCACGCAAAGTAGCAGCGGAATCAGTGGTAAAAAACGGATTACCCGTACCACCCGCAAAAATGACAACTTTTCCCTGATTCATGTAGCCTATTGCTTTGCGCTGTGAAAAACTTTCACAAATTTGTGGCATAGCAACTGCTGATAACACAACTGCTCCAATGTTCAATTTTGTCAATGATGTCCGTAATGCCAAAGAATTAATAGCGGTTGCAAGCATTCCCATATGATCACCAGTGACACGGTCGCCACCACGTGAAGCAACAGCAACTCCACGAAAAATATTACCCCCACCTATAACAATAGCAACCTCTACACCCATTGCTCGTACTTCAGCGATATCAGTAGCAATACGATCTGCAACCGAAACATCAATGCCGAAACTTTGTCCTCCCATAAGTGCTTCACCAGACACTTTCAATAAGACACGTTTATATCGAAGAGCTAATGTCATTGATAATCTCCCAAAAAGCATTTGTACTTTTTGTCTTCGATACACTAAGGGCATCACCTTGTCACGTGATACCCCTTAAAATAGTCATATTATTTATATCAACGTTATTAAGCGTTCTATAATTACAAATTTTTATCAAAATTCGTAAAAATAACTAGCTTTTTGCTACAGCAGAAACCTCTGCAGCAAAATCGGATTCTTCTTTCGCCACACCTTCACCCAACGCAAAACGAATAAAACCAGTGATTTCTACCGGTGCACCAATAGACTTTTCAGCATTCTTCAAAGCAGACTCAACAGTAATATCAGGATTCATAACAAAAGATTGAGAAAGTAAAACAACTTCTTCATAAAATTTGCGCATACGCCCTTCCACCATTTTCTCAATGATATTTTCAGGCTTTCCAGATTGACGTGCCTGATCTGAAAAAATCGATTTTTCTCGCTCAGCAACATCAGCATCAACATCTTTCGCTGTTAACGCTAACGGATTAGTTGCGGCAATATGCATAGCAACTTGACGACCAAAAGCTGATGCTGCTTCTTTATTCCCAGAAGTCTCAATAGCAACTAAAACACCAAGTTTACCAAGACCATCCGCGACAGCATTATGTATATAAGTGGCAACAACACCATCTTTAACAGCTAATTTAGCTGAACGACGAAATGTCATATTCTCGCCGATTGTACCAATCGCATCCTTAATAACTGTCTCTACAGTCTCTTTAGAACCTGGATAAATAGATTCAGAAACAGACTCGACGTTTCCCTTCGTATCTAAAGCAGCAATTGCGACATTACGAACTATCTCTTGAAATGCACTGTTACGAGCAACAAAATCTGTTTCAGAATTAACTTCAACCAAAACAGCACTTAAACCTTTTGATACAACACCAATTAATCCTTCAGCTGCTGTACGGCCAGCCTTTTTATCTGCTTTAGCTATTCCTTTTTTACGTAGCCAATCAACCGCAGCCTCCATATCACCATTGGTTTCTGCCAAAGCTGCTTTACAGTCCATCATACCAGCACCTGATAATTCTCGAAGTTCTTTTACTTGTGCAGCAGTAATGCTCATATTTTCCTCTTCATTTCTAACAATAACGAAAGCACACATAGAAAAAACTCTGCACGCTCAAAACAATTCCCCTAGAAAACAAATACCTTAGTAGAAGTTTTTAAATTATTCTTCAGCAACAATAGCAACTGAGTCTTCCAAAACAGGCTCTACAGGCACATCAACCTGAGCTCCTAAATCAACTCCCATCGCACCTTGTTGACGAGCAATTCCATCAAGAGCTGCACGAGCAATAAGATCACAATAAAAAGAAACTGCACGTGAAGCATCATCATTACCCGGAATTGGATAATCAATATTATCCGGATCACAATTAGTATCAACAATAGCAACAACCGGAATATCTAAACGCTTCGCTTCTTGGATAGCAATATTCTCCTTATTTGTATCAATGATAAACATAAGATCTGGCACAGATCCCATATCTTTAATACCACCAAGTGCACGATTAAGTTTTTCACGATCACGCTCAAGTTTCAAACGTTCTTTTTTAGTAAAGCCCTGCACATCAGAAGCAAGAGTTTTATCCAATTTACGCAAACGATGTATGGAATTAGAAATAGTTTTCCAGTTTGTTAACATACCACCAAGCCAACGAGCATTAACATAGTATTGAGCAGAATGATTAGCTGCATCAGCAACAATATCAGATGCCTGCCGTTTAGTGCCAACGAATAGAACACGCCCTCCACGCGCAACTGTATCCGAAACAGCCTTAAGTGCTTGATGTAAAAGCGGAACAGTTTGAGAGAGATCAATAATATGAATATTATTACGCTGACCATAGATATAGGGAGCCATCTTTGGATTCCAGCGATGTGTCTGGTGACCAAAATGTACGCCCGCTTCTAAAAGCTGGCGCATAGTAAAGTCTGGTAATGCCATAATTTCATCCTTTCCGGTTTGACCTCCGCGGAAAAAGTAAACAACCTTACTACCGGTGGACATTTGCTAGAATTGCTTCACAAACACCCAAAAATCCGCGTGTGGAATGGTATGACCATACTAACATTTAATTTTTTTTCAAGTCATTTTCTGCACATCATTTAATGTTTGCAATTATCCAGATCGTTTTTTGTGTCGAAAAATTGAAGACTCTTCAATTTTGAACGTATTGAAAAATCTCCATAATCTATAAAAATATCATTCATCACACCATTTTCGTATAGATTAAAACTCGAACGATAAATAGGTAAACCCTCTTTATTTTTTGTATCATCAAAATGAGAAACTATGATAGGCCAATAGCCATTTTTATTTATTTTTTTCAATTCCTTCATCTCGGAATCAGGTACAGTTCTCCTCTTTTCTCCAATAACAAAACTTTCTTTTACTACTCTATCTGCACCATTTTCCCCATTAAATAAAGTTGAGTTATAAAAATTATGACCAGCTTTTGCTTGCCGAATAATATTTTTCAGCAGTGTAATTGGAAAATCAGCTTTCGCAAGTTTATACACATTCTCTTTTGGCTTCTTTAATTTAACTAAAATCTCATCTTTAGTACGTTCAGCAATCCCTTCGGTGTTATTTGCAATATTCTGCCCAATTGTATTTTTTATATTAAAGTGGAATTTATTGCCATCATCTGTTTCATAAACTTTTACCTCCTGGCTTATTAAACGAACCGGCATATCTTCAGTATAAATGCGATTAATAAAACTGACACGTGTTGTATATCCCTGACATGTGGAACCCATGAATTCATGAACCATGCGCCCAGATATTCCAACAATTGTCATTTTACGAGAAACATTATCCAAATGAAAATCATAAACTGCTCGATGAGGAACCAGAAAAATAAGTTCTTCAGCTCTTACAGAACATAAAAAAATAATATAAAAAACTATTGTAAACAAAAACCTAATCATTGTTAACTTCCAGTTTTATCTCATAATTAACTACATAATCAAAAATACGAAAGATTTATACATTTTATTAACGAATTATTAACAAAAAGAATTCCCATTAAATAAAATTACGTGATGAGATATTATACAATAATTATGGGGTTAAAATATGGCTGAATTAGTCAAAAATCGTCTAGAAAAATTTAACATTATCATTCCTGAACCATCGCAACCTATTGCAAATTATACAACAGTATCACAAAATGGTAACCAACTTTTTATCTCTGGTCAGCTACCAATTTTAAATGGAAAACCAGTAGCAATTGGAAAAGTTGGTACAACTGTTAACATTGAACAAGCTCAAAAATCAGCACAAGCATGCGCCATCAATATTCTTGCACAAATAAAAAAAGCTCTTGGTGATTTAAATAAAATAAAAAAAGTGATAAAAATCACTGTTTTTATAGCAGCAGATCCTAACTTTACCGATATTTCTATTGTTGCTAATGGAGCCTCTGATTTATTCGTAAATATCCTTGGCGAAGCTGGAAAACACGCTCGCTCTACTATTGGGGTTACTGCTCTTCCCATGAATGTCCCAGTAGAAGTTGAAGCTATTATAGAAATCTAATCTCTTAACCAATACCAAAATAAAGAAAAATTAATTCATACTCTATAAGTTTTCATATTCTTTTGCTTTAAAAGATCAAAATACTATAACATCAATGCTGCTTCTGGATTAGTCATGCTATAAAAGGAAACGACTCATGCGACAAGTTTATGATAATAATAACATTTTTGCTCAATTAATTCGTAATGAAATTCCATCTATTCGAGTCTATGAAAATAAAGATGTTATTGCATTTATGGATATCATGCCTCAAGCGCAAGGTCATACATTAGTTATTCCTCGAAAAAGTTGTAGAAATCTATTGGATGCAGATCCTGAAATATTATCTCCAGTTATTAAAGCCGTCCAAAAAATTGCCAAAGCAGTAAAAAAAGCTTTTGAAGCGGATGGAGTAACAATTATGCAATTCAACGAAGCAGCTAGCAAACAAACAATTTACCATCTTCATTTCCATATTATACCTCGTATGGAAGGATTAGAGCTCAATGCTCATAATGATATAATAGTATCTACAGAAATACTTGAAGAAAATGCAAAAAAAATTCGAGCAGCTCTTTAAACTATCCTTAATTTATAGAACTTTTTCTAATACATCTTCTTACAGAAATAGAAGTACTATGGACTTTGCCTAACTTTAGGGAGTAAACATTACTAGAAAATGAAATTTTAGCTGCAGTTTCCTTTTTCTTCCACTTAATTTAGAGTAATAATGCTGATTATATTATCATTTTGCAATTTGCTGAATAGAATTTTATCTTATGAAATTTTGGTACAGATCATCGATTAATTGTTTATGATTATTATTATCACAATATATTTATATTTTATAAGTTATATTTATATTTTATAAGTTTAATTATTTTACAACATCTGAGGCACAAACTTAGTTATCATGATTAAAATATACAGCAATACAGCAATCCATTTTCTTATCATTATGGCCTGTTAATTTACCATAATCCATCACCTGCAATAAAACACTAAATATCTTTGGATGAAACTTCTCAATTTCATCTAACAATACAATTGCGTGAGAATTCTGAGTAAAAGCATCTGTAAAAAGACCACAAGGACACGATACAGTTTAAACGTTTAAACCTTTAAGATGTTGATGTGCTGTCATATATATAGTAACATTACACTTACTTCTCCCTAATTTTTGCCTTTTTCATAATGTCTATAGTATAGAGAGGGTTGATATTTTATTTTTCACTATTATAATCTTGGCTGTCTGACCTACTCATTATCAAAGTTGAGATTATAACTATCTTAATATGATACACGTAGTATAAAAGTTTCCCCTTATGGTTAGATTCTCTATACTTAGATTAAATCGGATGTGAAAACTCATAAAATGATACTTATAAATAAATTAGTAACATCATTCGTCTAAGTTATACAAAACGAACTAAAATAAAAAAGATATTAATAAAAATTTCTTGGCATAAATAGGATATTATACAAGTGTATACTAACTGGCGAAAAATTGTGCGTTGCTATAAAAAAGTAGTAATCGCTCTTGTTGTTTTAGTTATTTCTTATTCTTCGGTAGCAGCCACTCCTAAAGAGGCTCATCCAGATAAATATGCAGCTATCGTTATAGATGCAAATACAGGAAAGACATTATTTCAAGCTAATGCGACTCTGAAGCGTTATCCTGCTTCTCTAACAAAAATGATGACACTATATATGGTCTTTGAAGCTATTAAAAACCGTCGTATAACACCAAATGCGCCCATTCCCATTTCTAATTATGCAGCGACACGCCCACCAACAAAAATCGGTATTAAGGCAGGACAAACAATTTCTGTAGAATCTGCTGCCAAAGCCATTATTACAAAATCAGCAAATGATGTAGCTACTGCTATTGGTGAATATCTTGGTGGAAGCGAAAAAAAATTTGCTCAAATGATGACAGTAAAAGCACGCAAACTCGGTATGAAAAATACTCGTTTTGCTAATGCCTCAGGTCTCCCAGATACACGTAATTATTCTACAGCACAAGACATGGCTACTTTAGCATTAGCATTACGCCAGCATTTTCCAGAACAATATAAACTATTTAAAATGACACATTTTAGGTTTCGTGGACAGACAATTAATAGCCACAATACATTAATCAAAACAATAAAAGGTGTTGATGGAATTAAAACAGGCTATACACAAATGTCAGGCTCTAATTTAGCAACATCAATGCGTATCGATGGACGTTCTATTGTCGCTGTCGTTATGGGAGGAAAATCATCTACCACACGTGACATTCATATGGCTAGTTTATTGAAACAATATTTACCAAAAGCAAGTCGCACAAAAACTGATGAACGTTTGGTAGCTACTACCCACTATAAACTACCCACTGGATCTGCAACGCCTATACCGATTATAAAAAACAATTTAATTAATTCTGATGATGAAATTTCTAGCCTTTTAACAGCACTGGCAGAACAGCCTAACAATTTTAATACAGCTATAGCCGCTGTAAACCAAGTCATTATACCAATTCCTAATCCTCACAAAACTGAAATTGTTAAGGTGAATAAAATTATTTCTGCTTCTTTACCTAACAACAGTGGATGGGCTGTACAAATCGGCTCTCTTCCTAATGAAGAGCAAGCGAAAACTCTGCTTTCAAAAGCAAAGAGAATCGCCCGTTCCAATTTAAAACATGCATCGCCCCATATGCAACTCTTTGAAAGAGATGGGCATCATTATTATCGTGCCCGATTTATTGGCTTTTTATCAAAAAAAACTGCATTTAACACTTGTGTTACTTTGAAGAAAGCAAATTTTAACTGCTATACTGTAGCTTATTAAAAATTTTTGAATTTTACGTCAAGGATAGTACTATGACACATAATGCTATTACCCCATCTGAAAAAGAAAAACTGTTAAAGCAGCCATCTCTTCTTTCATTACGATCCCTTCATGAAGCTGCAATGAAACTTGCTAATTTAAAGCATAACTCAACTACATTAAGCACTCATTCTCTTGTCAGCCTTCTCCTTTGCCAAACAACTCGAAATCGCCGTTTAGCAATGCCTTTTGTCCGCATCCACTTACGTGTCGCAAGTAGAACCGGTAATGTACCTGTTAAACTTCGCTTAGGAGCAACAAATAGATAACCTGTAGTTAAATTCCACAAAAGTTATCTTATAAAATAATGTTCATTTATTATCAATGATCTTAAAAACTTGAATAAATCCTTATCTTAAAAACTGTGAAAATTACGCTATGAACTCTCATTTACGTAACTGACATTCTTATTGTTAAGTTTTAATCAACATTATTCTTAAAAGAAAAGTTAAAAATATTATCTCCTTGTTTTTTTAACACCAAACAAATTGCATTGAATTTTTCATTATAACAAAGAAAATCCCTATTAGAAACTAGCAATAACATTCAAAATTTTTGTTTATTGTCCAATAAAAACTCTTTTTCAACAATGTATTACTGCTTAGGCAAGCACACTCAATTGATATTATTGAACTTCTCGGCCAAACTAATGCTATTTTTATATAGGTGATTTAACAAGATAAAACATTAAGCGCAAGACCACCTTTGCTCGTTTCTTTATAGCGTTCACTCATATCATGTCCTGTTTGACGCATTGTCTCAATACAAGTATCAAGAGAAACAAAATGCCTTCCATTGCCATGTAAAGCAAGAGAAGAAGCCGTTACAGCTTTAACAGCACCCATTGCATTACGCTCAATACAAGGAATCTGAACAAGACCAGCAACTGGATCACACGTCATACCTAAATGATGCTCAAGGGCAATTTCAGCTGCATTTTCAATTTGCGCAGGCGTGCCACCCAATACAGCTGTCAATCCTGCTGCAGCCATAGCAGATGCTGTTCCAATCTCACCCTGGCAACCAACCTCAGCGCCAGAGATAGAAGCGTTATGTTTTATGATACCACCTATAGCTGCAGCCGTTAACAAAAAATTATGTATTCCCTCTCTATCTAAATTATCATGAAATTGAGTATAATAACGTAAAACAGCTGACACAACACCAGCTGCACCATTTGTTGGCGCAGTAACAATACGACCACCAGCAGCATTCTCTTCATTCACTGCCATAGCGTATACAGAAAGCCAATCATTTGCTAAAAGTGGTTGGTTGTAATTTTTTTTCTGATTCTCCAACAGCTTATCATGAAGCTTTTTAGCTCGTCTTGGGATACGCAATTCACCCGGTAACTCACCTTCTTGTGAAAGCCCTCTATCAATACAATTTATCATAGCACAAAAAATCTCATCAAGCGCAGTATTAAAGTCAACATGCTCCATTTTTGTTTCTTCATTTATACGCTTCATTTCAGCAATTGAAAAACCTGAAGTTTTTGACATTGATAACATTTTATCAGCAGAATCAAAAGGATATGGCACCTGCAATGTTTTTAATTTTATATTATAATCTACGTGATTTAGTTCATCCTCAGTTACAACAAAACCACCACCAACAGAATAATAAACCTGCCGTAAAAGAACATTTTTTTCGGCATTAAGCCCTTCAAATGCAAGACCATTAGCATGCCCAGGTAAAGTCTTTTTTCTGTCAAAAATGAGATCACTTTCTAGATCAAAGTGATAAACAGGATGGCCTTCTGGTTGCACTTTTTTTTCACGTTTAACTTGTTCGAAAAGTAATCCCATACGATCAGGATCAACTGTAGAGGCTTTTTCCCCTAAAAGTCCTAATACAATGGCCCTATCGGTAGCGTGACCAACTCCTGTAAAAGCTAATGAACCATGAAGATAAACACGAATATGAGAAATCTTGAGATGAGATAACTGAGAAAAATTCCTTGCAATAATCTCTTGCAAAAACATATTAGCAGCTAACATTGGACCCATTGTGTGAGAACTCGAGGGGCCAATGCCAACTTTAAAAATTTCAAAGACAGATAAAAACAAAACTTACCTCAAAATCAAACCCAGATCTTGAGTACATATTTTTTCATTATTCTTATTCTCATTAAAACTAAATTGTAAAGTAAACTAAAAAAATAACAGCCATAAACATGAACGTAGCACGTCTTGCTACCATCCAACAATCTTTTTTTCTATAGCATTTTCCATATCTAATCCTTAAGGAATAAACGATAACCTAAAATAATTATATATTTTAATATGTAAAATATAGTAAAATAAGCGTTAACATGCAATATTAAAATAAAATGCAAAATTGGAAATCCTGTGAAATATTTTGTATTATGTGTTAAATTTTTTATTTAAACAAATAAAAAACGTCTACTAGCATGATTGAACAAAACGCACAAAATTTTTGATTGGTTCGCGCTCAGTTTCAAAATTATTCTCTGGGGCGCTTGCATCACGATAACCAAGAGCCATACCACAAATAATACGTTGTTCGGGAGACACTGACAAAAGTGCACACAATTGCTTATGATAATCAGCAAATGCAGCTTGGGGACATGTATCTAACCCAAAGCCACGTGCAACCAGCATAATGGTTTGCATAAACATACCCAAATCAAGCCAGCTACCAATCTCCATATCTTTATCCATCGTGAATAAAAGCCCAACAGGCGCACCAAAAAATGAAAAATTTTGCGCTTGTTGACGAATTATCTTTTCTTGCTCACCTTTTTGAATCCCAAGACTTTTATAAAGAGCCAAACCAATTTTTTTACGCCGAGAAAGATAAGGCTCACGCCACTGACCTGGATAATATTGGTATTCACGCTCTCCTTTTATACCCGATAACACAAGTCGTGAAAGTTCCTCTCCTACTTTCTGCAATGCCTCCCCTGTTAAAACAATCACTTTCCAAGGTTGAAGATTTGTCCCAGATGGAGCCCGCGACGCAAATTTTAATATTTCCTCGATTATTTCTCGATCAACAGACTGATCAATAAAAGCTCGAATTGATTTTCTTGATAGAACCGATTGAAAAACATCAACACTAGAATCCCTCATTGTTCTGACTTTCTCTTATTTAAAAAATAATTTAAATGTCACTCTTCTTTAGTGAAACAAAATGAAAAATTCTTACTCTTACTTAATTCAGTATTTCCAAATTGGATAAGGTAAATTTGTTAGTTACGCGCTTTACCACCTAGACTTATTTCATTTTTTTCTAATTTTTTACAGCTTTCTTTCACCAAGACATTATATAAAAACATAATAATCAATAAATTATATATTTTTAAAATTATTTTTATATTCACCAATTTTAGCAAGCGTTAAAGCATTAAAATGTAATCTTTTTAAAAAGAGGATTCTATTAAAATTTCAGTCAAATTATAAAACTTATAACTAACGATTAACTCCTAACTCAGCCAAACTCTCAAAAAAAGTCTCTTCAATACGTTCTAAATCATGCAATAAATCATCAATATCGCACCGCATCTGTTGCAAATCAGCGCGTTTTTTATTGACACCTGCGATTAATTCTTTAAGTTTTTTTTCATTATCAGGTGGTTTTCTATCCATTGTTAATATATTAGATATCTCAGATAAAGAAAAATTAACTCTTCTAGCCCGTAATATTTGCTTTAATTTATAACGATCCGTTTGTGTATACAGCCGCTTATATCCACGCCGAAAAGGTATAAGTAATCCTTCTTCTTCGTAATAACGCAAAGTCCGAGCACTTATCGAAAATTCTCGCGTTAAATCATTAATTGAATAATATCCCTGCATTCTAATATTCTGCTCAATAAATAAACTACATTATTACAAAAAATGTATACGCTCTGTACTAAATTTTGTTAGCATTTTTTATTGCTTCCTTTTGAAAGATGAAAAACATGTTTTTTATAACAAGGTAAGTATGATATATTTTAAAATTTACAAAAATACACTTATCAGGAAAATGCGTTATTTCTGAGTTTTAAATAAAGTTCAATAAAAACGCCTAATTTCATCAGGCGCTTCAAGCTGCTTTTTAGCATATATTAAATCACTCAGCAGTATTAGCCGTCATATTTGTTAACATAGCTTTCGCGGTTTCACCATCACTGGATTTGCGGCGCTCATTCACAATCAGATCATCACGAACAGTAGCAATACGACGAATTTGGGCAATCGTACCGCCCGTACCCGCAGGTATAAGCCGACCAACAATAACATTTTCCTTAAGCCCTTGCAAAGTATCAATTTTTCCTGAAACTGCTGCTTCAGTGAGCACACGCGTTGTTTCCTGAAATGACGCCGCTGAAATAAAAGAGGGCGTCTGAAGAGATGCTTTTGTAATCCCAAGAAGTATAGGATTACCTACTGCAGGTCTTTTACCTTCGGCAATCAGATTATCATTGATTTCATCTAATTCAATGCGATCAACATGATCACCTAAAATATAACCAGAATCACCAGGTTCCGTAATTTCAACCTTTTGCAACATCTGGCGAACAATCACTTCAATATGCTTATCATTGATCAAAACACCTTGCAAACGATAAACTTCCTGAATTTCATTAACAAGATAAGACGCCAAAGCTTCAACACCTTTAATCGCTAAAATATCATGAGGTGCTGGATTACCATCAAGGATATAATCACCTTTTTCAATCTGATCACCTTCCTGCAAATGAAATAATTTACCTTTCGGAATTAAATATTCCACTGGTTCAAGGGATTCATCATGTGGTTCAATGATAATACGGCGCTTATTTTTGTAACCACGACCAAACCGAACTGTACCACTAATTTCAGCAATAATAGCATGATCTTTTGGACGACGTGCTTCAAAGAGTTCAGCGACACGTGGCAAACCACCCGTAATATCTTTAGTTTTAGCACTTTCCATTGGCAAGCGTGCAATAACATCACCTGCCTTAACGTAGGAACCAGGTTCAACAGAGAGAATCGTCTCTATCGACATCATATAACGAGCCTCACCCCCTTTATATAATTTAGCAACAGTTTCACCCTTCTCATCTGTATGAATGACAATTGCTGGTTTTAATTCGGCACCACGTGGATTAGCACGCCAATCAATAACCAAACGCTTAGTAATACCTGTAGATTCATCAGCTGTTTCTGTGACTGATAAACCATCAACCATATCTTCGAAACCTATATAACCATCAACCTCAGTTAAAATTGGCCGTGTATAAGGATCCCACTCTGCAATACGCTGTCCACATTTTACAACATCACCATCATCAACGAAGATGCGTGCACCATAACTAATGCGATGTACAACACGTTCTTTGCCAGATTCATCCTTAATCAGAATAGCCATATTGCGCCCCATAACTACCAAATGGCCCTCAGAATTTCGAACCACATTACGGTTACGAATTTCTATCTTACCATCATAAGACGCTTCAAAATAAGATGAGTCAACAACCTGCGCTGTTCCACCTAAGTGGAAAGTACGCATCGTAAGCTGAGTTCCTGGCTCCCCAATTGACTGAGCCGCGATAACACCCACTGCCTCCCCCTGATTAACCAATGTTCCACGTGCTAAATCACGACCATAGCACTTAGCGCAAACACCGAGACGAGTCTCACAGGTCAAAGCAGAACGTATTTGAATAGACTGAATTCCTGCCTCTTCAATCTTAGCAACATCAGATTCTTCAATCATTGCACCACCCTCAAGGATAAGCTCACCAGAAACCGGATGCAAAATATCAAGAAGCGCCGTACGACCAAGAATTCTCTGACCAAGAGAAGCAACAATTTGTCCTGAATCAACAATTGGCTGCATAGTAAGACCTTTTACAGTACCACAATCAATCGCTGAAATAATAGCATCTTGTGCAACATCAACAAGACGCCGCGTAAGATAACCAGAGTTAGCAGTCTTTAATGCAGTATCAGCAAGTCCTTTACGTGCACCATGAGTTGAATTGAAGTACTCATTAACAGTCAAACCTTCTTTAAAATTAGAAATGATAGGCGTTTCAATAATTTCACCCGACGGCTTTGCCATCAATCCACGCATCCCAGCCAATTGTCTCATCTGATTAGTAGAACCACGCGCACCAGAATGCGACATCATATAAATTGAATTCATTTGCCGTTTACGACCTGTTTTAGAATCAAATTCAACTGCCTGAATACGCTTCATCATCTCATCGGCAACACGATCGGTACATTTACCCCAAGCATCAACGACTTTGTTATATTTCTCACCTTGGGTAATTAAACCATCACTATATTGTTGCTCATATTCCTTAGCAAGAGCTTCCGTTTCCGCTACTAGACGAGATTTACTATCAGGAATAACCATATCATCTTTACCAAATGAAATTCCAGCACGACAAGCATGCGAAAAACCAAGCTGCATGATACGGTCACAGAAAATCACTGTCTCTTTCTGCCCACAGTGTCTATAAACTTGGTCAATCATTTTAGAAATATTCTTTTTGGTCATTTCCTGATTAACAATATCAAATGAAATATTAGGATTTTTTGGTAAAAGCTCACCAATAATTAAACGACCAGGTGTTGTATCGTAGAGTTTGGAAACAACTTCACCATCCTTATTGATATCTTTAAAACGGCCTTTAATTTTTGTATGCAAGGTTACAACTTTATTTTCCAAAGCGTGATGCAATTCACCCATATCTGCAAAAGCCATTCCTTCACCCGGCTCTTTTTCAGAAACAATGGAAAGGTAGTAAAGACCAAGAACCATGTCCTGTGATGGAACAATAATCGGAGCACCATTAGCTGGGTGAAGAATATTATTGGTTGACATCATCAAAACACGAGCTTCAAGCTGTGCCTCAAGAGAAAGAGGAACGTGAACAGCCATCTGATCACCGTCAAAATCCGCATTAAACGCTGTACACACTAACGGATGAAGTTGTATAGCTTTCCCTTCAATCAAAATAGGTTCAAAAGCCTGAATTCCTAAGCGATGAAGCGTCGGTGCACGATTCAGCAAAACAGGATGTTCACGAATAACCTCATCTAAGATATCCCAAACTTCAGGATGTTCCTTTTCAACAAGTCTCTTGGCCTGTTTGACAGTAGATGAATAACCCTTTGCATCAAGTTGCGCATAAATAAAAGGCTTAAATAATTCGAGAGCCATTTTTTTCGGAAGACCACATTGATGTAATTTCAATTCAGGACCTGTCACGATAACAGAGCGACCTGAATAATCAACACGCTTTCCAAGTAGATTTTGACGGAAACGTCCTTGCTTACCTTTTAGCATATCTGAAAGCGATTTTAATGGACGCTTATTTGCCCCAGTAATTACACGTCCGCGACGACCATTATCAAATAATGCATCAACAGCTTCTTGTACCATACGCTTTTCATTGCGGACAATAATTCCAGGAGCACGTAGCTCAATTAATCGCTTTAAACGGTTGTTACGATTGATAACACGTCGATAGAGATCGTTCAAATCTGATGTTGCAAAACGACCACCATCTAATGGAACTAATGGACGTAAATCTGGTGGAATAACTGGAATAGTTTTCATAATCATCCACTCTGGTTTATTGCCAGATTCAAGGAAATTCTCAACGATTTTAAGTCTTTTAATCAGTTTTTTCTGTTTTAACTCCGAAGTTGTCTCAGTCAATTCAGCACGCAAATCATTTGCAATTTTATCTAACTCCATCCCAGCAAGAAGTTCATAAATAGCCTCTGCACCAATCATAGCTGAAAATTGGTCTTCCCCAAATTCATCAATAGCAAGCATATATTCTTCTTCAGAAAGAAGCTGATGTAACTTAAGAGATGTCAACCCTGGTTCTGTGACAATATAATTTTCAAAATAAAGAACTCTTTCGATATCTTTTAAAGTCAAATCTAAAAGAGTAGAAATACGACCAGGTAATGACTTAAGGAACCAAATATGAACCACTGGAGCTGCAAGCTCAATATGCCCCATGCGTTCACGACGTACCCGTGAAAGAGTGACTTCTACGCCACATTTTTCACAGATAATACCCTTATATTTCATACGTTTATATTTTCCACATAAACATTCATAATCTTTAATAGGACCAAATATACGTGCACAAAAAAGACCATCACGCTCTGGCTTAAATGTTCGGTAGTTGATAGTTTCTGGTTTTTTAATTTCACCATACGACCAAGACAGAATCTTCTCAGGACTCGCAATTGAAATACGAATAGAGTCGAATATCTGCACTGGTGCCTGAGGATTGAAAAGATTCATGACCTCGTGGTTCATGCTGTTCTCCTTCAAAGATTCTTAAAACTAGCCACAAAAGCTTCTTTCTTTAGTTAAAGCTTTATTTAAGACCTGTTTTCATTTTTAAAATATTTTACTACCTAATAGAAACTTTTCTGTCATAACTTTACAAAAAATCAGAGCGCACTATTTTAATATTCGCCCTAAAAATTAATCTTCTGAATTAGTCAATGTTTGTTGCGCAATAAGTTCACGTGCATCATCAAGCTCTACATTAAGACCAAGAGAACGCATTTCTTTAACCAAGACATTAAAGCTCTCAGGGATACCTGTCTCAAATGTATCATCACCACGAACAACTGCTTCATAAACCTTCGTTCGACCTGCCACGTCATCTGATTTAACCGTCAACATCTCCTGCAAAGTATATGCAGCACCATATGCTTCAAGTGCCCAAACTTCCATTTCACCAAAACGCTGACCACCAAATTGAGCTTTACCCCCTAATGGTTGCTGCGTAACAAGTGAATAAGGTCCAATTGAACGTGCATGTATCTTATCATCCACAAGATGATGCAATTTAAGCATATAGATATACCCTACAGTCACTGGACGATCAAAAGGCTCTCCAGTACGACCATCATAAAGTGTAACTTGCCCTGAACTATCTAAGCCTGCATCTTCCAACATCATATTGATATCGGCTTCATGAGCTCCATCAAAAACAGGTGTCGCAATTGAAACACCTTTTTTCATTTGATGTGCCAACTTTAAAAGACTTTCATCATCATATTGGCGAACTGGTTCATTGCGATCATCATCAGGAATAAGATTTTCAATACGCTGACGCAAAGGCAATATATCTCCGCTTTCTTGATAAAGCTTTACTAAATCACCAATTTTCTTACCCATGCCTGCACACGCCCAACCAAGGTGTGTTTCAAGAATTTGACCAACATTCATACGACTAGGCACACCCAAAGGATTTAAGACAATATCCGCATGCGTTCCATCTTCAAGAAACGGCATATCCTCTACTGGAAGAATACGTGACACAACACCTTTATTACCGTGACGCCCTGCCATTTTATCTCCTGGTTGGATTTTCCGCTTCACTGCAACAAAAACCTTCACAATCTTCATAACACCAGGAGGCATTTCATCACCTCTTTGGACTTTCTCAACCTTATCCATAAAGCGACATTGTAGTGCTTTTTTTGACTCATCATACTGCTTATGCAAAGCTTCAATTTCACTCTGAAGCTTCTCATCCTCAACAGCGAATTGCCACCACTGATACCGTGGATATTGCTCCATTATTGTACTATCAAGAGTCTCTCCTTTGGAAAAACCTTTTGGACCTTCTATCACAATTTTACCTGTTAATATATCCGCAAGACGTGCATAAACACTCCGATCCAGAATTGATTGCTCATCATCACGATCTTTAGCTAAACGTTCAATTTCTTCACGTTCAATTGCCATTGCACGTTCATCTTTTTCTACACCATGACGATTAAAAACACGAACTTCTACAACAGTACCAAAAGTTCCAGGAGGCATTCGCATAGAAGTATCACGAACATCCGAAGCTTTTTCACCAAAAATTGCACGTAAAAGCTTTTCTTCAGGCGTCATTGGACTTTCACCTTTTGGCGTAATCTTACCAACTAAAATATCACCAGGATGAACCTCAGCACCAATATAGACAATACCAGCTTCATCAAGATTTCTTAATGCTTCTTCTGCAACATTAGGAATATCTCGGGTGATTTCTTCTGGCCCAAGCTTTGTATCACGTGCAGCAACCTCAAACTCTTCAATATGTATCGAAGTAAATACATCATCAGCAACAATACGCTCAGAAAGTAAAATAGAATCCTCATAATTGTAACCATTCCAAGGCATAAATGCCACAAGAACATTTCTTCCAAGAGCTAAATCACCAAGATCTGTAGATGAACCATCAGCAATAATATCACCTTTTTCTATCCGATCTCCTACATGTACGAGAGGACGCTGATTAATACAGGTAGATTGATTGGAACGCTGAAATTTCTGTAAACGGTAGATATCAACACCAGATTTTGAAGGATCTAAATCCTCTGTCGCACGAATAACGATACGCATTGCATCAACTTGATCAACAATACCACCCCGTTTCGCACCAATAGCAGCACCTGAATCACAAGCAACTATTGCTTCCATACCTGTACCAACAAGCGGCGCTTCTGCACGTAAAAGCGGAACTGCTTGACGTTGCATATTGGAGCCCATCAGAGCGCGGTTTGCATCATCATTTTCCAAAAACGGAATAAGTGCAGCAGCTACAGAAACCAACTGTTTTGGTGAAACATCCATCAAATCTATATGATCACGTGGCGCCATTAAAACTTCACCAGCATGACGACAAACAACAAATTCTTCTGTAAAACGTCCTTCTACATCTAACGAAGAGTTAGCCTGAGCTACATAATGTTTCGATTCCTCCATAGCAGAAAGATAAACGACTTCTTTCGTCACCCTACCATCAACGATTTTGCGATATGGACTTTCAATGAAACCATATTTATTAACCCGAGCAAATGTCGCTAAAGAATTAATCAGACCAATATTTGGTCCTTCCGGTGTTTCAATCGGACAAATACGACCATAATGCGTAGGATGTACATCACGCACTTCAAAACCTGCACGCTCACGAGTTAAACCACCTGGACCAAGGGCAGAAAGACGACGCTTATGGGTAATCTCTGACAATGGATTGGTTTGATCCATAAATTGCGACAATTGTGAAGATCCAAAAAACTCGCGGACTGCAGCTGCAGCTGGCTTTGCATTAATCAAATCTTGTGGCATAATTGTATCAATTTCAACTAAGGACATACGTTCTTTTATTGCACGCTCCATACGAAGCAAACCAATCCGGTATTGATTTTCCATCAATTCGCCAACTGACCGCACACGACGATTGCCAAGATTATCAATATCATCAATTTCACCACGACCATCACGCAATTCAACTAACATTTTAACAACAGCAATAATATCTTCTTGACGCAAAATGCGAACCGTATCCGGACAATCAAGACCCATACGCAAATTCATCTTGACACGCCCAACAGCTGAAAGATCATAACGCTCTAGATCAAAAAACAATGAATGGAACATAGCCTCCGCTGTATTAATTGTCGGAGGTTCACCTGGACGCATTACTCGATAAATATCAAATAAAGCATCCTGTCGACTTTCATTTTTATCCATCTTCAATGTATTACGAATGTATGCACCAACATTCATATGGTCAATATCAAGAATATTAATTTGATCAGCACCAACATCAGATAAAATCTTTAATGCTTTTTCGTCAATTTCATCACCAGCTTCAAGATAAATCTCACCTGTTTGATAATTCACGATATCTTCTGCAAGATAGGATCCCAACAAATCATCTTCACTAACTTCAATCGCTTTTAGACCTTTTTCTTCTAAAAGCCTTGCAGCACGAACCGTTAACTTTTTACCAGCCTCTGCAACAACTTCACCGCTATCCGCATCAACAAGATCAGAAGCTAGTTTCATGCCTTTAAAACGATCAACTGAATAGGGAATACGCCAGCCATTCTTAGCGCATTCATAAGTAACTTTATTATAAAATGTTGATAAAATATCTGAAGCATCCATACCCAACGCCATTAAAAGGCTGGTTACTGGAATCTTGCGTCGCCTATCAATACGGGCATAGACAATATCTTTAGCATCAAACTCAATATCAAGCCAAGAACCACGATAAGGTATCACACGAGCTGCAAAAAGAAACTTACCTGACGAATGAGTTTTTCCTTTATCATGATCAAAAAATACACCCGGAGAGCGATGCATCTGCGAAACAATAACACGTTCTGTACCATTAATGACAAACGTACCATTGTTTGTCATTAACGGCATATCACCCATATAAACACCTTGTTCTTTAATGTCCTTAATATCTTTTGAACCAGTATCTTCATCAATATCAAAGACAATTAAACGCAATATCACCTTTAATGGTGCTGCGTATGTCAAATCACGCTGACGACATTCTTCCACATCAAATTTAGGTGAATCAAATTCGTAACGAACAAATTCAAGCATAGCTGTACCAGAAAAATCTGAAATAGGAAATACCGATTTAAAAACAGCCTGCAAACCTTCATCTAAACGCCCGCCTTCAGGTTCCTCAATCATAAGAAATTGATCATATGAAGCTTTCTGAACTTCAATAAGATTTGGCATTTCTGCTACTTCAGGAATCTTACCAAAAAACTTGCGCACACGTCTACGACCATTAAATTGAGACATCATCGCTAAAGTCTGAGCCATTGTCGCTCCTCGATTCTTACTATTCAAGGTAGACTAAACCTTGATAACTCCATGTCATCAGCCTGCATATACAGACTAATTCACTTAATACCTAACTAACCAACTTATCTACTTAATTTGGCTTTATTGTTAGGCCCTTAAACAACTTATATTTCCTTACAGCCAACTAAACTGTAAGGAAAAGTATTTCCTCAATCAAGCCCCTTTTCTAGGGTAATAAATCAACATACATAAAAGTTTACCAATAAAATAAATTATTTAAGTTCAACCTTAGCACCAACAGCTTCAAGTTGGGTTTTAATTTTTTCCGCTTCGTCTTTAGAAATACCTTCCTTAATAGGTTTAGGTGCTCCTTCAACTAAATCCTTTGCTTCTTTAAGCCCAAGCCCTGTAAGGGCACGAACTTCTTTAATAACATTAATTTTTTGAGCACCACTATCAGTAAGAATAACATCAAATTCTGTCTTCTCTTCGGCAACTGGAGCAGCAGCACTAACAGCAGCAACAGCCACAGGAGCAGCAGCAGAAACACCCCATTTTTCTTCAAGTAATTTTGAAAGTTCTGCAGCCTCCAAAACAGTAAGGTTAGAAAGATCTTCTACGATCTTTGCCAGATCAGCCATTTTAAAATTCCTTCACTTAAAAGATTTGAACTATTGTTTAGAATTTATCCAAAAAAACAGAAAAACATCAAGAGTCTCTATAACTTTGGATTACAAAAAAAACAGCCTTAAGCTGCTCTATCCTCCCCGAGCATATGCACCAATAACACGCACAACCTGACCAGCAGGTGCATTGACAACCTGAACAATACGGGTCGCAGGAGTAGAAACCATACCCAAAATTTTTGCCCGTAATTCGTTCAATGAAGGCAATGAAGCTAAAGACTTCACAGCATCAACACTTAAACTTGTTGCACCCATTGAACCACCAAGGACAACAAATTTATCATTGGTTTTCGCAAAATCAACAGCAACTTTCGATGCCGTAATTGGATCTTCTGAATAAGCAATAAGTGTTTGCCCAGTGAATAGACCCATCATTGCTTCAGATTCTGTGCCCTGAAGAGCGATTTTAGCAAGACGGTTTTTGGCGACTTTAATAGCACCACCCGCTTCACTCATTTTCGAACGAAGATCGTTCATTTGTGAAACAGTCAAACCGGAATAATGTGCAACAATAACAGAACCGGACTCTTGAAAAGTCTTGTTAAGCCATGCAACGAATTTGCCTTTTTCCGCTTTATTCACTGTCTTTCTCCATTTAACAGGCTTACAACACAAGCCTGCTGGTTATCTTGAATAGCATGAAATTCTTCTATGCCAACGACGAGGACCCTGCCCCCTTCTTCACGTATATAAACGATCAAAGGCAATCCTGGCTCAAACCTTTTAAGTTTATTAACTTCAAAGTTCTCACCCTAGTCTCATGTAGGCTTTATTCAATTAAGATACCCCAAAAGATATCACCTACAATCTCGGACAGGACATTCCGGAATTTCTTCCGGTATGACCCGAGCTCAATAAAGCTCAGATAACTGAATGTAACTAAAACCAACAACTAAAAATATAATCTTAGCCATCAGATACACAACAAAATCACAATCTGCTCATACTGACTCTGAACGAACTGTTGCAGGATCAACTTTTATTCCAATACCCATTGTTGAAGAAACTGCAACCCGCTTAATATACTCACCCTTTGCACCTTGCGGCTTAGCTTTAGCAACTGCACTCACAAAAGCTTTAACATTTTCTACTATTTCCTCAACCCCCAAAGAAGCTTTACCGATACCGGCATGCACAATACCAGATTTTTCAACACGAAATTCAACAGCACCACCTTTAGAAGCCTTGACAGCACTACCAACATCAAGTGTTACAGTACCAACTTTTGGGTTTGGCATCAAACTCCGCGGACCAAGAATTTTACCAAGACGACCCACAAGAGGCATCATATCCGGTGTTGCAATACACCTATCAAAATTAATCGTTCCGCTATTAACAGTTTCAAACAAATCCTCAGCACCTACAATATCAGCACCAGCTACTTTAGCTTCTTCAGCCTTAGCACCACGTGCAAAAACAGCAACACGAACATTTCGTCCTGTTTCATTAGGTAAATGAGCAACACCACGAACCATCTGATCAGCATGACGAGGATCAACACCCAAGTTCATCGAAATCTCAACTGTTTCATCAAATTTAGCAACCGCGCGTTCTTTGATCATTGAAACAGCATCAGTTAAATCATAAAGCTTATTAAAATCAACACCTTCACGAATTTTTTGTATTCTTTTTGCTACCTTTACCATAATGTTAGCCTAACACCTCTAAGCCCATAGAGCGAGCAGAACCTTCAACCATACGCATTGCTGCCTCAATATCATTTGAGTTAAGGTCTTTCATTTTTGCCTCCGCAATCGAACGAATCTTATCACGAGAAACAGTCCCCACAGATACTTTACCAGGTTCTTTCGAACCACTTTTCAAATCTGCTGCCTTTTTCAAAAAAAATGACACTGGAGGCGTCTTCAATGAAAACGTAAAAGATTTATCCTGATAGTAAGTAACAACAACTGGAATCGGCGTACCTTTTTCCATTTCCTGGGTAGCTGCATTAAACGCCTTACAAAATTCCATAATATTAATACCACGCTGTCCGAGAGCGGGACCAATCGGAGGTGATGGAGTGGCTGCTCCCGCTGGAATTTGTAACTTCAACTGACCTACACTTTTTTTTGCCATAATAATCTGCCTCTAATTTAGACTGGTAAATTGGCTATTTATTACGCCAAAAACCCACTGCAGTTTGATGATCCGGATCATTAAGCCGGCAAAAGCTATAAATCACCTTCCATCTTAACATATTTTAAAAGTGACTAAAGATCACTTTAAGCTTAATCAGAGCTTTTCAACTTGATCAAACTCTAAATCAACAGGCGTAGGACGCCCAAAAATTAATACTTCAACTTTAAGACGAGAGCGCTCCTCTTCAACCTCTTGAACAATACCGTTAAAAGAAACAAAAGGACCATCTGCCACTCGGACTTGCTCACCCACCTCAAATGACATAGAAGACTTCGGAACTTCGACTCCCTCTTTAACTTGTTTCAGAATTTGCTCAGCTTCGTGATCAGAAATAGGAACAGGACGCGCATCTGAACCTAAAAAACCTGTCACTTTAGGAGTGTTCTTAATGAGATGATAAACTTCATCTGTCAACTCAGCACAAACAAGGACATAACCAGGAAAGAATTTGCGCTCAGAGTCAACCTTACGACCACGACGAATTTCAACAACACGCTCAGTCGGAACGAAAATCTTTTTAAATAAATGATCAAGCCCTTTCTGCTTCGCTTCTTTATCAATAGCTTCCGCTACCTTCTTTTCAAAATTCGAATACGCCTGAACAATATACCAACGAGCAGCCACCGTCACACTTCCTTGCATTATCAACTAAAAAGATATTTTAGAAGATCAATACCCCGCCATACACCAAAATTCACAGCCTGATCCACAATAAAAAAGAAAACCGAAGCTAACGCCGTCAACACCAACACCATAATAGTAGAAACTACTGTCTCATGACGTGTAGGCCATTTCACTTTAGCTGTTTCTGCACGAACTTGCTTCAAAAAGGTGATAGGATTGATTCTAGATGTCATTAGTCACACTATTCTTTCTAACTTTATCGCAAATAGACAATAAAAAACATAACAAAAACGCAAAAAACCACCACTATCCTTATGCAATCTCATTACTTTCCATTCAATACAGATTCATGTACAAAAAAACAAGCCCTATACAAAAAAAAGAAAATACAATGTAACTAAGTAGCTAATCTATCCTCTCACTAATTATAGCATAAACTATAACTACATGGCAGGGGCAGCAGGACTTGAACCTGCGACTTGCGGTTTTGGAGACCGCCGCTCTACCAACTGAGCTATACCCCTAACCTTTGAGGAAAATACCTCAAATACACTTTAAGCAATTAATTTCATTTATTCAATGATTTTAGATACGATACCAGCACCAACGGTACGGCCACCTTCTCGGATTGCGAAACGGAGCTTCTCTTCCATTGCAATAGGCGCAATCAAAGAAACATCCATAGCAACATTATCACCTGGCATAACCATTTCCGTTCCCTCTGGCAACGTAACTATACCGGTAACATCTGTTGTACGAAAATAAAACTGAGGACGATAATTCGTGAAAAACGGTGTATGACGACCCCCTTCATCTTTCGTTAAAATATAGGCTTCAGCTTTAAACTTAGTATGCGGCGTAACAGAACCAGGCTTCGCCAAAACCTGACCACGCTCAATCCCTTCTCGATCAACACCACGAAGCAAAGCTCCAATATTATCACCAGCCTGACCTTGATCCAAAAGTTTACGAAACATTTCAACCCCAGTAACTGTTGTCTTAGATGTAGGACGGATACCGATAATCTCTATTTCTTCACCAACTTTAATAACACCACGCTCAACACGACCCGTAACAACCGTACCACGACCAGATATAGAAAATACATCCTCAATAGGCATCAAAAACGGTTGATCAACTGGACGCTCAGGCGTCGGTATATATTTATCAATTTCACTCATCAAAAGACGAACAGAATCTTCCCCTATACTCTTATTAGAATCCTCAAGCGCTGCTAAAGCTGACCCCTTAACTATAGGAATATCGTCTCCAGGAAAATCATATTTCGATAAAAGCTCTCGAACCTCAAGCTCAACAAGCTCTAAAAGCTCTGCATCATCAACCTGATCAACTTTATTCAGAAAAACAACAATCGCTGGAACACCAACCTGACGCGCCAACAAAATATGCTCTCGCGTCTGAGGCATAGGACCATCCGCCGCAGAAACAACCAATATGGCTCCGTCCATTTGCGCAGCACCTGTAATCATGTTCTTAACATAATCAGCATGACCAGGACAATCAACATGCGCATAGTGACGGCTCTCCGTTTCATACTCAACATGCGCAGTAGATATCGTTATACCACGAGCACGCTCCTCAGGTGCCGCATCAATTTGATCATATGCTTTAAATTCACCAAAATACTTCGTAATCGCTGCCGTCAATGAAGTCTTTCCATGATCAACGTGACCAATCGTACCTATATTAACATGTGGCTTCGTACGTTCAAATTTGCTCTTTGCCATTGCTGTCAATCTCTTGTCTTAAATTAGCGCCTAAAAAAGACCCTCAAAACTAAACCAAGCTGGTCGGATATCAGGTCAGCACAAAAATTATAAAACGAAAATATTCGCCTTACTTTATGACTTATGATGGAAAAACATTTCCACCATCTTCTTTATCAAGTCATCAATTTATATCTGGAGCGGGTAGCGGGAATCGAACCCGCGTATTCAGCTTGGAAGGCTGCTGCTCTACCATTGAGCTATACCCGCAACATATAAGCTCTATTTCGATAAATGGTGAAGGGGGTTGGATTCGAACCAACGTAGCATACGCAACGGATTTACAGTCCGTCCCCTTTAACCACTCGGGCACCCCTCCATTACATCGGCAGAGCTGGGTGATAAAGCACCACTACAACCAATTTCTTTATTAAATTTAGATTGGTTAGAAATTGGTTATGGCGTTTAGTATTGTATCTGTCAACAAAATAAATACGGTTCTATACAAATTTCCTACTAAATAATTTAGAATTTTATGTTTTTTCTACATACATTGGTCATTAATGTACTATAAGCGTAACATGAAAAAAAATACACCTAAAGATTCTCATTATGCTCGCCTTCGTCGCCAATATCGGGATACAAAAGATTTTCTTTTCCGATCTTCAACACCTCTAAAACAACGATCTATCCCATCAAAGAAAGAAAAGATTTACCTTTATGGTATCCATCCAGTCTATGCAGCACTTAAGAATCGTCGAAGAATTTTGAGACATCTGTATGCTACACCAAACGCCTTAAAACGTCTCAATATAAACGAATCAAATCTATTATGTCCTATAACCTTATGCTTACCTAAAAAACTGGAAGCATTTGTTGGAAACGCAGTTGTTCATCAAGGACTTGTCTTAGAAACTGAAGCTTTAAAAGCACACTCTTTATCAGAACTGGCAAATACGGATCTTATTATTGTCATGGATCAAATTACTGATCCCCACAATGTTGGTGCTATTATGCGTTCTGCAGTAGCCTTTAAAGCTGGAGCAATCATTACGACTAATCGCCATTCACCACAAGAAAGCGGCGTCCTTGCCAAAGCAGCTTCTGGAGCTTTAGAATTCATTGAGTACATCACAGTAAAAAATCTCTCTCAAGCACTTAAAGAGCTTAACCAAATGAACTTTATTAGCTTTGGACTTGATTCAGAAGGTGAATTACCCTTAGAAACAGCGTTAACAGGCAATAAAATAGCTCTTGTTTTAGGAGCAGAAGGTAAAGGTCTACGCCAAAAAACACGAGAAACTGTCTACACATTGGCTCGTCTTGATATGCCTGGAGATATTAAATCATTAAATGTTTCAAACGCTGCAACAATTGCACTTTATGCAGCTCATAAATACCTTAGACAATAATTTTTTATTACCTATACGTAAAAAGAAGAAAATTTCATAGCAATGACCGTAGCAGCTGCATCAAATTCTACCTTTTTATGAGCACGACGAGTTACTGTCTCTTCATCTTTTCCCCAGTGTTCCATTGTCCAATCTTCATCTAAATGCGCAATAGTCCAAGCATCATCTGGAGAAATCTTCTTCTCAGCTACAGCAAAAGTGATAAGGGCCGACCCTGTTAAAGTAGTCATAGAATAAAATGCAGCTAGCACATAAGGAGACTCTATCTTGCGCAAATAATTACTCACTGCTTGAATAGACTCAGGTGGTTGTTCGATATGCATAAGTCCTTCTGCTAAATTAAAACGTGCACCCAATTTTTCTTCTGCCCAATCAAGTAAAAAATTCCATTTTTCAGATTGCCGTTCTACCAGTTCTTTCGGAGTTTGTGCACGATAAAAAATCATATCACATGCAACAAAACGTAACAAATCTTCAAAAATAATTTGCATATTGTCAATTATACCATCAATAACGGTGTTAACTAAACGCGTAATTGGCATTTTCGCTGGATCAATCACTTCCTTTTGCATAGTAAATTCCTGTGCTACTAACACAGCAAGCTTCTTTACCGGTATAAAAAAATCACGTTTTGCAGGTGTTTTTAATGGATGCCCATCCAATAAAATAGAAAAATTTTCCTCTTTACAGATGACATCTACTTTTTCATAAAATCGCTTAGGTAATGACTGACATAATAATTTCTGAGAATGACGAAGAGAATTATTCTTATCCGATAATCTATCAACATCATTTAAAATTTCACGCATTGCGTTCTTACCTTATAATATTCCCAATAACTTTACTAAAGTTTTTAGCATAAAATTTACAACCACTTGCCACAAAATACTATACAACAATTTAAACATACCAACTGATACTCAAGTATTATGCACATTTAACTATTAATAGTCTTTGTACTATGTATTTCTGAATAATCTCAACACCAATTGGTAAACTCTTATAATCATTGATTTACAACTCTATTCCTTAAATATTTTTCATATAACAGTGTATATAACATAATCCTCCAATAAACATGTGATCAAATCGCAGACAATAATATAATTTTATAGAAAATTAAAATTCTCAAAAAATATAAAACTTTTGATCTATAAAATCATTCATTTGTTTACATTTCATTCATTTGTTTACATTTAAAGAGAATATTTGATATTGTAATTTTTTGTTCTAAACACAGACTTTAGATTAATTGATAAAGTTGCTTCTTTATAAAGATGAAAATATACTATAAGAGAATCTTAAATAAGAAAATATTACTCTAGTTGAGGTGCTCATTTAAAGAGAAAAAAATAAATTACCTTTATAAATCAATTTAATTATAAAGATAAGATATGGATTTTTTCTATTATTCTGTATCACCATCGATTTCATTAAAAGCAAAAAGATTAAAACTTTGCACCATATGAGGTGGTAAAGGTGCAGTAATATCTAAGATACCTCCTGAAGGATGAGGTATACGAATACGACGAGCATGAAGATGAAGTCGATTTTGTATTCCTCTTGGCAATTCCCAATTATTATCAGAAAAAAAATATTTTGAATCGCCAATAATCGGATGATTGATATGAGCAGCATGAACACGTAACTGATGTGTTCTACCTGTATAAGGTTCCATTTCAAGCCAAGAAAGAGATTTTCCTCGTGTATCCAAAACACGATAATAAGAAACTGCGTGGCTAGAATCTGTCTGTCTACGTTCACAAACACGCATTTTATCGGCTTGTGTAGTTATTATTTCCCTAACCATCCATGTTGAAATTTTATCCTGCTTTTTCCTAGGCACTCCCCGTACCAATGCCCAATAAATCTTCTTTGTTTCTCGTGCTCTAAAAGCAGCAGTCAAAGCCTGCGCTGCTCCTCTTGACCGCGCAACAACAAGAACGCCTGATGTTTCACGATCAAGGCGATGAACTAATCGCGGTTTTTCACCTTTTTTATTGCGCCACGCTTCAAGCATACTATCAACATGACACGTCAAACCAGAGCCACCCTGTACAGCTAAACCTGCTGGTTTATTAAAAACAAAAATTTTTGAATCTTCGTAAAGAAGTATATTTTTTAAGGTTATTCTATCATTCTGTCTACAAATGGTTTGATTGATTACAGGAAAGCTATCATTTTCATTAATAAACAAAGGGGGAACACGGATAGACTGTCCTACGATAAGACGCATATCATTTTTAACACGTCCACCATCAACTCGTATCTGTCCAGAACGTAGAAGCTTTTGTAAATATCCAAATCCAACATTTGGGTAATATATCTTAAACCAGCGATCTAAGCGCATTCCATTTTCATCTGCTTCAACCTTTTTTATTTTTATACCCACCATAACAGCTCTCTTACCATAAAAATCACTTTGGCTATTAGCATTCTTCTCCTGCTGTATTAAAATAAACAACAATCTTATAAATTGGCATTATATCACGCTGCATTACAATTCGTATTCAAAATTGCATTCTCTTACCGCATAAATTTTATTAGTTTCAAGGATTGTGACTGGTCACAATATTCAGGAAAATTTTGTGATTATATTATTGGAGATAATCATCTGTGTCTTTATTTAAAATTTATGCTCGTGTTCTTTCTTATCTAAACAAAGAAAAAAATGCATCCATTTTAATCTGTTCGGCTAATCTTACTTTAGCTATAATTACGATCGTGGAACCTATTTTATTTGGACATGTCATTGATGCAATCGCAGATAAGTCCGGAATTATTCCTACCCTCACAACTTGGATAGGTTTTGGTATTTTTAATATTATTGCCTATGTCCTTGTAGCACGCAGCGCTGATCGCTTAGCACATAGACGCCGCTTAACTGTTTTAACAGAATCCTTCGAACGTATCATTACTATGCCACTAATCTGGCATCAACAAAGAGGAACTTCTAATGCTCTTCATACATTACTACGTGCAATAGATTCTATGTCAATCATATGGCTTGACTTTATGCGTCAGCATCTCTCAACTCTTGTTACATTATTTGTCCTAGTGCCCATAGCTTTTAAAATGAATTGGCGTCTTTCAATAGTCTTGCTTGTTCTTGCTATTATCTATGTATTAATTGCACGTTTAGTGATGCAAAAAACAAAAGATGGACAAGCAGCTGTAGAGCGTTACCACCATGACCTTTTTAAACATATCAGTGATTCAATTTCCAATGTTTCCATTGTACAAAGTTATAATCGAATAATAGAAGAAACCTCAGCACTTCATAAACACGCAGCTGATCTTCTTAAAGTCCAAAATCCTGTTTTAAATTGGTGGGCTCTTGCTAGCGGATTAAATCGAATGGCCTCAACCATTTCCATAGTATGTGTCCTTCTTCTGGGTGCATTTTTTGTAACAAAAGGTCAAGTACGAGTAGGAGAAGTTGTTGCTTTTGTTGGATTTGCTCAGTTAATGATTAATCGTCTTGATCAAATTAGCAATTTTATCAATTTAGCTATATCTTTACAGGCAAAACTAAAAGATTTTTTTGAAATGGAAGACTCTACTTTTCACATCAATAAATCAGACAACCTTCCTTCTCTTCAAAATGTCAAAGGTACAATCGAGTTTCATCATGTTTCTTATAAATTTCTAAATTCTTCTCAAGGTGTTTTCGATATTTCGTTTAAAGTTAAAGCAGGACAAACCGTTGCAATTGTAGGGCCAACAGGTGCTGGAAAGACAACTTTAATTAATTTGCTTCAACGTGTGTACGATCCTACAATTGGACACATTAGCATTGATGGAATCGATATACGCACAATTAATCGTGAATCTTTACGCAAAGCCTTAGCAACAGTCTTTCAAGATTCTGGTCTTTTTAACCGTAGTATTCGCGATAATATTTCGATAGGCAAAACTACTGCAACAGATGAAGAAATTTACGAAGCTGCAAAGATAGCTGCTGCTCATGATTTTATTCTAAGAAAAAATGATTGTTACAATACATTAGTTGGTGAGCGAGGCTCACAATTATCAGGTGGAGAAAGGCAACGATTAGCAATTGCACGTGCTATCTTAAAAAATGCACCCATCCTTATTTTAGATGAAGCAACAAGTGCTCTTGATGTTGAAACGGAAGCTCATGTTAAAAATGCTATTGATTGTGTAAGTCAAAACCGCACTACTTTTGTTATAGCACATCGTCTTTCAACAGTTCGCAATGCTGATCTTATATTATTTTTAGATCATGGCCGTTTAATTGAAAAAGGTAGTTTTCAAGAACTGATCAGTAAAGGTGGTCGCTTCTATAAATTACTACAAACTGGTGGATTAAATATTGATCAAGAAACAATAAAAACAAAAGATGAAAATGTAGTGACATTGCACAAAGCCATTGCATCATAAAATTGTTTCTTTCTGTATCTTTAAATAAAAACCTAATTTAACGATATATAATTTAACTTTTCTTAAAAAGTTGAAATATAAAACACACAATAAGAATAAAAACTACCCTTTAAGAAAAGCTTTTAACGCCGTAATCGCTTCATCAGCTTTATCTCCTTTGGAACCACCAGCCTGCGCCATATCAGGGCGTCCACCACCACCTTGACCACCAAGAACAGTGGAAACAACGTGCACTAAATCAACAGCATTCAACATATTTGTTAAATCATCAGTAACTCCAACAACAACGCTTCCTTTACCATCTTCCAAAACACTAATGAAAGCAACTACTCCAGATTTAATTTGCTTTTTTCCAGAATCTACCAAAGTTTTAAGATCCCGTACTGCAATATTTCTAAGAACACCTCCCATAAAAGAAATGCCATTAATAACTGTAATATTCTCTTTTCTATCCTGTAAAGCCCCACCATTCAGAACAACATTCTTACGTGCATCATTCAATTCTTTTTCAAGTTTACGACGATTATCAAATAAATTCCTTACACGTTCTTCCACATTAGCAGGAGAAGCTTTTAAAAAACTAGCAATTTCACAAATTCTCTTATCTTGTTGACATAGATAGAGACGTGCATTTGTACCTGTTAAAGCTTCAATACGACGAACTCCAGACGCTACAGAACTTTCAGCAACTATATGAATCAAACCAATATCACCTGTTCTCTGTACGTGCGTACCTCCACAAAGCTCAATTGACCAATGCTTTTTTAATTCTGTTGGTTCACATCTCTCTCCCATAAAAACAACACGAACTTCATCGCTATATTTTTCACCAAATAATGCTATTGCCCCTTCAAAAATTGCATCATCCAGCACCATAAGCCGAGTTGTTATCTTACTATTTTGCAACACAATATCATTTGCCAAATCTTCTACTCTTTTTAGTTCCTCTGACGAAATTGGCTTCGGATGAGAAAAATCAAAACGCAACCGATCAGGAGATACTAAAGACCCCTTCTGAGCAACATGAGGTCCTAATATACGACGCAAAGCTTCATGCAATAAATGGGTAGCAGAATGATTAGCACGAATTTTCCTACGACGCTCAGAATTAACGATAAGTTCTACACAATCAAATATCTTTGCTTGACCAGATTTAACTTCTCCAATGTGAATAAAAATACCATCACCCTTTTTCTGGGTATCATGCACTTCAAAAACAAATGACTCACCAGAAATAACACCACTATCACCTATCTGCCCACCAGACTCAGCATAAAAAGGTGTCTGATTGACAACAAGCATAGCATCTTGTCCTGAAGAAATATGATTAACAATTTTACCATCACAAACAAGAGCCGTAATAACACCTTCAGCCTTTTCTGTTTCATAACCTAAAAATTCTGTAGTTCCTACCTGATCATGAACAGAAAACCAAATTGTTTCTGTTATTGATGCACCAGAACCAGACCAACTGGCACGATTTTCCGCTTTCTGAAGCTCCATTGCTTTTTCAAAAGTACCAATATCAACAGATATTCCACGACGTCGAAGAACATCTTGCGTCAAATCGAGTGGAAAACCATATGTATCATAAAGTTTAAAGGCAACCTCACCATCAAAATGATCACCTTCCTTAAGATCAGTGCTTGCCTCATTTAATAGACTAAGTCCCCGCTCAAGAGTTCTATGAAAACGTGTTTCTTCCAACTTCAAGATTTCTGAAATTAAGGATTCAGCACGGACTAATTCGGGATAAGCTTGCCCCATTTCGCGAATTAAAACAGGCAAAAGATTCCCCATTAATGACTCTTTAGCACTAAGAAAATGAGCATGACGCATAGCACGACGCATAATACGACGCAAAACATATCCTCGACCTTCATTGGAAGGAAGAACACCATCAGAAATCAAAAATGCTGAAGAACGGAGATGATCAACAATAACACGATGACTAGCAATAAACTCACCCGTTGCCTCTACTCCTGTTATCTCCTGTGAAGCATGAATTAATTTACAAAAAAGATCAATATCATAATTATCATGAACACCTTGTAAAACAGCTGCAATGCGCTCTAATCCCATACCAGTATCAATAGAAGGACAAGGTAGTTCAATTCGCTCTTCTTTATTAATCTGTTCATATTGCATAAAAACAAGATTCCAAATTTCAATAAAGCGATCGCCATCTTCATTAGCACTTCCCGGAGGCCCCCCTAAAATTTCATCGCCATGATCATAAAAAATTTCTGAACAAGGACCACAGGGACCTGTATCCCCCATTGACCAAAAATTATCATTGGTTGCAATACGGATAATTTTTTCGTCGGGAAGTCCCGAAATTTTACGCCATAATTCAGCAGCAACATTATCAGTATGATAAACTGTAACCAACAATTTATCTTTCGAAAGACAAAACTCTTTGGTTAAAAAATTCCATGCAAAAAAAATTGCTTCTTCTTTAAAATAATCGCCAAAAGAAAAATTCCCAAGCATTTCAAAAAAAGTATGATGACGCGCTGTATAACCGACATTATCAAGATCATTATGCTTTCCACCCGCACGGACACATTTTTGTGCTGTTGTTGCCCGTTTATAAGGATATTGTTCAAGCCCAGTAAAAACGTTTTTAAACTGAACCATTCCTGCATTTGTAAACATCAATGTAGGATCATTGCGCGGAACTAGTGGACTCGAAGAAAGAATTTCATGTCCATTACGATAAAAATAATCCAGAAAAGTCGACCGGATACTATTAACGCTATTCATATTTACACCTGTAAAGTACAGTACAAAATCGCAAAAACCAAATCACTGCCTAATGCAGCGCTTTTTTGCTAATTTTAGAGCTATTTAATCAAAATAGAAATATTTTCTCAGAAAAATAAAAAGCTAATGATTTTATATTTCAAAATTCTAACAAATAAAAAAGGAATCCTATTCAAACTAATACTTTATCAGATTGATTCATCGCCTTCTACACTTTCTGATCCAGCATTTTCTAACAATTCAATTGCAATCAAACCAGCATTCTGGCGTAAAGCTGTTTCAATCTCAGCAGCTATCTCTGCATGTTCACGCAAAAACTGCTTTGCATTTTCACGCCCTTGCCCTAAACGTTGAGAATTATAAGAAAACCATGAACCAGATTTGTCTACAAGACCAACTTTAACACCTAAATCTATCAATTCTCCTAATTTAGAAATGCCCTCACCATAAATAATATCAAATTCAACTTGCTTGAATGGAGGCGCTAATTTATTTTTCACGACTTTAACACGTGTTTGATTTCCAATCACTGTATCACGATCCTTAATAGCCCCAATGCGACGAATATCTAAACGAACAGAGGCATAAAATTTTAAAGCATTTCCACCTGTCGTTGTTTCAGGAGAACCAAACATCACACCAATTTTCATACGAATTTGATTGATAAAAATAACCATACAGTTAGAGCGAAAAATCGATGCTGTTAATTTTCGTAATGCTTGACTCATCAACCTTGCTTGTAAGCCAGGTAAAGCATCTCCCATTTCACCATCAATTTCTGCACGTGGAGTCAAAGCTGCCACTGAATCAACAACAAGCACATCAACTGCACCAGAACGAACAAGTGTCTCTGTAATTTCCAATGCTTGCTCACCAGTATCTGGCTGAGAAATAAAGAGATTTTCTAAATCAACACCAAGTTTACGTGCATAAATAGGATCAAGAGCATGTTCTGCATCGATAAAAGCACAAATCCCACCATTTTTCTGTGCCTCAGCAATAGAATGAAGAGCTAGTGTTGTTTTACCAGAACTTTCTGGCCCATAAATCTCAATAATACGTCCTTTTGGTAACCCACCTACCCCCAAAGCAATATCCAAAGACAACGAGCCAGTTGAAACCGTCTCAATTTCAATAATTTGCTCTTTCTGCCCAAGACGCATAATTGAGCCTTTACCAAATGAACGTTCAATCTGTGAAAGAGCAGCCTCTAAAGCTTTTGTTTTATCCACAACTATATCCTTAGTGAGTTATGACAAATTTGAAATACAATATACTGTTCTCTACGCTTAATTAAAGCCTCGAATTTGAATGTTCACAGACTATTTTTTATTCTTAGTGGACTCAACATTACTAGACACTCTCCACTAAAAAGCAACTACGTTTCCTTCTATTGATAAGATATTGAAGACAACAGTTTGCACAATAAATTTATACACTGTTAATACCTCTTCTTAAAATAAAGAAAACATTCGTTTATTACATAAAATAGTAATAAACTCTTTCAGTATAACCTAGATCTTAAATAAAATTATGATAATATGACTAAATAAAAAATCCATTTAAAAAATACATTCATATTTTCTTTGAAATCTTACTTTTGATTAACTCGTTTTTGTCGTAACTTCTTCCACCACTCAAGACGTTTCGCAATTTCTCGCTCAAAGCCACGCTCTTGTGGCTGATAATAATTTTGATGCCCAAGTTTTTCAGGAAAATATTCCTGTCCTGAAAAAGCATCTTGTTCATCATGGTCATAACAATAACCATGCCCATATCCCTCTTGTTTCATAAATCTTGTAGGAGCATTAAGAATATGCTTAGGAGGAGGCAAAGAACCGTTTTTGCGGGCACTATGCATTGCTGCCTTATAAGCAAGATAAGTTGCATTTGATTTTGGTGCAGTCGCAATATAAAGACATGCTTGCACAAGGGCTAATTCTCCCTCAGGTGATCCTAGATAAATATAAGCATCCTTTGCTGCGTTACAAATCACAAGAGCTTGTGGATCTGCTAAACCAATATCTTCAATTGCTATACGAACCAATCTACGCCCAATATATAAAGGATCTTCACCCGCATCAAACATACGTGCAAGATAATAAAGCGCAGCATCAGGATCAGAACCACGAACTGATTTATGTAATGCTGAAATAAGGTTATAATGACTATCTCGCCCTTTATCATAAATTGGAGCTCGACGCTGAATAACTGTTTGCAAAGTTTCGGTATTAAACACTTCTTCTGACCGTGCAACGCGCCAGATCTCTTCCGCTAACATTAAAGCTGCTCTTGCATCACCATCAGACATCCTTATCAAAATTTCTCTAGCATGATCGTCTAAAGGTAGTGATCTTCCCTCTACTTTTTCAGCACGTTTCAAAAGTGCGTCCAAACTTTCATTATCATGTGAGTGAAAAGTTAAAACACGCGCACGTGAAAGAAGAGCAGCATTAAGTTCAAATGAAGGATTTTCAGTTGTTGCTCCTACAAGAATTATAGTTCCATCTTCCATAAAAGGTAGAAAACTATCCTGCTGAGCACGATTAAAGCGATGAATTTCATCGATAAATAATAACGTCTGACATCCAGACATCAAACGAGCCTGAGCTAGCTCAAAAACTTTCTTTAGTTCCGATATTCCAGTAAAAACAGCAGAAACCTGTTCAAAAACAAAATTTGTTTCAAGTGCCAACAAACGTGCTATCGTTGTTTTACCTGTACCTGGCGGTCCCCAGAAAATCATGGAACTAAATGAACCAGATTCAACCATACGCGAAAGAAAACCTTCCGTTCCAATTAAATGGTTTTGCCCTATAACTTCATTAAGAGAGCGGGGACGTATCCTTTCTGCAAGAGGACGGTTTTGGTTAACACAAGAATCAAAAGATGAAGAAAAAAAATCTTTACTCAAATAAAACCCTCAGCGAATCAATTGACGAATATGTACACCATTGCGCTCATATTCCAATTCCCAAATATGTGAATGATTTTGCATGAGAACTTTTTTCAACTGACTTACAGTTTGAATTTTATAGCCATTGACAGTATGCAAAATATCCCCAGGACGAAAAATGCTCGCAGCGTTACTTATTTGATCAACATTGGTAATTATCACACCTTTAGCATTGATAGGAAGATGAAATCGTCGACTATTGTGCTGTGTTAAATCTAATACTTCAACACCAGAAAGAGGGCCTTCTCCCACAATTTTTTCAGATTGTACAAACACAGATTCTGGTGCTGATAATACAGTTATTTCTGTTTTAAAAATTTTTCCATCCCGCAAATATTCTAAAACAAGGCTCTGCCCAATCTTAGTTGTCATCAAACGATATCCAAGACTATCTGGACTCTCAATTCGCATACCTTGCACACTCAAAATAACATCACCTACTTTCAAACCAGCTTTCTCAGCAGGACTACCTTTGATAATCTCAACAATGAGAGCACCATAAGAATGTTCTAAACCCAAACCACCTGCAATATCAGGTGTAACACTTTGGAAAGAGGCTCCAATATAAGGTGGTACAAAAAATTTTCCACCACGCTTAACTGTATCAAGAACGACTTTAATAAGATTAGCTGGGATGGCAAAACCAATCCCTACAGAACCACCTGAACGCGAATAAATAGCCGTATTAATCCCGATTAATTGGCCTTTCATATCAATTAAAGCTCCACCAGAATTACCAGGATTAATAGCAGCGTCTGTTTGAATAAAAAAATCAAAATCAGAAACACCTATACGCGTACGTGCTTGCGCTGAAACAATACCGCTTGTAACCGTCTGACCAACACCAAAAGGATTACCAATTGCTAGAACAAGATCTCCAACTTCCACTGCATCAGAATCCCCCAAAGAAAGAACAGGAAATTGAGAATCTTTCGAACTAATTTGAAGTACTGCAATATCAGTTGTTTCATCCTTTAATATAACTGTACTTTCAAATTCTCGACCATCAGAAAAAGCAACCTTAATTTCGCTAGCATCCTTAATGACATGGTAACTAGTAACGATTAAACCACGTGTATCAACAATCACCCCAGATCCTAATGATGACTGAGTACGCAAAGACCGCTTACCTTGATAACGACCAAAAAACTGTTCAAAAAACGGATCTCCTTCAAAAGGTGAATGTACTCTAACTTTCCGTGCTGCATAAATATTCACAACAGACGGAATAGCCTTTTTAACTAAAGGAGCAAATGAAAAAGTAATATCTGATTGTTTTTGTGGAATTTGAGCATTCGCATAACGAAATGATATTTGAGCTATCATCACACAAAAAAGCCCTATTAAAATGGAATATTTCATTATCAGCTCCTTCATAAAATCAAGGTCTACTTCTTCTTAATAAGATAAGAAGATCTACTACTTACCTTGCAAATCGATGATCGTTACTAAATAGTTGATAATTTAGGCACAAAAAATTCATCTAAACAACAAAAAATATAGAAACTAAACAACTCAACGAATATACATAGCCTTTCTTCTTTTTATATACTTGAAAAAATTAATCTTATAATTTTAACAAAAAAACCGCCTTTAAAAGACGGCTTCTAAAAATCTAATAAGAAAAAATGCTCCTTTTATGAAGCAGACTCTCCTTTACTAACTGTTGCTTCCATACGCGCATGATCTGCAGCACCTTTTGCTTCAATATCGCGATCAACAAACTCTATAACAGCCATAGGAGCATTATCACCAGTACGAAAACCTGCTTTCATAATACGCAAATAACCACCTTTACGTGATATATAACGTACCGCTAGCGTATCAAACAATTTTGCAACATGCTTCGCATTACGAAGAGCTGAAATCGCTTGCCGACGTGCATGCAAATCTCCACGCTTACCAAGAGTAACTAACTTTTCAACAATAGGACGAATTTCTTTAGCCTTTGGAAGCGTCGTCATAATCTGCTCGTGCTCAATGAGCGAAGCCGCCATATTTGCAAACATTGCTTTACGATGACTAGCAGTCCGGTTCAGCCTGCGACCTGATTTACTGTGGCGCATAAGCCTTCTCCTTCAATTTTAATTTAATACTGATCTTCATAACGTTTAGCAAGATCATCAATGTTTTCAGGAGGCCATGCAGAAATTTCCATCCCAAGATGGAGTCCCATACACGCAAGAACTTCCTTAATTTCATTTAATGATTTTCGCCCAAAATTTGGTGTCCGAAGCATTTCAGCTTCCGTTTTTTGGATAAGATCACCAATATAAACAATATTATCATTTTTAAGACAATTCGCCGAACGCACTGAAAGTTCTAATTCATCTACCTTTTTGAGCAGAGCTGGATTAAAAGAAAGCTCAGAAGCTGGCTCTTCAACCAATTCTTTTTGTGGCTCTTCAAAGTTGACAAATACCAATAACTGATCCTGAAGAATACGTGCTGCAAAAGCAATCGCATCCTCACCGTTAACAGCACCGTTGGTTTCAATTGTTAACGTTAATTTATCATAATCCAGAATCTGTCCTTCACGGGTATTTTCTACTTTATAAGATACTTTGCGAACTGGCGAATAAAGGCTATCAACAGGGATAAACCCTATTGGTGCATCATCAACACAATTTCGTTCAGATGGAACATAACCCTTTCCTGTATTGACGATAAGTTCCATGCGAACTTCCGCATCTTCATCCAACGTGCAAATAACATGCTCTGGATTAAGGATTGCCATATCCCCAACCGTCTGTATATCCCCAGCTTTAACCACACCAGGTCCTTCTTTACAGAGAACAATTCGCTTAGGTCCCTCTTCTTCCATGCGTATAGCAATCTCTTTGACATTCAAAATAATATCTGTAACATCTTCACGAACACCTGGAATTGATGAGAATTCATGTAAAATACCATCAATTTGTACAGCAGTAACTGCAGCACCACGGAGTGATGATAATAATACACGGCGCAATGCGTTTCCTAATGTCAAACCAAAACCCCGCTCAAGAGGTTCTGCAACAACACTTATAATGTTCGAATCATTATGCGTATGAAATTCAACTTTACTGGGTTTAATTAATTCCTGCCAGTTTTTCTGGATCATATTTTTATTCCTGTTCTTTAGTTCCGCTACCATTCAATCGCAACGGCCAGTGTGAACATCGGAGAAATCTCCGACAACGAAAAACAATACCCAATTAAATACGTCGCCTTTTTCGTGGACGACATCCATTATGAGGGATTGGCGTCACATCGCGAATGGAAGTAATCAAAAAACCAACAGATTGCAATGCACGTAAAGCAGACTCACGACCTGCTCCAGGACCACAAACTTCAACTTCCAATGAACGCATACCATGCTCTTGTGCTTTCTTAGCACAATCTTCTGCAGCAACCTGTGCAGCAAAAGGAGTAGACTTACGTGATCCCTTAAATCCTTGAGCTCCAGCAGATGACCATGCAATCGTATTTCCCTGAGTATCAGTAATAGTAATCATCGTATTATTAAATGTTGAATTGATATGCACAACACCTGATGAAATATTCTTACGCTCGCGACGACGAACACGTGTGGCTTCCTTGGCCATAATCTTCCTTTCAACGATCTCTTCACTGCCGTAATATCAGCAGCTCCACCCTATTTGTTATTGTTAATAAAGATTTAACAAAAACAAAACATCCAAAATAAAACCTTCACAATAAATAAAAATATATTACTTCTTCTTACCAGCAATTGCTTTAGCAGGACCTTTACGTGTACGTGCATTTGTATGCGTACGCTGCCCACGAACAGGTAAAGAACGGCGATGACGCAAACCACGATAACAACCAAGGTCCATCAAACGCTTCACGCTCATTGCAACTTCCCGACGAAGATCCCCTTCAACTTGATAACCTTGATCTATTGTCTCACGAATCTGTAAAACTTCCGCGTCTGAAAGCTCATGCACACGACGTTCTGGAGGAACGCCAACTTTCTCGACAATTTCCTGAGCAAATTTTTGTCCAATCCCGTGGATATATTGAAGCGCAATAATTACACGCTTACTTGTTGGGATATTGACGCCAGCAATACGGGCCACGCCTATTCTCCTTGAGTATGTTAATAGTTTACTATAAAATACTTGAACCATTTTATAGAAAAAAATGGCTCCGGCTTAAATATACTCCGAACCCCGTTATTCCCTACCGAAATGAATCAAAGCGATTTCTGATAGATTTCATTATAAAAGTCAACTCTTTTCGTTTGTTTCTGAAAAACTCCTTCATGTAAAGAGTTTTTTAATTGCACGCGATACATCAGAAACATTAGCCATTCCGTCAACTGTTCTTAGTAATCCAATAGCTGAATAAAACTCTGATACAGGAGCTGTTTTTTCTCGATATTCAACTAATCGTTTTGCAAAAGCATCAGGATTATCATCAGAACGAACCTGTCCACCAGAAAAAATTGTATCCTGTACGCGTTTTTTCATACGCTCAATCAATGCATCTTCATCAACAACAAGTTTAATAACCGCATCAAGTTGCCCATTTTTTGATTTTAAAATTTTTTGCAGTGCTTCCGCTTGTACCAGGGTCCTCGGATATCCATCCAATATAAAACCCTTTGTGCAATCACTTTCACTAATGCGATCTGATACAATTTGATTAACAATATCATCAGAAACCAAAGAACCTGATTCCATAACCGCTTTAGCTATTTTACCAACTTCTGTCTCCTTCATAATAACTGCACGCAACATATCACCTGTCGATAATTGAGGAATATTGTATTCCTCAGTGAGGATTTTAGCCTGCGTACCTTTACCCGCCCCAGGAGGACCTAAAAGAATCAGTCTCATCGTTTTCTTCTGCCCCCACGGAGTTTTGATTTTTCAATTAATCCCTTATATTGATGTGCAACAAGATTCCCCTGGATTTGGGCAATTGTATCAAGCGTAACAGTGACAACAATGAGTAAAGATGTACCACCAAGATAAAAAGGAACATGCAAAGTCGATATCATAAATTCAGGAAGTAAACAAATCAGAATAATATAAATAGCTCCGATAACAGTAATACGTGTTAAAACGTAATCAATATATTCAGCTGTGCGCTCACCAGGACGAATCCCTGGAATAAAACCAGAATGCCTTTTTAATTGTTCTGCTGTATCACTCGGATTGAACACAATAGCTGTATAGAAAAAGCAAAAAAATGCCATCAAAGCAGCATAAACAATCATATAAAGTGGCTGTCCATGACCAAGAAAAAAAGAAATAGCTTGAATCCATTGTGGCATTTTGTCAGAAAAATTATTAATGGTTGCAGGTAATAACAATAAAGATGAAGCAAAAATTGGTGGAATAACACCAGCGGTATTTAACTTCAAAGGAAAATGAGACATATCACCTTGAAACATCTGGTTTCCAACTTGACGTTTTGGATACTGAATAATAATTCTTCGTTGTGCACGCTCTACAAAAACAATAACTCCAATAACAAAAACAGCAATAACAACAATTCCTATTAATAAAAAAGTTGATAAATCAGCCTGACTATGAGCAGTTAAAAGTTGGGCAAAAGTAGAAGGAAAATTTGCCACAATACCCGCAAAAATAATGAGAGAAACTCCATTACCAACACCACGTGATGTAATCTGTTCACCAAGCCACATTAAAAATATTGTCCCCCCAACTAATGAAATAACTGCCGAAATACGAAACATTATACCTGGTTCTATAACAATTTGAAGGCCTGTTCCTATACCAGTTTCAAGGGCAACTGCAATACCAAAAGCCTGTAAAATTGCCAATATGACTGTCATGTAACGAGTATATTGATTGATGATTTTACGACCTAATTCACCCTCTTTTTTAAGAGCTTCTAATGAAGGAACAATCGATATTAGTAGTTGTACAATAATTGATGCTGATATATAAGGCATTATACCTAATGCAAAAATTGCCATACGCCCAACAGCACCCCCAGCAAACATATTAAACAGCCCTAACACACCGGATGAATGATGCTCAAATGTTTGTCGTAAAACATCAATATTAATGCCAGGCAAAGAAATATAAGTACCAAAACGATATACAAGAAGCGCAGCCAGAGTAAACCAAATGCGCTTTTTTAATTCAGTTGCACGCGAAAAAGCGCTAAAATTCATATTAGAAACAAATTGTTCTGCAGCCGATGCCATAAATTTTCTCCAGTTTATATGCTAACTGTTTACTTAAATAAGCATAATCTTTAAAAAATAAGCATAATCTTTAAAATTCACACCACCATATAGAAATTAATGAAAGGCTCAACATTCTCTATGAATAATAAACTAAAAGGACTTAATTATTTATGTTATAATAATTACTGGATAACTTCGCCAAGATTAACCTGACCACCAACTTTTTCAATCTTTTTACGAGCCATTTCAGAAGCACCAGAAACATTAAATATAATCTTAGCCTTTAATTCTCCATCGGAAAGAAGACGAACACCACTTTTTACACGACGAATAACACCAGCTTCTTTTAATGCAACAATATCAACTGATTTCTCAATATCCAATTTACCTGCATCAACTGCTAACTGAATACGACCTAATGAAACCTCATTGTAAACCTTAGAAAACAAATTCTTAAATCCGCGCTTTGGTAGACGGCGATAGATAGGCATCTGTCCCCCTTCGAAACCATTAAGTGAAACACCAGAGCGCGACTTCTGTCCTTTAACACCGCAACCACCAGTTTTACCAGTTCCAGAACCAATACCACGCCCAATACGCTTACGGCTCTTTGTTGCGCCTTCATGATCACGTAATTGATTGAGCTTCATTCTATATACTCCTGCAACTTTCAATTTTCACTTATAACCCGAACAAGATATTGAATCTTAGCAATCATACCCCGCACACAAGGTGTATCTTCTAAAGTACGACGGCGATGCATTTTATTTAATCCAAGCCCCTTTAACGTTGCACGCTGAATCTGCGGCTTCCGAATTGGGCTTCTAATCTGCTCTATTGTTATAGTTCTGCTAATCTGAGATTTCTTTTGAACCATTTTTATTCCCTCTTCGATAAACTCAGATACTATTCTTCCGAATCAATCAAATTTTTACGACGCGCCTGCAACACCGAATATTTAATGCCTCGCTGTGCCGCAATATCCTTAGGATGCATCTGGCGCTTTAATGCATCAAAAGTCGCACGAACCATATTATAGGGATTTGAAGAACCTAATGATTTTGCAACAATATCTTGCATACCAAGTGTCTCAAAAATAGCACGCATTGGCCCACCAGCAATAATACCAGTACCAGCAGAGGCCGCACGCATCAAAACATAACCGGCTCCATGACGACCTTCAACATCATGATGCAATGTACGCCCAGACCGAAGTGGTACATAAATCATTTCACGTTTTGCAGATTCTGTAGCCTTACGAATTGCCTCAGGCACTTCACGTGCTTTACCATGACCAAAACCAACACGCCCTTTTTGATCTCCAACAACAACAAGCGCAGCAAAACCAAAACGCCGACCACCCTTCACAACTTTAGAAACACGATTAATATGAACAAGTCTATCAACAAATTCATTATCACGTTCATCCCGATCACTACGTTCTTTTTGTGCCATTCCTCATTCCTTTTTCTTTTCCGGAAGCACGCTAACTAAAGTCCCAGCACGAAATCAAAGGAACTCACACGAAATATCCTAAAGATCTCCTTACTAAACTTTCTAAGCAACATACTTAAAAGTTTAAACCACCCTCACGAGCAGCTTCGGCTAAAGCCTTTATTCTCCCATGATAAACATATGGTCCACGATCAAAAACAACTTTATTAATACCAATTTTTTTCGCACGCTCAGCAATTAACTTACCAACAACAAAAGCAGCTTCTTTATCAGAACCACTTTTTAAAGAGTTTTTCAAATCCTTTTCAAGAGTACATGCAGAAACAAGAGTATGTCCACGCGCATCATCAATAATCTGAGCATAAATATTTTGATTTGAACGATAAACACTAAGCCGCGGACGACCATTAGCAACTGCTTTAATTTGACGACGAACACGTTGGGCTCTATGTTGGACAATTCCCTTAGGAGAAACCATGTCACGAAATCCTTATTTCTTTTTACCTTCTTTACGGACAATATGCTCATCTGCATACTTTACACCCTTACCCTTATAAGGCTCAGGTGCCCGATATTCGCGAATCTCTGCCGCTACTTGTCCAACTTTTTGTTTATCAATTCCGGAGACAACAATTTCCGTTGGCTTAGGAACTGTTACAGTAACATCAAACGGCACTTTATAAATAACATCATGAGAAAAACCTAATGATAACTGAATATCCTTACCCTGCAAAGCAGCACGATAACCAACACCATTAATTTCAAGCCTCTTTTCAAAACCATCTTTTACACCACAAAAAATATTTTCAATCATCGAGCGAGACATGCCCCATTTAGAGCGAGCATTCTTTGATTGATCACGCGGCTCTACTGATACAATATTTCCATCAAGCTTAACCAAAACTTCATCATTAACCACATAGCTCAGTTCACCTTTCGGGCCTTTTGCTTTAACTAACTGACCATCAACAGTAGCGGTAATCCCAGAAGGAACCGGAATGGGTTTTTTTCCAATACGAGACATTGTTCTAACCTGTTTTTCTTCCGTTTTCTTAAAATTAATCAGAAAATACGACAGAGAAGTTCTCCACCAACATTTTGTTTACGCGCTTCATGATCCGCCATCACTCCATTGGGAGTTGACAAAATTGAAATACCAAGACCATTCGCTACCGGAGGAATAGCTTTAGCAGAAACATACACACGACGACCCGGTTTTGAAACACGCGAAATTTCGCGAATAACAGCTGAACCTTCAAAATATTTTAGCTCAATTTCAATCGAAGATTTCCCATTACCAGAATCAATCTGATTATATCCACGAATATAACCTTCTGATTGAAGGACATCAAGAACCCGTGCACGAAGCTTAGATGCAGGAGTGACTACCTTTCCCTTTTTACGAGCAAGTGCATTACGAACACGGGTCAACATATCACCAAGAGGATCTGACATAGACATCTAATAATCTCCTCTTACCAGCTAGACTTAACAATTCCGGGAATATATCCCAAAGATCCAAGATCACGTAATGCAATCCTTGACATCTTTAATTTACGATAATAAGCACGCGGACGCCCCGAAACTTCACAACGGTTACGAACACGAACTTTCGCAGAATTACGAGGTAATCCTGCCAATTGGATAGAAGCTTTAAAGCGCTCTTCAATTAAAATTTCCTGATTCATTACTATCGCTTTTAAACGCGCACGACGTGCAGCATAGCGCTTCACCATCCTTTCACGGCGCTTATTTTTTTCAACGGCACTCACTTTGGCCATAATTTCACCTCGCTATATTTGCCGTCACGAACGAAACGGAAAATTAAAAGCACGCAATAACTCACGTGCTTCATCATCCGTTTTCGCTGTCGTACAAACAATAATATCCATACCCCAAATCTGATCAATTTTATCGTAGTTAATTTCTGGAAACACAATATGTTCTTTAATACCCATAGCGAAATTACCACGACTATCAAAACTTTTTGGATTCAAACCACGAAAATCACGAACCCGTGGAAGTGCAATTGTAATAAGACGATCCAAAAATTCAAACATACGATCTTTACGTAATGTTACTTTAGCTCCAATTGGCATCCCTTCACGCACCTTAAATGTTGCAATAGAATTACGGGCACAGGTAACAACAGCTTTTTGACCTGCTATCAATGCCAAATCTCCAGCTGCAATAGATGTTTTTTTTGAATCAGCCGTCGCTTCACCAATCCCCATATTAATTACAATCTTATCAACACGGGGAATTTGCATTTCATTTTTATAATTAAACTTCTCTTGAAGCACCTTACGAACCACTTCAAAATAATGCGTTTTCATACGCGGCTTTTGGTTTTTCTCAGCCATTAAATTAATTCTCCTGAACGCTTGGCAAAACGAACCTTATTACCATCCGCATTCAAACGAAAGCCTACACGTGTAGGCTTACCATCTTTAGGATCAGAAATCGCCAAATTAGATAAATGAATAGGAGCTTCCTTAGAAATAATCCCAGCTTCTTGCTTCTGTGTTTGACGCTGATGACGCTTAACCATATTAACCCCAAGAACAAGGGCATTATTTTCCTTTCGATTCACCTTGATGACTTCACCTTTGCAACCTTTGTCCTTACCAGACAAGACAATCACTTTATCACCTTTTCGAATCTTCTGCATGATATTTACTCCTTACAATACTTCAGGAGCAAGAGAAATTATCTTCATATGATTTTTACCCCGAAGCTCGCGAGGAACTGGTCCAAAAATACGTGTACCAATCGGTTCTTTCTTATTATCAACTAAAACAGCAGCATTCTTATCAAAACGAATTACACTACCATCCACGCGACGAATACCTTTGGCAGTACGAACCACTACAGCTTTCATCACATCTCCTTTTTTTACACGACCACGAGGAATAGCGTCCTTAACCGAAACAACAATAATGTCACCGACCAAAGCATATTTCCGCTTTGAACCACCTAACACTTTGATGCACATGACACGACGTGCACCAGAATTATCTGCAACATCGAGGTTTGTTTGCATCTGAATCATGAATGGCCACCTTTTCTTAAAAACCCACTCTCCGGATGAATCTTTAACACACCCGAACTTGCTTGCAAAATAATGATGAAGCTCTTGTTTGAAAATTCACTAATGGAAATAAACCAATTTAAATTTTAAAACAACTAGCCTAATTAACTACGCCGTACTTTCTTTAATAACAATCCAACATTTATCTTTCGAAATCGGCTTAGATTCCTGAATAAAAATCCGTTCTCCAATTTTGAACTGATTATTTTCATCATGTGCTTTATACTTTTTAGATTGCCGAACCGTTTTTTGAAGCAACGGATGAGAATAACGGCGCTCTACCCTGACAACTACAGTCTTATCACTCTTGTCGCTAACGACAACACCTTGCAAAATGCGTTTAGGCATCTCTTATTTCCTTAAATCTTGTTTTCGTCCATTTTTTGACGAAGAAACGTTTTAATACGTGCAATGTTACGACGAACTTGTTTAACACGTGCAGTCTTTTCTAACTGACCTGTTGCTTTCTGAAAACGCAGATTAAACTGCTCTTTCTTCAAGTTGGCCAATTCATTTTTCATTTGGTCGAGCGTTTGTGCCCGTAATTCTGCGGCTTTCATTGCTTAACCTCTTTATTCAGCAATACGCTGTACGAAACGAGTTTTAATAGGGAGCTTTGCCGCACCTAATCTAAGTGCTTCACGCGCCACATCTTCAGAAACCCCATCAAGTTCAAACATAACACGCCCAGGCGCAACACGTACTGCCCAATAATCAACACTTCCCTTACCTTTACCCATACGAACTTCAGTTGGCTTAGACGTAACAGGGACATCCGGAAAAATACGAATCCATACACGACCAGAACGCTTCATATAACGTGTAATTGCACGACGCACCGCTTCAATTTGACGGGCAGTAATACGCTCTGGCTCAACAGCTTTCAAACCGTAAGCACCGAAATTCAAACCCGTACCTCCCTTCGAAGAACCATGAATACGACCCTTAAATTGTTTACGGAACTTTGTGCGCTTTGGCTGCAACATTGCTCTCTACTCCAAATTTCTGACTCAACCACAAAAATTAAGCATTTTCGCGGCGACGATTCAATGAAGAACCTGACCGATCACCTTCCGTAGCACGACGCTCGGAAGCCATCGGATCATGTTCAAGAATTTCACCTTTAAAGACCCAAACTTTAACACCACAAACACCATAAGCAGTCTTAGCTTCTGCTGTACCGTAATCAACATCGGCCCGCAACGTATGAAGCGGAACACGACCTTCACGATACCACTCCATACGAGCAATTTCAGCTCCTCCAAGACGACCAGAACAATTAATACGAATCCCCTCAGCTCCAAGACGCATAGCTGACTGAACAGCACGCTTCATTGCACGTCGAAAAGCAACACGACGCTCAAGTTGCTGAGCAATCGATTGAGCAATAATTGTAGAATCAATCTCTGGCTTACGAATTTCAACAATATTCAGCGAAGTTTCAGCATCAGTCATTTCTGAAAGCTTACGACGCAACTTCTCAATATCAGCACCTTTTTTACCAATAATAAGACCAGGACGCGCTGAATGAATTGTTATACGACACTTTTTATGAGGACGTTCAATAACAACCTTAGAAATAGCCGCTTGTTTTAATTCTTCAGTTACATACAAACGAATTTTTAAATCTTCATGAAGAAGACGCCCATATTCACCATTATCAGCATACCAACGAGAATCCCAGGTCCGGTTAACTCCAAGGCGAAGTCCTATTGGATTGATCTTCTGTCCCATTACGCGACCTCTCCTTTTTCGACAACTTCACGAACAATAATAGTAAGATGGGAAAATGGACGTTTTACTCGACTAGCACGACCACGCCCTCGAACATGAAAACGCTTCATTACAATAGATTTACCAACATACGCTTCTGCAACAATCAAGGAATCAATATCAAGATCATGATTATTTTCTGCATTAGCAATCGCTGACTCAAGAGTACTTCTAACTGTCCCAGCAATACGCTTACGCGAAAATGTCAAATCAGCCAATGCCATATTAACTTTTTTACCACGAATCATTGCAGCAACCAAATTAAGCTTTTGTGGACTTACACGAATTGTTCGGGCGACAGCTTTCGCCTCAATATCTTTCAGTTGCCGTGGAGCCTTAGCTTTGCCCATTCCTACTTCCTTTTCGCTTTTTTATCTGCACCATGCCCATAATAGGTTCGGGTGGGAGCGAATTCACCAAATTTATGCCCGACCATCTCTTCAGAAACAGAAACAGGAATATGTTTATTGCCGTTGTAAACACCAAAAGTCAAGCCAACAAATTGTGGCAAAATAGTAGAACGGCGACTCCATATTTTAATAACCTCATTACGTCCACTTGCACGAACTTTCTCTGCTTTCTTAAGAAGATAGCCGTCAATAAACGGACCTTTCCAAACTGAACGAACCACCTTAGACTACCTTTCCTATTTCTTACGCTGATGACGCGAACGCATAATAAATTTATCAGTGACTCTATTGGAGCGTGTACGCTTACCTTTTGTAGGCTTACCCCAAGGAGACACCGGATGACGACCACCTGATGTACGACCCTCACCTCCACCATGCGGATGATCAACTGGATTCATAGCAACTCCACGAACATGCGGACGCTTGCCACGCCAACGTGACCGACCAGCTTTACCATCACTAATATTCCCATGATCAGGATTTGAAACAGCACCAACTGTTGCAAAACAATTACCTGAAATCAAACGTTGTTCGCCAGAATTAAGACGAAGAATAGCCATCCCTTCATCTCGCCCTACTAACTGCGCATAAGTCCCTGCTGAACGTGCAATTTGACCACCTTTTCCAGGTTTCATTTCGACATTATGAATAATAGTACCAACAGGCATATTACTAAGAGGCATTGCATTGCCTAGCTTAACGTCAACATTTGAACCCGCAACAACAGAATCACCAATATCAAGACGCTGTGGTGCAAGAATATAACTCAATTGCCCATCTTCATAACGAATCAATGCAATAAAAGCCGTACGATTTGGATCATATTCCAAACGTTCAACTTTTGCAAACATATCACGCTTGCTACGTTTAAAATCAACAAACCTATAACTACGTTTATGACCACCACCTTGAAAACGAGCAGTAATTCTACCATGATTATTGCGTCCACCCTTTGACGACAAACCATCTGTTAGTCTTTTTACAGGCTTACCTTTATAAAGATCAGAGCGATCTACAATAACGAGCTGACGCTGTCCAGGCGTAGTTGAATTAAAGTGCTTAAGTGCCATTATTCCATTCCTATCTCCGAACCTTTTATAAACCTGTCGAAAGATCTATTGATTGACCCTTAACAAGAGTCACAATCGCTTTTTTGACATCACTCTGCCGACCAACAACGCCTTTGAACCGCTTCATCTTACCTTTACGGATTATTGTATTCACTGCTTTAACCTTTACGCCAAAAAGCGCTTCGATAGCAGCTTTAATTTCAGACTTTGTAGCTTTCTGTGCAACATTAAAAATAACTTGATCATACTCAGAAAGCATAGTCGATTTCTCAGTAATAACTGGACTTAAAATTATATCATAATGGTGAAGGTTCGTCATTTGAAACGCTCCTCAAGGGCTTCAACAGCTTCTTTTGATAAAACAAGCTTGCCGCGACGCAAAATATCATAAACATTAATCCCCTGAACCGGCAAAACATCAATATTAGGAATATTAGATGCCGCACGAAAAAAATTCACATCAATTTCTTTTCCACCAATTAATAAAGCATTATTGAAACCAAGTTTAGAAAAACTCGCACTCAACACTTTTGTTTTTACATCTCGAATATTAAACTCATTAACCACAATCAAATTATCTTCTTTTAATTTGACTGATAGAGCTAAACGTAATCCAAGAGCACGAACCTTTTTAGGAAGACCATGCGCGTGACTCCGCATCACCGGACCATGTGCTTTACCACCACCTCGGAATTGCGGTGCTCGAGCAGAAGAATGCCGAGCACGCCCAGTTCCTTTTTGTTTGAACATTTTTGCCCCTGTCCGTGATACATCCGATCGACCTTGTGACTGATGTGTTCCTTTTAGACGACGTGCAAGCTGCCAACGAACAACACGTTGCAAAATATCCTCACGAGGAATAAGACCAAAAATATTTTCAGAAACCTTTACTTTACCGGCTTCTTTACCATCAAAGGTTTTTATCATAAGATCCATCACTCAGCTCCCTCAGCTTCAGAAACTTCCGCCATTAAGGGAATTGCTTCCGTTTTTTCTCTAACAAGCTGGCGAATACCAGCAGGCTTTGGCGCATTATCAGGAAGACGTTTCTTTATAGCATCTCGCACTAAAATCCAAGATCCTTTAGAACCAGAAACAGAACCACGCACTAAAATTAAACCACGATCAACATCTGTAGAAACAACTTCAACATTCTGAGTTGTTACACGCACCTGCCCCATGTGACCAGCCATTTTTTTGCCTTTAAATACCTTTCCCGGATCTTGACACTGACCTGTTGAACCATGAGCACGATGTGTAATTGAATTACCATGTGAAGCACGATGCCCACCAAAATTATGGCGCTTCATAACACCAGCAAAACCCTTACCAATACTTGTACCTGTTACATCAACTCTTTGACCTGGCACAAAATGTTCCACTGTAATTTCAGTACCAACATCAAGTAGATTATCAGGACTAACACGAAATTCCGCTATCTTAGCTTTTGGTTCAACTGCAGCTTTAGCAAAATGTCCACGAAGAGCTTGCGACGTATTTTTAACTTTAGCAAACCCCACACCTAATTGAACAGCAGTATAACCATTTTTTTCAACTGTACGCTGGGCAATAACCTGACATCTATTTAAACGAAGCACGGTCACTGGCACATGCTCACCAGCATCATTATAAATACGAGTCATACCTAATTTCTGTGCTATCACACCTGAACGCATTGGGTTTGTTCCTTCTGTCTTCAAACCTCAGAGCTTGATTTCAACATCCACACCAGCAGAAAGATCAAGCTTCATGAGCGCATCTACCGTTTGTGGTGTCGGATCAACAATATCAAGAAGACGTTTATGTGTACGCATTTCAAACTGTTCACGCCTCTTCTTGTCAATGTGTGGCCCACGATTAACCGTAAACTTCTCAATCCGTGTTGGAAGTGGAATAGGACCACGGACATTAGCACCAGTACGCTTAGCAGTTGATACAATCTCACGCGTTGATGCATCAAGAATCCAATGATCAAATGCCTTTAGGCGAATACGGATATTCTGGCCATTCATGCTCTTTATTTCCCTATCATACGAAATGTCTTCAACAATCAAAGACATTTCTCAACGATTATTTCATTTATTCAATGATTTTAGATACGATACCAGCACCAACGGTACGGCCACCTTCTCGGATTGCGAAACGGAGCTTCTCTTCCATTGCAATAGGCGCAATCAAAGAAACATCCATAGCAACATTATCACCTGGCATAACCATTTCCGTTCCCTCTGGCAACGTAACTATACCGGTAACATCTGTTGTACGAAAATAAAACTGAGGACGATAATTCGTGAAAAACGGTGTATGACGACCCCCTTCATCTTTCGTTAAAATATAGGCTTCAGCTTTAAACTTAGTATGCGGCGTAACAGAACCAGGCTTCGCCAAAACCTGACCACGCTCAATCCCTTCTCGATCAACACCACGAAGCAAAGCTCCAATATTATCACCAGCCTGACCTTGATCCAAAAGTTTACGAAACATTTCAACCCCAGTAACTGTTGTCTTAGATGTAGGACGGATACCGATAATCTCTATTTCTTCACCAACTTTAATAACACCACGCTCAACACGACCCGTAACAACCGTACCACGACCAGATATAGAAAATACATCCTCAATAGGCATCAAAAACGGTTGATCAACTGGACGCTCAGGCGTCGGTATATATTTATCAATTTCACTCATCAAAAGACGAACAGAATCTTCCCCTATACTCTTATTAGAATCCTCAAGCGCTGCTAAAGCTGACCCCTTAACTATAGGAATATCGTCTCCAGGAAAATCATATTTCGATAAAAGCTCTCGAACCTCAAGCTCAACAAGCTCTAAAAGCTCTGCATCATCAACCTGATCAACTTTATTCAGAAAAACAACAATCGCTGGAACACCAACCTGACGCGCCAACAAAATATGCTCTCGCGTCTGAGGCATAGGACCATCCGCCGCAGAAACAACCAATATGGCTCCGTCCATTTGCGCAGCACCTGTAATCATGTTCTTAACATAATCAGCATGACCAGGACAATCAACATGCGCATAGTGACGGCTCTCCGTTTCATACTCAACATGCGCAGTAGATATCGTTATACCACGAGCACGCTCCTCAGGTGCCGCATCAATTTGATCATATGCTTTAAATTCACCAAAATACTTCGTAATCGCTGCCGTCAATGAAGTCTTTCCATGATCAACGTGACCAATCGTACCTATATTAACATGTGGCTTCGTACGTTCAAATTTGCTCTTTGCCATTTGAGCTCTCCATTTTTTTGTTCAAATTATGAACTAAGTTTAAAATTAATATACGATTATAAATTACGTATATTGATTACGCGTATTTTTTCTGAATCTCCTGTGCTACAGCTGAAGGAACTGGCTCATAATGATCAAATTGCATCGTATATTGAGCTCTTCCCTGACTCATTGATCGAAGTGTATTTACATAACCAAACATATTTGCCAAAGGAACCATTGCATTCACAACCGTCGCAATACCACGAGTTTCAGTACCTGAAATCTGACCTCGACGAGAATTCAAATCACCAATCACATCACCAACATAATCTTCCGGTGTTACAACTTCTACTTTCATAATTGGCTCAAGAAGCTGAGCACCAGCTTTTTGCGCACCTTCCCGAAACGCTGCACGCGCAGCAATCTCAAAGGCTAAAACAGAAGAATCAACATCATGATAGCCACCATCAATCAAAGTAGCTTTTACACCAAGCATAGGAAATCCGGCAAAAGGACCTGACCCCATAACACTTTCAATACCTTTTTGAACACCTGGAATATACTCTTTAGGGACAGCACCACCAACAATTTTTGATTCAAAAATGAAATCATCACCATCATGAGGTTCAAAAATAATTTTTACACGAGCAAATTGCCCAGAACCACCAGATTGCTTCTTATGAGTATAATCAATTTCAGCAACTTTCGTTATCGATTCACGATAAGCTACTTGAGGCTGTCCAACATTAGCTTCAACCTTAAATTCACGCCGCATACGATCAACAATAATATCAAGATGAAGCTCACCCATTCCAGCAATAATCGTCTGACCAGATTCCTCATCCGATTTAACACGAAACGAAGGATCTTCAGCAGCCAAACGATTAAGAGCAAGACCCATTTTTTCTTGATCTGCCTTTGTTTTCGGCTCAATAGCAATTTCAATAACAGGCTCAGGAAATTCCATTCGCTCTAAAATAACAGGCTTCAAAGGATCACAAAGAGTATCACCCGTTGTTGTCTCCTTAAGACCAGCAAGAGCAACAATATCACCCGCAAACGCCTCTTCAATATCCTCACGAGAATTAGAATGCATCTGAAGCATACGTCCCAAACGCTCTCTCTTTCCCTTCACAGTATTTTCAAGAGAAATACCTTTTTGAACCTTACCAGAATAAATACGACAAAAAGTCAATGATCCTACAAACGGGTCATTCATAATCTTAAAAGCAAGCATAGAAAGCGGAGCCTCATCCGAAGATTCACGGGTCGTTTCAGTCTCAGTCTTAACATCAATACCATTAATAGCTGGAACATCAACTGGAGAAGGAAGATAAGAAACAACAGCATCTAAAAGTGGTTGAACGCCTTTATTTTTAAAGGCTGTACCACAAAGAACCGGATGAAACTGAACTTTTATTGTACCTTTACGAACAAGAGCAACAAGCTGCTCATTGGTTGGCATAACCCCCTCCAAATAAGCTTCCGTTGCGGCTTCATCAACTTCAACAGCCATCTCAATCAATTTTTCCCGGTATTCTTCTGCCTTTTCCTTTAATTCATTAGGTATATCACTTACCGTAGCTGAAACCCCAATAGAACCATCCCATGTCAACGCCTTCATCTCGATAAGATCAACAACACCTTCAAAATCATTTTCAGCACCAATTGGCAACTGTAGAACAAGCGCCCTAGCACCCAACCGAGAAGAAACCATTTCTACACTACGATAGAAATCAGCCCCAATCTTATCCATCTTATTAACAAATATCATACGGGGTACATGATACTTCTCAGCCTGTCGCCAAACAGTTTCCGTTTGAGGCTCCACGCCTGCATTCGCATCCAACAACGCTATAGCACCATCAAGCACACGCAAAGAACGCTCAACTTCAATTGTAAAATCAACGTGACCAGGGGTATCAATGATATTAAAGCGCCGCTTTCGACCATCGCGCCCTTCCCAAAAAGTAGTCGTTGCAGCAGATGTAATTGTAATACCACGCTCCTGCTCCTGCTCCATCCAATCCATCGTAGAAGCACCATCATGCGTTTCGCCAATCTTGTGATTCTTACCAGTGTAGAATAAAATACGCTCAGTCATCGTGGTTTTACCGGCATCAATATGCGCCATAATACCAAAATTACGATAGTCCTCAATTTTATATTCGCGAGCCATTCTTTTTGCCTTAGATTTTTTCTAAATACACCTTACCAGCGATAATGAGAAAACGCACGATTAGCCTCGGCCATACGATGAACATCTTCGCGCTTTTTTACTGCAGAACCACGATTATTAGCAGCATCAACCAACTCACCAGAAAGGCGATTAATCATTGTTGTTTCATTTCGCCCACGTGCTGCTGCAATCAACCAACGAATAGCTAGAGCCTGGCGACGATCAGGACGGACATCAATTGGAACCTGATAAGTTGCCCCCCCAACACGACGCGAACGAACTTCAATATGTGGAGCCACATTTTCCAACGCTTGATGAAACAAAGCAACAGGATTTGTCTTAGCCTTACTCTCAATAGAATCAAGCGCACCATAAACAATACGCTCAGCTACTGACTTTTTACCATCAAACATAATGGCATTCATAAATTTCGCAATAACCAAATCACCGTATTTAGGATCTGGATTAATTTCACGTTTTTCTGCTCTGTGGCGACGGGACATTGGCTTTGTCTCTCAATTTATTTTGGACGCTTTGCGCCATACTTAGAACGACGCTGTTTACGATTTTTGACACCCTGAGTATCAAGCAAACCACGAACAATGTGATATCGAACTCCGGGCAGATCCTTTACACGACCACCACGAATCATCACAACAGAGTGCTCTTGAAGATTATGCCCCTCACCCGGAATATAACCAATCACCTCAAACCCATTCGTCAAACGAACTTTAGCAACTTTACGAAGAGCAGAATTGGGCTTCTTCGGTGTCGTTGTATATACACGCGTACAAACACCACGTTTTTGGGGATTCTCTTGAAGAGCAGGAACCTTATTGCGTTTAACTGGCACTACTCGTGGCTTTCTAATCAACTGATTTACGGTAGGCATACAACCTTCCTCTTTAAACAATCTGCATTCGTCGTACCCACTTGGGCTTCTATTATCACAAATCTACTCCGATAAAACTCAGAATAAATACATAGTTCATAATACAAAATCGGGCACGACTGTATAAACAGTTTACCCGACTACCAGCATAGGAGGCATTTGCCTCTTGCATTAGCACTAGCATTTGCTTTTAGATCTTACAAATTTTCCTTAAGATGAACCTAAAATCATCCTAATCCTTAATCACTTTCATACCGATCATGATAGTTTCTAATAGCGGGAACACATACGTTCGTCAAGTACCAAACATCAGAAAAATTTGTAAAAGTAAAAATTCAATAAGCAAAAAAGCTAATACACAAAATAATAAGCTCACACAACAAAATGTGCTATAATATATTGGGGGTAATTGCATAATACTTAACAGAACGACTTGCTAATCACACACCTGATACTTAAAATTAAACAGTATGAAAATAGCAACATGGAATATAGCCGGTATAAAAGCGCGACATGAAACGTTATGTAAATGGCTAAAACAGTATCAACCTGATATAGTTTGCTTGCAAGAGATTAAAAGTGTTGATGAGAATTTCCCGCGTGATACAATTGAAAGTTTAGGCTACCATATAGAAACACATGGACAAAAAAGCTTTAATGGTGTTGCAATTCTCTCTAAAAAAGTACCCGATGAAATTATTCGTCGATTACCAGGTGATAATAATGATAAGCAAGCACGTTATATTGAAACTGTTTATTCAACAAATAAAGGGAGTATTCGTGTTGCTTCTCTCTATCTTCCAAATGGCAATCCTATTAATAACGAAAAATACCTTTATAAAATGGAATGGATGAAGAGATTGTATACACATGCAAAAGCATTACTTGCATATGAAGAACCTCTAATCCTCGCGGGTGACTATAATGTCATTCCGACCCTATTAGATGCAAAAAACCCCCAAGAATGGAGCAATGATGCTTTATTTCTTCCTCAAACAAGGCAAATATTTCAATGTATTTCTCATTTAGGTTTCTATGACGCTATACGGAGTGTTACAGACACCCCATCGTTTAGTTTTTGGGATTTTCAAGCTGGTGCATGGAAAAAAAATAATGGTATACGTATTGACCATTTATTATTATCGCCAGAAGCTACAGATCAATTGATTTGTGCGTACTGTCAAACAGAAGTAAGAGGATATCAAAAACCATCAGACCACATTCCCATTTGGATCGAACTCAACTGTAATTAATGAAATATAATTTTTGTTTTATAGGATATATAAAAAATCCCACTTAAAATAATAAATATGCTACATCACATATCGAAATATATCCTGAATATAGCAAAAAAATAAAGAATTATAAAAAATGGAGGAAATTAATGAGAAAATCACTTTTAATATTTATTGCAGCAATTTCTATGGGGTTAACGGGTATTACTTATGCTACAAACGATACACTTGAGAAAATAAAAAAAACAAAAGAAATCACTTTAGGTGTTCGCGAATCATCAGGTCTAGCTTACGCACTTGGTAATGGTAAATATACAGGATTCCACACAGAAATGGCGGAACGTATTATTGATGATATTTCAAAAAAAATTGGTACACCAATCAAAATTAATTATCTTCCCATTACATCACAAAATCGAATCCCTTTACTAAAAAATGGTACTTATGATTTTGAATGTGGATCTACAACAAATGATTCTGCTCGCAATAAAGAAGCTGCATTTGCATATACCACTTATGTTGAATCGGTTAAAATCGTTGTAAAGAAAAATTCTGGCATTAAATCTATTGACGATTTAAATGGCAAAACAGTCGCAACAACCACTGGAACGACAGCTGTACAGCTCATCCGTAAAAATAAACGTAAAAAAAACATTCATTTTAAAGTCGTGAATGGTAAAGACCATGGAGATAGTTTCCTATTACTAGAATCTGGTCGAGCTGATGCATTTGTCATGGATACATCGATTCTCTCTGCAAATATCGCTAAATCAAAAAGTCCATCCGATTATGTAATTCTTGATACTACACTTTCTGTTGAACCCATCGCTTGTATGCTCCGTCTAAATGATAAAAACTTCGAACAGATCATTAACGAAAGTATCGTACGCCAAATCAGTGATGCATCACTCAAAAAACTTTATAATAAATGGTTCATGGAACCAATTCCCCCTACAAATACTATCATCAATCTTCCTCTATCTAAAGAAACTCAATATGCTTGGGAACACCCAAATAATAAACCACGGGAAGATTATATAGAAAACAAGCTATAAAATCATTATAAATTGAGTATAGTCATATTCTAAATTTTTCAATACACTTAGCATATATCAATATGGCTGATTTATTTTATTTGCTTAGCAGCTGATTAACTTGAGGAAAATCATTAATGGACTTCTCGTTCCTTTGCACAGATGATCTTAATCATACACTGGTAGCTGGATGTTTCGGAACTCCTGGCATAAGTCATACCTATTTGGATACACTCATCGATGGTTTTAAAAATACAGCCATATTATCTATCTATTCATTGATATTGGCTGTATTTGTTGGTGTTATTATAGGAACGATACGTACCCTACCCAAGACGTCTATTACCAATAGCTTCCTGCGTGCTATTGGTGCTTTCTGGGTAGAAACTATGCGTAATATTCCTTTGCTTGTACAAGTATTTTTATGGTACTTTGTCGTGCCTAAAATTTATCCACCCGCAATGAATTTTCCATCCATTTTATTAATAACCTGTGCTTTAGGTTTTTTTACATCTGCACGTATCGCAGAGCAAATTCGCTCTGGTATTGAATCTATTCCTTCTGGACAGCGTTATGCTGCTATGGCAATGGGATTTAATACTTATCAAAGTTATCGTTACATCATACTACCGCGTGCTATTCGTACAATCATGCCTCCACTCACTTCAGAAGCAATGGGAATTGTGAAAAATTCATCTATAGCATTCGCTGTTTCTATTAATGAGCTAATGCAATTTCAATATCAAACGATTGAAGAAGTAAGTCATGTTTATGAAAATTATCTTCTTGTTACAATCCTTTATATTGTCATATCCCTATTTATATTTGTCATCATGACAATAATTGAGAAAATAATTAAAATTCCCTGTTTTCAAACAAAGGGGCATTAAATATGATAATAGAATTTATAAACTCCTATTCTCCTTTTAATTTTTCAGAATTTGATTTTTCGTTTTTTACTTTTGATATATTCTGTTCTTATATTTTATCAGGTTTGCTTTTTAGCGTTTTTCTAACGATTGTTACAACGGTATTTGGTCTCATCTTCGGCATATTATTAGCAATGATGCGTCTTTCTTCTGTTAAACTGATTTCTACACTTGCTATAATTTACATTACTGCCATGCGATCAATACCGCTTGTAATGGTTATTTTATGGTTTTTTGTGCTTCTGCCTTTCATAACAGGTACATCAATCGGTGCTAATAAATCAGCATTAATTACTTTTACTGCATTTGAAGCTGCTTATTTTGCCGAAATTATGCGCGCTGGTATACTTTCAATCTCGCAAGGACAAAAACAGGCAGGTCAAGCTCTTGGAATGACTTATTGGCAAAATATGCGCATTGTGATTCTTCCCCAAGCTTTTAGAAATATGCTACCGGTCTTTTTAACACAAATTATTATCCTGTTTCAGGATACAACACTTGTTTATGCAATCAGTGGCAATAGCCTTTTAAATGGCTTTGATATTGTTTCCAACAATTTCGGTGTAAAGCAAGAAGCTTATATTTTAGCTGCAATTTTCTATTTTGTTATCTGCTTTACATTATCGCAGATAGTTTTACTTCTGCACAAGAAAATATCCATTATTCGCTAACAAGGGGGAAATGATGTCTACTCATATGATCGAAATGAAAAATGTTTCTAATTGGTATGGCGAAGTTAACATTCTTAAAAACTGTACAACCAATATCAATAAAGGAGAAGTGGTTGTAGTTTGTGGACCTTCAGGATCAGGTAAATCAACCCTCATAAAAACTATTAACGCTCTAGTACCATTTCAAAAAGGTGAAATTTGGATTGATGGTATACCAGTTCATTCAAAACAAACCAATTTATCCAAATTGCGTAGCCATGTAGGAATGGTATTTCAACATTTCGAGCTTTTTCCACATTTATCCGTCATGGAAAATTTAACTATTGCACAAATTAAAGTTTTAAAACGTAGTAAAAAAGAAGCGCTTGAGCATGGCTTATTATATCTTGAACGCGTTGGACTCATAGAACACAAAGATAAATATCCTGGTCAGCTTTCCGGAGGACAACAGCAGCGTGTTGCTATTGCACGTTCTTTAACTATGGATCCACTTGTTATGCTCTTTGATGAACCAACTTCTGCTTTAGATCCAGAAATGGTGGGTGAAGTGTTAGACGTCATGATAGGCTTAGCAGAAGAAGGTATGACAATGATTTGTGTTACTCATGAAATGAGCTTCGCTCAAAAAGTATCAAAGCGTGTAATCTTTATGGATAAAGGAATGATTCTCGAAGACTGTTCGTCTGAAGAATTTTTCTCTGATCCACAAGCTAGAACGCCAAGAGCCCAAGAATTTTTATCAAAAATACTTAACCATTAATCATTACATTGTAATGCAGATTATACATAAACTAAATTTTTTAACTAGGCTGTTTTAAGAATTGTTATTTTTGAATAAAATTAACAATTCATGATGCTATTATATATTATATTTATCTAAAAGTAACACAAATTAATTCCTAAATCGACAAATCCAATATCGACCTTACGCATTAACTATTTAATAAACTAAACAATATCACTCTATATACAAGTTTTCTCCTTAAATATTATCTTTCCAAGAATGATGTAAGCAGAAAGATTGATTTTTTCAATTAAAAATTGAAACTATCACACCTCTGGTACAAGGTTTTTTTCTTCAATAATGTCGAGATATTTACTAATTTATGAGGTCTCACTTAATCATAAATTAAGTGACAGACGTAAATCATGACGTATCAAAAAGTTATCTCAAAATATTTTTTAACCTTCATAAAAAATAGACATAAAATTTGAATTAAGTTAGCCGCTCTAAAGCAATAGACACTTTCTTTTTTGCGTCATATAACTCTGTAATTCTTTTATGTTCAATCTCAATAACTTCTTGTTTTGCATTTGCTATAAACTTCGGATTATTTAATTTAATTGATATTTTCTCAATATCTTGCTCAATTTTACTTATATCCTTTTTCAAACGAATGCGTTCAGCATCTAAATTAATCAACTGCCCCAGTGGTAAACAAAAAATTGCCTCTCCCAAAATTATCTGGGCTGATATATCAGGAACCTGATCAGAAAAACCGATCTCTCCGATACGTGCTAATCTTTTAAGAATAGCCTCATAACGGTGTACACGCTCTTGAATTACCTGCCCCGCTTCTAAGATTACAAGAGGTGCCAATGCACCTGCTGGAACATTCATTTCAGCTCGCACAGAACGAATACTACTAACTACATCAATAATCCAACTAATATCATTTGCAGCTTCTTCATCTTTAAATGTCACCTGTGGCCATTGCATCAATGCTAACATATTCTGACGCTTCATGTCTTGCGTTGCTGTAAGAGACCATAACTCCTCTGTTACATGAGGCATAAAAGGATGGAGAAGTTTATAAACTTCATCAAGGACCCAAGCTATACATGCTTGTGCTTCTTTTTTAGAATCTTCATCCGAACCTTGAAACACAGGTTTAAGAAGTTCAAGATACCAATCGCATAATGCATTCCAAATGAACCGATATAGTGCGTGAGCAGCATCATTAAATCTATAGTTTTCAATACCATTGGTAACTGCTGAAACAGTGTTGGATAATTCAGTTAAAATCCAACGGTTAAGTGCAAGTTTCGTTTTTTCTGGTTTAAAAGACAAATCATGCCTAACACCATTCATTTCTGCAAATCGAGTGGCATTCCACAATTTCGTAATAAAATTACGATAGCCTGCAACACGGGAAGGATCAAGTTTTACATCACGACCTTGCGCCGCCATAATAGCTAATGTAAAACGTAATGCATCTGCACTATATTGATCAATGAGTTCCAACGGATCAACAATATTTCCCTTCGATTTTGACATCTTCGCACCATTCTGATCCCGCACAAGAGCATGTACATAAACAATTGGGAAAGGTACTTCTCTCATAAAGTGTATACCCATCATCATCATACGAGCGATCCAGAAAAATATAATATCAAATCCCGTGACCGATAGAGATGTTGGATAAAAAGCCGTTAACTCAATCGTTTTATCAGGCCAACCCAGCGTTGAAAAAGGCCAAAGAGCAGATGAAAACCAAGTATCTAAAACATCCTGATCACGTGTTAACTGAACTGTTTTACCATAATAAGATAAAGCCGAATCTAAAGCCTCTTTTTCACTTTTTTCAACAAAAATCATACCATCAGGGCCATACCAAGCAGGTATCTGATGTCCCCACCATAATTGCCGAGAAATACACCAAGGCTGAATATTCTGCATCCAATTGAAATAAGTTTTCTCCCAACTAGATGGAATAAATTTCGTTTTTCCTTGGCGAACAGCTTCTATCGCTGGCTTTGCTAATTCTGCAGCATTGACGTACCACTGATCTGTTAAAAGGGGCTCAATGGGCACTCCACTTCGATCACCATGAGGAACAGCATGAAGGTAATCATTAACAGTTACACAATATCCTCTCTCTTCCATCCAAGAAACAATTCGATTTCGTGCAACAAAACGATCAACTTTATCTAAATGCTCTACTAACTTTTTCAATTCATCAGATAAAACTAAACCATCAAAAAACGCCTCATTATCAAGCAAAAAAATCTCAGCCTTTTGAGTGAAAATATTAACTAAGCGTAAATTGTGCCGCTGACCTACTTCAAAATCATTAAAATCATGTGCTGGTGTGATTTTTACAGCACCACTCCCCTCTTCAGGATTAGCATAAGAATCACCAACAATTAACAACTTTCGACCAACGAGTGGTAAAATAGCATTTTTCCCTATGAGATCTCTATAACGATCATCTTCAGGATTAACCGCAATACCGGTATCCCCAAGCATTGTTTCAGGACGTGTTGTTGCAACTGTTATAAAAGTTGTAGAATCATTTGGATCAAAAACCTTCCCTTCAAGGGGATACCTAAAATGCCATAAATAACCTTTGATTTCTTTCAATTCAACTTCAAGATCCGAAATAGCCGTCAATAACTTTGGATCCCAATTGACTAAACGCTTATCCTTATATATTAACCCCTGCTTGTAAAGTGTAACAAAAACTTCAAGAACAGCCTGAGATAGACCCTCATCCATTGTGAACCGCTCACGCGACCAGTCACACGAAACACCAAGACGTTTGAGCTGATCAGTGATAATTCCACCGGCTTCGTAACGCCATTTCCAAACGCGTTCAACAAACTTTTCCCTTCCCATTTCTTGACGCGCTGGTTCTTGATGTTCTGCAAGTTGGCGTTCAACAACCATTTGTGTTGCAATTCCCGCATGATCCATACCTGGTTGCCATAGCACATTCTTGCCTCGCATCCGTTGAAAACGCACCATAATATCCTGAATTGTCGCATTCAATGCATGCCCCATATGAAGCAAACCTGTAACATTCGGTGGTGGAAGCATAATGCAAAAAGATTCCGCATTTAACTTCACATCTATCTTTGCTTTAAAAGCTCCACACTTTTCCCATTCTTTGGCAATTCTTGGCTCTACAGAGGCAGCATCATAGTTTTTTTCTAGCATCTTATTCCACTTAATTCATAACATCGCTGAAAAACAACTTATGGTCAAAATACCTAACCACATTACACACAAAATATTATTCATCTAAAATAGCTTTGTAAAACTATACACGAACTATGATAATCAATTAAATCGAGACTGCTAAAAATAATGAGTTTAAAAGCTCTTAGGTAAATTTTTAACGGTTTTGATAATCTCTTCACGTAGGATTTTTTCAAGTAAAATAGGCAACTGACACTGCAACCATTCTGCTATAGCTGGACGCAACACATCTCTTGCAACCTTTTCAGCAGAGGAAATAACATAAGGAGATAACTCTATACAATCAGAAGATGTATTTTTTTTCTGTGACATAAACGCCTCATCATATTGTTTTACTTTATGAATGGAATTATGCTCTTCAGAGAAAGGCTTCACCCTTCCCGTATCAATATTATCTTCTAATTTTGTATCAGTTGTTAAAGAAGAAACTCTATCTTCAGCAGAAAAACCAATACGATCAGCTAAAGCCTTCATCGCATCATCGACAGACAAAGCCCCATCATAAACACTTTCTAATGGTATTTTTGAACCCTTTGTAGAAGCATTTGCTGCAACGGATTCACTTGAAATATCATCAGACCGAACTGAATTCTCCTCAATTATTTCACGGATAGATGTCAAAATCTCATCCATACTTGGCTCATGTAACGCATTTGAACTCTGTACCATACTTAAAAACCTCTCAAAAACGCAAAAACAAACTAAATTACTATAGAGAACTATAGCAAAAGGGTGATGAAATTAACACATCTCTTCGTCTTAAATATGATACTACACACAACTTTTTTCAAACATGATATAAAATGTTATTGAGTCAAAACATATTTCCAAATATCAATAATTAATTTACTATCTACTTGTTTATGAAAGCTAAAATCATCCTAGTGTGTTAGTGTGTAAAAATTACCAATCTATCATTGATCTTCAGCGAATATATTTAATCGTTTTTAAACCCAAATAATTTGCAGTCAATTTACCAATAGAATACTGAACATTATAGCTTGCAATCACAACATCACATTCTGCAGCTATTAAAGCAATTTGAGCGTTAATTAATTGAGTTTGAGAGTTTAAAACATCCAATGTAGTTGCCTGCCCCACACGATTTTCTTGAATACGACCCTTAAAAGCAATGTCAGCAGCACGAACGCTCTCGCGATAAGCTGAAACAGATGCACGTGCACCTTCTAGCTGAAACCAAGCAGAAGTAAGCGCCTGTTTCACATTACTTTGGGCCAGATCAAATTGAAAATGAGCTTGCTTATATTGTTCCTTTGCCTGACGAATCTGTGCAGACATACGTCCCCCTTCAAAAATTGGAAAACTCACTGAAAGCCCTACTGATTGAGAAACTCCATCCTCCCCAAGCCCTCTATAAATCCGATTATAAGATGTTGTTGCAGACAAATCAACTTTAGGAAGCAACGCTCCTTCTTTAGCTTTGACATTATAAAAACTAGAATCAATCAAATATCTTGCGTAAAGAATCGCTGGATGCGTAACAATACTAATTTGATAACCAACATCAAGATTCACTGGTAATTCTTTTGCCACCAGTGGAGGCTCTAATTTTTCAGGATCAAAACCAATTACTTGCCTATAAATTGCTTCCGCTGATTTTACATTAGCATGAGCAATACTGAGCTCAGAAACGGCAACAGAACGAGCTGCTTGTGCTTGAGCAAAATCAACACGCCCTCCTTCTCCTACCTCAAGTTTTGCCTTATCTGAACGCACTTGTTCTTCAAGGGCAATCAAATTTTTTCGACGAAGATCAGCAATACGACGTGCTTTGTATACATTAGTATATGCTACTACAACATCGAGAAACATACTTTGTTCAGCATTACGAAAATATTCACGCTGCGCTTGCATTTTTAATTCAGCTGAAAAGAATGTATTTTGTGTGATAAAACCATCAAATAATCTTTGATTTAACCTTATTCCTATAAATCCAGAGTTACTATAAGAAGTTGTAACAGCTTTGTTTCGACTATAGCTTCCAATCCCTTCAATTTGTGGTAAAAAGCCTGAACCCGCAATAATTACATCATCATTTGATATGCGCACAGCCGCGCGCTCAGTATTCAACTTAGCATTATACAGATAAGCTTTAGCAAAAGCATCCATCAATGTATCAGCATAAGCTAATTTAGAGACAGAAATGCAAAAAGTCAGAAATAAACATATTTGAAGTTTCTTGTTTATTTTAAACACAATATAAATCCTAAACTAATTATACTACTCTTTTCATATCATCTATTTACAAAAAATCAGCATTAAAAAACAAAACTAGGCACTTTTAAAAATCCAGGTAAGGGTTTCACAGAAAGATTAAAACCATGACAGGCTGAAATAGTGTTTTCTTTTTTATATAGATTCGCGCAACACCAGCATTACCATATCCTTCTACTACAACAAGACGCCCGCCTTCTTCCATTTGATCAAAAATACCATCAGGAATGAAATCAACAGCACCTTCAATAAAGATTACATCATAAAGTCCTTTAACAGTATATCCCTTCTCTAAGGCCCCATGAACAACCATCACATTATCACACTGATTACGTTCCAAAATCTCGGCAGCCTGTTCTGCAAGTACCTCATTGCTTTCTAAGGCAATAACTGATTTCACAAGTTTTGAAAACAATGCAGCACAATAACCAATATTTGCACCAATATCCAAAACAACATCTGATGACTTTACAGCTGCCAATTGCAACAATTTTGCTAAAGATGCAGGTCTCATTAAATGACGTGCAGATAAATCATCCTGAGCTGGAAACACAACAATATCAGAGTCACAATAACTTAAATCTCTAATATTTTCTGGAACAAAATCTTCACGCGGCACTGTTAAAAATGCTTTTAGAACTAACAAATCAGTTACATCTACTGTACGAATTTGATTGTCAACCATTTTGTGGCGAAGTTCTACAAAATCTACGATCATCACTAGTCTTCTCTCCTATACTCAATAAAAGCCCCAAAAAAGCAACAACAATTAAGATACAAACGTCTTCTACTACTATTAACTACTATCGGTGTGACAAAAAAGCATGATACAGTCAATAATTTAAGATCCCAACTGAGCCAATTTTAATATACACGACGTTCTACTAGATACAAAAACAGCTCATTTCAGATTTTGAGAATTATCAATCAAAATTAACTGGAGGCCTCGCCCGGAATCGAACCGGGATACAAGGATTTGCAGTCCTCTGCGTAACCATTCTGCCACGAGGCCTCATAAAAATATAAAGATTGTCAATAAGGGAAGGTAAAGCATCAGTCAAGGCAAAGGAGTTTTTTCTAACCTTTTTTCATTCATTTAACATTATAACTTTGATATTTAAAAAATTAAAGTAATTTTTCTCTTTGCAAATCAAAATTGCTTTGCTATAGCCTTTGTAAATTAGGTGATTACATACTGTTCCTCGGTAGCTCAGTGGTAGAGCAACCGGCTGTTAACCGGTTGGTCGCTGGTTCGAATCCGGCCCGGGGAGCCATATTGTTTTTTTACTGAAATAACTTCTTGTTTTTATTACCTTTTTTAAAAGGGAGGGATTCATATGTAATGTAAGGGAATAGAATTTCACATTCTTCTTCTACAATGTATAGCGAATCAATATATTTTTCTTAATTAATTTCATTTTCTATTTCCAGCCATGTAATTACCCTATTTACAATTTTTTTATTTTTTTCTGTTCAACCTTCTTTCCAAAATAAAAAAAACTCTTGCTAAAGCCATAAAAAACTGCTAAAATCCCTATCATCAATGGCAAGAATTAATCGACTTAGCACTTTATTAAAGTAAGCTGATTTCATATTTAAGAAAAAATACAACTATTATAACAGTATAGTTGTTTTATTTATTGCACTTAGATAATAATTTATTCGATGCTATATGGCATTAAGTTTAGTAATGTTTTGCAAATTTGCGTTATTTATTTCACTAATTTTCAGAACACAATGGCTTCGTATATTTTGTTTTTTTAAGTTCCAATGAAAAGTTTCTACTTTGTGATTGTGCAATTCTACCAGTAATATTCAAGTTTTTTTCCTAACTTTAGATTTTTTAAAATGGTATTTCTTATTAACTTCTTGCTCGTGAGTTGTTGGTTCAGTTGGTTTTTCCGGCAATACTGCGAACTGAGGAGGAATTTCTTTGCGTATTAATTTTATCCGAATCAAGCGCTCTATAGCAGACAAACGTGCGCGTTCTACCTTTTCATCAAAAAGCGTAATAGCATTACCAGATGCACCATTACGTCCTGTACGACCAATACGATGCACATAACTTTCAGCATTATCTGGCAAATCATAATTAATAACATGGCTAATTCCTGGTATATCAATACCACGTGCAGCAATATCAGTTGCAACCAAAACTCTTACCAATCCTTCACGAAAATTTTTTAACGCACATTGCCGAACATTTTGCGATTTATTCCCATGGATTGTCGCAACAGAATATCCTGCTTTTTCCAAACTACGCGCAACAGAATCAGCCCCATGTTTAGTACGTATAAACACAATAACTAAAGCTAAAGCGGGATTTGTCAAAAGTTTACTTAAAACACTCTTTTTTTCACTTGTAGAAACACAATACAGTATTTGAGTAATTTCTACAGCAGTGGTTCCTTGAGGAACAACCTCTATTTTTACCGGTTCCTTAAGTAAATTATCTGCAAGGACATTAATTTCTTTCGGCATTGTCGCAGAAAAAAGCGCTGTCTGACATTTTTTATGCAGAAAGTTTGCAATTTGTCGCACATCATTAATAAAACCCATATCTAACATACGATCAGCTTCATCTAGAACAAAAAAACGTGACTGAGAAAGATCAATATATTTACTACGGATAAGATCCATTAAACGTCCAGGTGTTGCAATCAAAATATCCACACCTTTTGCCATCCGTTTAATTTGTGCCAAACGCGACATTCCACCCAAAATCAAACAATTTGAAAGATGAGTTCCCTTTGCAATAGCACTAATTGCTTCCTCAATCTGAACAGCAAGTTCACGTGTAGGAACCAAAATTAAAGCTCGTGCAGTTTTAGGATGACGTTTATCACCTAAAGTTAAAATTCGGTTCAAAATAGGTAAACTAAATGCCAATGTTTTTCCCGAACCAGTTTGTGCAATCCCTAAAATATCATGTCCTTTTAACATTACTGGGATAGCTTGTGCTTGAATAAGTTTAGGTTTTCTAATACCAGCAGTAAATAGGTTTTTAACTAAAAGAGATGATAAACCTAGCTCTGCAAAAACATTTTTTTTACTTATACTCAAAACAAAACTTCCCTAGCTCGATAATTATCAACAAAATCACAAGCTAAACCACAGCATTCAAAAACTCATACAAGAGTAGAGTCCTAATATTTAACTTCGTGGACCAACGCTTGAAATAAAACAAACCAATATACATCCCCCTTGAGCATTTTATCAAAATAAGATATATAAAGCCTTTTTTTTGCAAAGACTTAATTAATCAATACAAACGTTTTAATAGGCAATATCATTGGATTAAAATAAAAAGCAAGTACCTTGCAAAATTATTTATTTTTCTATTACTATTTCCTTCGGCATATTCATTCCATTAAAATCAGGATAAATTTCCAAAAAAATTGTATTTTGTACAGTCTTCTGTCCTCCATAAACCAAAGACCATTTAGCATTATCAAAAATCGCTAAGGTTTTATATTTTATGATACGATTCTTTGTCTCAAGCATAGTTGGAATCAAAGCATAAAAAGTATCGTTATTAATCTGCTTATAGTCTATTTCTGTTTCATCTAAACGATAAGCATCAGTAGGTAGACCTTCAAACTGAGTACGGAGTTGCTCAAGGAAATTATTTCGTAAACTATCCTCTGTTGTGTTTAACCGGCTTGCTATTTCTTTATAAAGCCGATCAGGCATGTGAGCAGTAATAATAGAAAAATTTCTATTCTTCATAGCATTATTAATATCAACAACTAAACTTGAAAGCGCAGTTTTTTGCATTATTGTTGGCTCAGCTACTACAGTATATGTTCCAATACCTAGTAATAAAAACAAACTCAGCATAAAACAAAAAATGGACTTCACTTCTTATATCCTTTTGTTCAGAAAAATTTTCAAATTACAAAACAAAATAATTCTTGCTCATCTACAATATTAAGATATGATTAATAAAAATCTTTAAATTCTCCTTCTAAAATAGAGAAATTAATATTTTTTTCAAAAATAACCAATGAAGAAGCAAAATTTCTAGTCGATTTTTAAAGATAATAAAAACATACAATACCATCATCAGAATGATAATTGAGCCCAAAATTACATAACCTGTCAAAACGTTTTGAAAAACTAAAATAAAATATCCATCTGAAAATATAAAATCTGTTCTTTAATATTCAAAATTAAAATTACCACCTGAAACAATTAGAAAATTTTTTTCTCTTAAATCCTAGATGAAAAATACTTTATAGCATCAATCGACAAAAATCAGCTATCTTAAGAACAAGATTTCCAAAATTTAGTTATATACTAAACAAATTTACCCATAACATGAATTATTTTCTCATGTGACAATATCAAACAGATTTCCCTTAAATCATAAGGAGATAAATTCTCTGTAAAAAATTTTATTAAAAGTCGAACACCTTATCTTTTAATTATTAATCCTTGATTCAATAGAAGATATGTCTTATGGAAAACTGTTCGCGGACGTGATGAAATCGGTAAACATAGCAGACTTAAAATCTGCCGGCCTAAAGCCTTGCGGGTTCAAGTCCCGCCGTCCGCACCACGACATCTGAATTTCCCCTTATTTTTCAGTGATTATTAAAAATCATAAAAAATTAAATCACCTTTTGAACCACCTTTCGCAACTCGATTATAACGCTATCAGACGGCACCACGATGCTGCTAAAATGCGAATCATTGCTACTTTTTGAGGTACCTTTTTAGCACTTTGACCTCCTCCTCATCTTTTAGGACAATTATACTGAATCTCTTTCAGTTTTTTTTGGCTTCAATATAACGATCAATTTCAACAAGATCCCATTTTAAATAACGTCCTTCTTGTATAGGCTTAGGAAAAGCTCCGACTCTTACAAGTTCTCTAATGTAGGTCATTGACATTCCGAGATAAATTGAGAGATCTTGTATATTGACAAGCCGTTGCAAACGCATCTAAGATGATATCATAGTCATATTCATCACTTGATATATCAAGATGGCTGGCTGAGTTTGGAATTGGGATATCGGATTTGAGATAAATGAGGAGTTCCTCCGTAGGCTTGATTTCCATGAGTTCACAGCCCTGCTTTTTAGCTTCTCGTAAGGCACGAGCAATAGCTGTTTGTGTTATGGTAGGAAGGCCATGCGCCATGTTTTTCTCCTTACATTGAGATGCAGCTTACCCGTGGCGTGAAGCACGCATGTTTTAAAAGTTTTTAAGAAAGGGCGGGGACGCTGGGGGGGATGAAGGCGGGAGCGTCCCCATAACTTTAAACAGCCTGAGCTGTAATCTGTTTTATCTCTTGTTCGATTTCTTCTAAAAAAGTTTCAACCGCTTGATTGATGGCTTCAATCTGTTCATCATTGCGATGAATACGCTGAACCTTAAGACGCAAGTGAGCAGATTGCCCTGAAAACCGCGGATCATAGCTCACAAAATCACACCACTGACGTCCTGTACAAGCCATTTGAAAGTGCATTTGTGCTAAATATTCTGGTTTGATTTTCTCTGTTATCCAGAAACGAAGGTGGTTTACAGACCGGGGACATTTAATTTCAACTAATCCGTTCTCACCAACGAAACCATCAGAGCTTGCACCGACCATTTGAATTGTAGGATGTTGAATGAAACCACATTGAGTGACCTCTGTATCATAAATGAAGGCATATTCTTTGAGGGCATCCTCTTCATATTCAATGCCCCGTTGCATAGCAGATGTTGTATAAGAATGGCTTATTTCACCGACTAAGCGTTCTGTCATGAGTTTGATTTTATATTCTTCATATTTGCTTGTGGGCAATCCTTTCGCTGTCTTATTGAGGAGGTTATAAATATTTGAAGTGGTGACCTTCCCTAAATGTGCTTGAAACCATTCTGCAGTTCTTTGCTTCATTTCAAACCGCCCTTTGTTCTTGATGATGAATACTGTCTTGACTGTAAGTCTCATCATAGTCATAGACGATTTCAACAGGCTGTTGTTCTTGAGAGGAGTGCTTCTCTCTTTTTTTCTGTAGGAGACGCAAAACAGTCTGTCCTTCTTGAAGAGAAAGATCTGTTATATTTCTGACATTTGCAAAGCTCAAAACTTTTGTTTCATCTGTTTGTGTTTCATGCATGAGGCTTTGGATTTCCATGATCATTTCCTCGGAGACAGGCTGCCTTTGTGAAGGGGAGCTCTGATTAATCCGTTCCGCTTCATCTTCATCATAAATACCGGAAAATCCAAAAGTATAACGAGCACATTGGATGACCGCTTTATGACGCAACATCCGTGCAGGATATTTCTGCCATGGGTCTGTTTTTTGTTTACACTCGTTGAGATATTCAGTGACCTCAATAGGATCTTTAATTTCTTTCAAACGAATAGCACATTTGATGGCGATCAGATTTCCGTACTTATCAAGTTGATCTTGAAAAGTCATCCCGTCAAATTTAGGATTTGATTTGATGATTTTGATCCATCCATCAATAGAGACAACAGGAATAATACCGCCACCTCTTTTAGGAAGAGCGTAAATCTCTTTTGTGAGCGGATTGAGTCCATAAGTATTAGCGACGGAAATAAAAGCAGCAAATTCTTCATCAGAGAAGTTATGGCTGATACAGGTTTTAACAATGGTTTTACGAAACTCTTGTTCTGAGAAGCCATATTTTTGCGAAATAAGGCTTAAAGGAGAATGTGTCATGTTAAAGACTCCTCTTTTAAAGTACATCAGAGAGTCTGAGACGGTGCTGCTCTCATAAGTGCCATAGATCTCATCATCAATTTTTTGATCTTCGAGATCTTTTTTAAAAGCTTTATAGGCATCGCTGTATTCTACAAAAGGAGGAATATCGCTTTCTTCATCAAGCATCCAGCTGCTTTGATCTAAATATTCTTCAGCAATTTCTTCGGAAATATCTTCCCATCGATTTGTTGAGAGCTCGATGCGAATAATTCTTTCCACATCATCGATGCCAGATAAAAAGTTCAATACTTCTGTTTCATCATAAAAAGGACCAGAACGTGCAGTGTTTTCATTTTCATTACTGCACATTGCTAAAAGAATTTCATTTGGATTAATAAAAATCGTCTTTTTCATAACTTACCCCCTCTAATGCCTTGCGACAGTTCTTTGTGTTTGGTTTATGGAATATTCATATTTCATATTAAATGAAAAATTTAAATTATAAATTTCATAAAAAATGAAAAATCTACGTATGGAAGCTAATAGTGGATAAAGAAACACTAGAAAAACTTTGGAAATGTGGGAATAAAAAAATGATAGCTGCTATTATTTTTTGTCTAATTGGCCAGAATTCTGAAGAATCGTTAAAACAGCTTGCTGAACTTCAGGCTTTGCTTGATAAAAAAGGCGAATAAATTGACTAGATTCCTCAATTAAAAAAGGTGGTATTTCACCAATGAAATTAATAATTTTTATTAATTCATCTGCTTTTATTGAGCGGTTTGTTCCTGAATTATTTAATATGCTAGTAAGAGTAGAGGGTAATATTCCTAAATGCTCAGCTAGCATTTTTTTGCTGCCATGCCCCTTTTTAGATAATTGCTCATTGAGCCATAATCTTAATTGTTCACGTTCCATGGAATAAAACTCTTTTAGATTGAATGAAAAATCAATGTTATAAATTCTGAAATTTACACTTGATAAAATTCATAATTTATGAAATATTGTTATTATGAGACAAGAACCTGCATATACTATTATACAATATTTGGGAGGGGTTACTAAAGTTGCACGCATTTTACACAAATGCAAGGGAGCTGTTTATCGCATAACTTATCCTAAAAAAAGAGGCGGTTCTAATGGGTTATTTCCTGCAACTTATCAAATACAATTACTTCATTATGCTCGTAAAAATAATATTGATCTACGTTCGGATGATTTTTTTTATCCTGAGCGTTTGCAGTCATTAATTCAAGAAAGCTCATCCCGCCCACTGACATTTTGTGATGATGTTTCTGTTTGCAGAGATGAGTGTGAGTGCAACGATATGCAAAGGCTTTAGGGAACATGATAATGCAATTACAGTATGAAGAAAGGAAATAAAGATGGATTACGGTTTGGCAGGAATGATTGTGTTTTTTATGGCCAATGTAATCATGTTTTTTGTTGGTTTTTATGTCTTTCGTAAAAAAATACAAAACTTATCTTATACTTTTTGCATTTTAGAAGATTCAGTGACAGAAATGCATTTTCCAGATGGCAGCACAATTGTTTTTAGCGATTTTGATTAGGATTTTTCTCTTGATGAAAATGATAATTTAATAGCTAAAAGTGTTTTAGGACCATCATTGTCTATAAAGGCATATAGTAATGCGTACGGTTTCAAAAAGCGTTTCATAGATAGTTTACAGAAATACACACGATCTGCGCACTTAGTGCAATGAAATGAGGCGTATAGTGTATTTTAAGAGGTGCACCGGCATATAGGTACGGATGCAGCACGTGTTTATGGCGGCTTTAAAGAAAGCGACGACAGGAAAAGGAAATGCTTCGAAAGAAGAGATGATAGAGGCAATGTATTCCAAAGGGCATGTGCCTTGTGATTATAATGAAGCAGATGCTTTGGCAATTTTATATTTAAAGAAAGAAGGGGAAAAATATGTCCAGTAAATTACCTTGGACGAAACTTTTTGCAGATAAGTGGATTCTTGATCTTGCTTGTTTATCTCCCATTGAATGCAATGTTTATATCAAATTGCGTTTGCAAATGCTTTATACTGGAGAGCCGCTTTTAAATGATATGAAAGTCTGGGCTAATTACACTGGCTGTTCAGTAAAAATGTTTATGAAAGCGTTAGATGTTTTATTAAAAACAGGTCATATCGAACGTTTAGATGATGGGTATTTATGGAGTTTACAAGTTGCAGAAGAACTCAATAACTCCAATGAGAGTTTAGAGAAGGTATCGAAAACATCTCGGTCAAAGAAATTATCGTAGAGAGCACAAAAAGCAGCGCAGGCAAGGTGGGAAAAACATAAAATGATGCTTGTGATGATGCTAAAACGATACTTAATGATGCCTATATATATAACATAAACAATAACACTAACAATAACAGTTATAATAAAAAAACTAATACTATCGTATTATCAAAAAAGAAATTTGTTCTGAAAGTTTTTAGAGCCTATCGATTTGGTTGATGAGCCAACAGAGGTTCGTGATTGCGAAAGCCAACCAGAGCAAATCGCAACGGATGTAGAAAACCAACCTCCCATTCACGAGCAAGAAAACATTCCAAAGAAAACCAAGCGCGTTAAAACCGATAGAGGTTGTCGCTTGCCTGCTGATTTTGAACCCGATTACGATTTCGCAATCGAAGAAGGCATACCTCCAGAACGCGTGAAAGTCGAAATTGCAAAGTTTCGAGATTATTGGAATGCGAAAACAGGAAAAGACGCTACCAAACATGATTGTCAAGCAACCTGGCGTAATTGGGTTCGTAGAGTGATCGAAAAATTAGAGGAAAGGAAGAATTATGAACAACAACGCTCTCAAGGCCAAAAAAGCGTTGGGGAACGGATTGCAGACAGTGTCCTTAATATCGGCGCTCGAGGATACTTTGGATCAAGTTCACAGCATGATAGCACCGGGTTTCCCCTTGGTTTTGGTGGATGGCATTCCGTTGACGAAACAGCAAGAAACGATAGCTTTAGAGGGTTATGATCGGCTTCAAGAGTTGTTTGCGGTGAAAGCCGACAAAGAGGATATCTCTAAGGCTCTTCGCATGCTTTCCTGTGGTTTGAAAATTCCACAGCGCTCAGATTATGAAGGTATAGCGCTTGCTTATGGCATGGCTTTAGAAACGGTTTCATCTTGGTCACTGATGAGAACGGTTAAGCGGATTTTAGGCGGTGAAATTGATGGTTTATCGGATACGTTTTTTTCTAGCACTCGTGAGCTAGTGAAGTTGTGCCATGCTTTAGAAAACGAGCTTTTATCCAAAGCTAATTTAGTTCGTAAAGCCGTTATGAAGAGCTGTGAAAGAGGGAAAGCAAATCCTCTCAGGCTTGTTGAAAAGATAGAAGCTGAAAATATTTTGAATGGATTTGGAGAGAAGGTTTCAACAAAATAGTAAAAAGTAGTGATCATTTTGTGATTGGATATGTGTTTAAATCGATAGAAAAGCACCATAGAAAGAGATTTGATCGTTTTTTAATTCACGTTGGCAACATAAAAAGCGCTGTGTGGTCAAATTTGAATCAAACAGAGCATAACGCAAAAATAGGAAAAAAGATGCAGATTTTAAATTTAAAACAGTTGTTCTTAACAAACAGTCAACAGCCGATGCAGAAGAAGTTTGTAACAACGACAGTTGGTCATGTGCCCTGGGGAGATGGAACGGCAGAATATTTTTACAATCTCACGAATATGAAGATGGCACGAGAGTGTGTGAAAAGTTTGATGGTGGGCAGTATTACACCATACCAGAAAATGCGGATTTCAGTACCAAAGCGCAGGTAAAGGCCTGGATCTATGGTGGAAATGTGCCACGGAATATTCTGAATATCGAGCCTCTCATAGAGGAGGTGAACAAAAACATCAAAAAACATTCTGTAAAGATGGTGATGGACGATCAAGACGATGAACCAATGTTGAAAAAAATGGATCAGGAGATAGAGAAAGCTCTTCATCAAGAATTTAAGAAATCCAAAAAAAAAAGAAAAGCATTTCAAAATAAATTGGACAGTGCTAAGAGGTTATCGAGTGTATGAATAAGGTGTGAGGAGCTACTGCTGAATCTGTTCAAAAATTATTAATTTATTACAAAATTTCTAATAATCTCTTATTTAACAATGAGCCCTTAAGAGAAAAATATTATTTTTATTTTAGGCTTCACAGTTATTTTGGGTAGGTGTTAAAGTGATTTGCAAATCTAAAGCATTTAGAACACTAAGAAAAGTAGAAAGTTTTGGATCACCTTTAACGTTTAAAAGAACGATAAAGAGACCCCCGGTTTAGAACTGTTTCTTGAGAAAGAGCTTTCATCCCTTGTTTACGGGCAATAATGCCTAGGACATGTGCAATATAGCCACTATGTTTAGTTTCTAAAGCATCTTGTAATAAGATCTTGAAATCTTCAGGTGTTTTAAAATATTCGCTGGCGTTAAAGGGTGTTGTTTTCATCATTAACCTCTTTTGCTAACAGAAGAGCTTTTTCAATATCTTTTTGTTGGGTAGATTTATCGCCCCCATTTAATAATAAAATAATTTGTTTCCTTTGTTTTGAAAAATAAATTCTGTAGCCGGGACCATAATCGATTTTTAGTTCACCAATGCCATGAAAATATTTCACATCCCCTAGCAAACTATATTCAAGATGTAAAATACGTGCTGCAATCCTCTTTTGTGTTTGTTTGTCTTTTAAGGAATCTAACCACTTAGAGAAATATAGCGTTTTTCTAACAACAAACATTTGTCGCTTATATGCGACAAGAAAGATTAGAATTTTTTGTTCCAATGATGAAAGAAAATAGACTTTCATAGAGGATATTTTTTTGAAGATCGATAAACAACAATGAAATGATGAACAACAGAACAAGAAGATAAATAAACTATTATTTTCAGTTATTTACAATGTTTTTCTATTGAAGAACAGAAAAAATATTCTATAATAAATACGGGTAAAAAGAGTATTTTCCTGTATAAAAATTATGCTTCAACTCATTGCTTATTTTCCTTTTAAAAAGATACAAATATGCTGAACAAAGTGACATTAATCGGGCATCTTGGTGCTGATCCAGAAGGAAAAATGATGCTTTCTGGTTCAAAGATTGTGAATTTTCGTATAGCTACTTCGCAGAGTTATACAGACAAAGAAACCAATCAGAAAATAAAAAAAACCGATAAGTGACCAATGATGTCATTAATTGCCTCAATAAGCATCATCACAACCAATAAAATCGTTATATGGGATAAGTGCACAATTATGTAAAATAAGAGAACTCAAAACAACCGCCGAAGGTTTATCACAACCCTTATTTTTCAAAATTGATAATTTAACTAAAGATTAATACTTATCTCATCAAAGATCTATATTCATAAATCCTTTTCTTATGTGGCGAATAAGATACTTTTTTATCATTTATAATAACTGAGTTCTTATCAAACCTCTCAAAAATAACTTCATTCTTCTTGTTAATAATTTCATTTTTAGCTTCCGGATTTGATTTTATATACTCATTAAGCCGGTTTACACTTTGCGTATGTTTGTAAAAAGTGACTGGAAGATACTTATCTAACTGATCATAAGATACAAAAAAAGTATCTGATTTATATAAAACACCGTTAATATTATCTCTATGCAATCTTTCTAATTTATCAGCTTCATTATAAAGCTTTTTAGCTAGAGCCAAACTAATAATCCCACACTCAGAATAACTCCGTTGAATATCCATTTCCACTATAGAAAAATGACAAGGTAATCGACTTGCCTCAAGAGCTATTTTTACCTTCATCGCTAGAATCGCCGGTTTCATATGAATGAATGATACAGGTTCAAATAATATCAAAGATGTCTTGTTATTAAGAGTTTGATGATCAATTACTGAAAAATGAATTCTGTCATTCCCCACGTTAACTATCAATCTAGAAGATTGAATGTTATCATCTATTGTGTTTTGTATTAATATGGGAACATCTTCAGGTGTTGCAGAAAATTTAAGGTTCATCAGTGGATATTTTTCGTTTGCTCTCTTTATCAGAGTAGGCATCATCTCGAAATCCAACTCTTCATAACACATATCAAACCAACTACCATGAATAATGTCATTCTCTAGACGCGTAACATTAACTTCCAATAACGAATCTTTCCAAAAGATAAAATTGTATTTTTTCCTAAGTACAGCCTTTTCCTTTTGCTCAGATACAACATTGTTTTTATTTTTTTTTGAACGAAGGATTTTGTTTAGTGAATCTCTCAGATTGAACATAAATTAATTTCCATATCCAGAATTAGCATTGAAGAACTAATTTCACATTATGGCTTTACAATGTTGTGCATTAATCTCTTTCTCGTTCTAAAAAACGAAGAGATAAAATTTTTCTTTGAAAACTAAGCTACTTTCGCGATAGTTTTTTTAAACTTGATTCATAAGCTTGTTAACAAGAGATACATAATTTAAAAAATCTATCATAATCATCAGAATCTTAATGGCATTTGGTATTTTATCTTGACATTTTGTAATTAACGATTTTTCCTGTTCCATTTGATCTTTGAATGGTAATCGTAGGACAGTCCATAAGATCTTTCTTGGTATTTATCCTGATAAGATAATAAAAAGCGTTTGAGACACGACGATAAAGACAATTATGACCATGTAAATAATGGATTCAATCGTTTCGTGGCACTTCTACATTTAGCCACTTCAATGAAATCAAACAAACAACCAGAGCGCTTTAAATTTTCAAATAGCTTCTATTGTTGAAATTAATTCAACAACCATATTGTACTTTCCTCTCTATTTTTCCTATAAATATATCAAAAACCCTATCATTCATTCTTCCAAGTTTGAATACTAAATCCATGAGACCACTAATTGCCTTGCAAATCGTTGGCATTCGATAAAATACTGTTATGCCTATTTGCCTTTTTCATTATGCTCTAATCATAAAAAGTTCTTTGCCATATCCAAAGCGAGATATTAGTCTATTATTGCAAAAATTTTAGATTTCATACTCTCAGATTTTTCGGACAATAAATCTTATGTCCTTATGAAATCTTTATCCTCTTCAAATTTTTATTGACGTATATACTCTTTCATCCAAATAGAGAAATCTCTTCCTAATTGCCAAAATGCATTCAACTCACTTTTGCTAACCGTTTAAACCGTTTCTTAATCAATCGTTTGTTCTGATATCTTTAAGAGATTACCATGCGAAAATTCATAATTTTTAGATCAGAGGCTATCATCTTTCCTTCCAGGTCAACGCTAAAATAACCAATTAAAATTACTCTATTAAGCGTGGTTCTAGATATCCATCATATTTGCACTGTATACAAAAATATTATAATTCTTTATATATTATTTTCAATAATATAATAATATTCTTTAAAGAAAGAAATTAAATTTTATAAAAGTGAATAAATTTAATTAAAATAAGTTATTAATAATTTGATTTTATAAGATTTTTATCTTTTTATTACTCTCATCGATGAGCAGCTTGCTATTAAGCACGTTTCTAGGCACTTGCCCTCTCATAAATCCACCCTTTTACCTGCGCTTTGATACTATAATCTACAGCAACAGAAATATCATGATCTGGTATCCTTAAAACTCTTGTGCCACCTTCATACTCATAAAAATTACAAAAATATTCAATCGCCCCAATATCCGATGTCAGATGACTTACTATTATTTCTATGAACTTTTTTCATTTGAGATTTACATTGTGTTAAATAGAAATGTTTAAAAACCTGCATGTTTCTTCTCATACCTTTAGTTCCATTTTTCTCAAATTCGATTGCACAACAGATTTCTTTCTCTAATTCAATTAAACCTCAAAGCTTGCTCTTCCCATTTAACCCAGTTTTTTAAGATTCTTCGTAATACTATCTGCATACCTTTGCATCTCACTTTAAAAGTTTTCAAAATAATAATAAACTCAGCTGCTAATGGCATAAATGTCGGATTTAAACCGTCGACTTTCACTATCAACGCATTTTTAGTTTCTATTTGCAGCGCCTAACTTTTTACGGCTTCGCGCATAAACAATGTACAAATGCTATGAATTTGCCATTTGAACCCAATCAGCTCTTAAATCTACTTGAAAAAACAAAATATAGTTTTAGCTTTTTTTCTGTGACTTTTTTCTCAAGAGTTTAAGATGCATCATTAACCAAAAATGTAACCTTCTCCATTTATGCAAATCGATAGTTTTCGTTTCAAGAACCAAAGAAACAGTGATTTGTTTTGCCATCTTTGAATCAAAATTTTCATATACTGTTTATATTTCTATCTCAGATCTGTGTTGTGAAATTCCCATCCAAATGATTCACTTGATAAAAACTTTGTTTTCCATAGCTTTTTTACTTTTTTAGTTTTTCAACCACATTACAAATCCAACTGCCAGGTTACTAGCCAACCAAGCTTTGTGATATCTTTTCTTGCCTTGACACTCCAGTAACCTGGAAATTCAACCAACCTCGGCTTTCACGGTCTCTGGAACATACCTTCCTGTATTGCAAAACCTTAATCAGGCTCAAAATTAACTAGTAAGCAACAGCTATTCAGTTTGAGAATTTTGTCCTTTTTCGAAACATTTTCTTGCTTATGAGTACAGGCCAACTCTTAAACAACGTCATAAAGAATTTTGAAAGCACTTAATAAAATTTTTTGTAAAATTATCGATAGCAGTTTTCTAACTCATCCATTACATCAATACCCATAAGATATAGAATAAAGTATCATAAACGAAATTGATTTTTTACTTGTAAACAGGTGATTGATTTTCTAATGAGCACTTAATTGGATCTGAAAGCTTCTCGCAACCACGAGGCTCTTCTTTCTTATAAATCTGATCCTTAATTTCTAAAATCTTAAATGTCTTTTCTTTTTTTATTATAATAATAGTTTTAGTTTTTTCTTTTTATTATAATTGTTAATATTATTTTATTGTAGCAATGACTTCATCATGACCTTCTGATAAATTACCTTTATACTTATATCTTTTCACATTAGCAGTTTTTATAGCTTTTCCCAAAACCTATTTAATTCTTATTGCAGTTTTCTAATACTGCTTCGACTTGTGTATTCTATAAATTTTCATTATTCTAAGTAAATAATTAATTTTTTCAAATGATTTTAAAAGTTTGTATTAACTAACCAATGATGCGTGTTAAAATAGAAGTATCCTCACAAACCGGTTAACAAACTTAATACATGAAAACATTAAATATACTTACATATAGTTTATCTCAAATCTACGCCATTTTTTTAAATTCACTCTTCAGAGTAGTTTAAGAAATACCTTTTAATTATCCTTAATGTTATCAAATGGAATCTAATGATGCAAAATTGCGGATCAAAATTCTCCTTCGTATTTATAAAGTTCTTCCACTTCAATAAAATCAACTACGCTATCTGAGTGTTTCAAATCTTCAAAAACCTTTTCTTTAAATTCAGCAACGAAACCTACTCATAGAAAACTTTTTTGCCATATTTCAAATGATATAATGTTTATAGTTAGGTCTCCTGCTCTTGAACAGCTGTTCATTCCCAAAATATTTCAATGAAAATGCAAGCACATATTTTAGCGAGTGGTAATGTTTACATTATAGCGTTTCATTTTGATCGCTTGCAATTGTTTATCCACTTTTTTGAGTTTCTTAATGGTTGTAATAATGGTCTTTCCTTTACTTATTGATACGCCCAATTTTTTAGCAAAGTACTCACAGTCACCATCATAGAGTGCTTTCCATTGACGTGGAGAAAGACGAAAATTAATTTTAGCCATAAAATTATATAAATCTTGATGTTTCAAAGAAACACCTGACTCTAAAGTTTTCTCTAGCATACTTTCTGGCAAACTAAGAATGTTTTGAATCTCATGGCTGGGCATTTCTACCGTGTGTTCACAACGCTTTCTTTTTTCCTGAAACTTCTTAAGAATTTCACACCTAACACCTTTTACAATCTGCGCATAATCTTCAACTGCATTAGCAAGTTTATCACAATTGCCTTTAAATGATTTAAACATCAAGTTTTTAATATAATTTGTGATTTTCGATTTGTGATTTTCGATTTGTGATTTTCGATTTGTGATTTGTGTAACAAATGCTTTATAAGAATTCGGCTTTGTATTAATTAATTCCATAGCTTTGTTCAGCGCTTTTGAATCATTATAAACAAGTTTTGAATAATGCTCAATTTTCTCTTTTTGCTTTTGAACAGAGATATGTTTAACGAGATTTTTAACAATTTCATCTTCTGTCAAAGGAGCTATTTTTTCTCCTGGGATAAAAATATTTTCAAGGTTTTTAGTGCTTGAAACTGTAAAAGTAAGCTCATCATTAAGCTTTAATGTCCTTAATTGTTCTGGTGTCAAATGATCCTTATTGCATACAATGCAAATACCTTGTTGTATTTCTATTACAACACAATCTAAACTAAAGTCTTTACAACGTCCCGTATAGACTACATCTTCTTTTGGCGCCATAATGATGTATTCTGACAACTTTGAATAACCAACCCTTTTTATAAAGTCCTTTAAAATAAGTCTCTTTTCTGGATTGGAAATATCTTCAAACATATGTCGCATAGGCTCTAAATTTCCATCTCGCATTGCCTTAACACAAACATCCGTCATACGTCTTTGTGTCACGACAGAGAAATCAATCTGATGCCCTGCAGCTTCGGCAAGCTTAGAAAAAAACATTCGCTGCGTACGTCCATTACCTTCTCTAAAAGGATGTAGATAATTGATAGCATTAAATAACTCTGTTATCTGATTTACAAATTCTTCACGTGATAAACCCTGTAAATTATTCTTCTCAACGAGTATTCGGTCTACCTTTTCTAAGCCTTCCTGTATTTCTTTACCAAATGCGAAAGTGAAATTGCAATCTCCCTTTCTCAGACATAATGCCGAGCAACTTACACCATCTGAAAATGTAAACAAGACATTACGGGTCCATCCAGCCCATTCAAATGTATTCTCAAATAAACGCTTATGCAAATACTTTAGATAGTTAGAATCAAACCGTTCTGGACAAGGTTCTTTCTTCAAATTAACAGCTGCCTTTGCTGTATCATGCGCACATCTCTCTAAGAAAAGAACAAAATCCGTAATATTATATTTATTTTTTAGCACATCACTATTAGGATAGAGAAAACCTTTGTGTAGAGGCGTAGGAAATTCTTCTAAAGTTATATTTAAACTTACCTGCTTCGTCTTTTTCATAGCTAAAGCCCATAAAATTAAATTTCTAAAATAAACCCTTCTTTGTCTATTCTTCTAAAATTTCAAATATTTTAAGATAGAGAGCAATTCCTTCTCCTGCACACAAATTTGATAGTATGTTTTTATTCTCTATACTATCTTTATACTAAATACCAATAAAAAGCGCTTTCCTTCTTTCACGAGAAAGACAGCGTAAAAATCAAACAAATTTGCTAAAATTAATGGAAAAGCTCCGAACTAATAACATCTAAAAACTTTATCATCTTATTAATGATTTATATTCAGCAATCCTTTTTCTATGGGATGAAATAGATACATTTTTCTCACTGACCAAAATTGAATTCCTACTAAACCTCTCAAAAATAGTTTCATTTTTTTTGTTAACAAATTTATTTGCAGTCTCTGGATTTGATTTCACATATTCATTAATACGTCTAATACCTTGTGCATGTTTGTAAAAAGTAACTGGGAGATATTTATCCAATTTATCATAAGATAAATACGATTTGCGATCACATAAAACACCGTTAATATTATCTTTGTGTATTCTCTCTAACTTATCTGTCTCACGATACAGTTTTTTGGCAAGAGCCAAACTGAAAATCGCGCACTCAGAGAAACTTCTCTGAATATCCATCTCCACAATAGAATAATAACAATCAGGCAATTGAGAAGCTTCAATGACTCTTTTCATTCTCGATATAAGTATATTTGAAACCTCATGATCAAGCTTTGTAGCCTCAAATAATATCAAGGAAGTCTTTCTATCGATGGTTTTATGATCTATTACCACAAAATGGGGTATACTCCCATTTAGTACATCCGTTATAAACCTCGAAGACTGAACCCCATCATTGATAGTTGTTTTGATCGATAAGCAAAGATCTTCAGATGTCATAGCAAGTTTAAGATTCATCGCTGGATATTTACTGTTTGCCTGCTTTATTAAAGCAGGCATCATTTTAAAATCTATGCTCACATAATCTTTTCTTATCCAACTCCCATCAGTTATGTCATTCTCCAAACGAGTAATAACACCTTCTAATACCTCTTTCAAGATATCATTTCCCTCAGTTAGGAATGGATCATTGGCCCGATCAATTAAATTTGATAACTGAAACATAGTATTAACTTTTGTATCAAAACCGAGCTTTTGAATATTGAATTTTGTATTAACTAATTAGGTGACATCTTGCATTAAGAAACTCCACGCACTTAAGATAAAGCCACGCTTTAAATTTAAGCAACTTCCATTACACTCTGCTACAATCTTATTTTAGTTTTTTAATTCTATCTTCTTTTTTAAACTTAAAATCTCAAAAAGACGCATATAGATAATAATCAAACTGAAAGAATGTAAGACTCTTTTTCAATTTAATAAGCTAAATCAAAATTTATAAGCTACACCAACACGAAAATCATTGGATTTATATTTAATTTCAAATTTTTCTGTAAATTTCTTTTTATTAAAATCTGAATAACGGTACTCCGCACGTAAAATAAGATTATCGGTCATTGCAAGATCTAAACCACCGCCCACGGTAAAACCAATCATTGTTTTTTCTTCAGATATTGAAGAAAAATCTGATTCTGATTGTGGTAATACCTTGTTCTTAAGAAGTTGTGCTGCCGCTTCTAATATATAAGAATTTTTAAGATGTGTATAAGCAACACCACCAGCAAAATAAGGCATGACACGATCAAAACCAAATCCGACACGAATCCGTGTAGCACCAACCCATTTTTGTTCTACAGTTTGTTTTAAACCCAAAAATTCCTCAATTGGAGATACTATGTTATTAGTGTCAATTCTTTTTTTAAGAAGCGTTAAAAAATTATTTACATCGATAGATTTTGTATCCTTTGCACTCGACCAATTAATATCTGTATCAAAACCTACAACAAGCCCATTGTTGATATCAACATTCGAACCCGCATAAAGACCACCTATAACACCCGAAAGTTTAAGTGATGAATTATTTTTAAACAAAAATTCTTTTTTTTCACCTCGAGGGCTCAGATAATAGGAAGCATTCGGACCTTCAAAACCACCAACATGCCCACCAAAATAAAAACCTGTCCATGAAAAGGGAGGAAGAGAAATGACCGGTGGAACAGTAGATGACTGATAGGGAATTACAAAATCTGCTGCCTGCGCTACAGAAACTGAAAGTAATGCAAAAATAGATGTTGTTAAACGTTTCATATAAAACTCCAAAAACACATATAGAATACGTAATGATACATTTTTTTCAAATTAAAGTATGTAGTAAAAATAATACAATTACAGAAAATAATAATAAAATATCGCTGAAATTTATCATTTTCTATAGTTCTACACTGAAGCACTCAAGCATTAATCAATATTATTTTTTTTATTTTATTAATAACGTAATGATCTTTAAAAAAGATAATCTAATTACAAAATAATTTTTTCGAGTGCTTAAACAAATAATTAATTAAAGCATTTTCTGTAATTTTAATTACTACCATAAATTAGGATCTTTTAATAAAGTAAATATGCTATACTCAAAATGAAATTAATTTACCTTTAGAAAGATATCACCTGTCAGATATTAATTAAAATTGTAAATTATTTTATTCAATTCTAATCTCAATCAATATTTTCTAGAATTTCTTGCCTAAGATTTCTGCTTTTGCTACAGAAATCCATAATTTGATGATTAATAATTCATTACATAATAAATAGTGCTTTTCGACAACTCCATAAGAGTATTTAGATACTAAAATATAATAATTTATCGTTACACTTTCTTGAAGAGATATCCAAATATTGAATAGATAAAAAATTTATACCAATAACTGAATAAAACGCTGAACAGTTTCATGCATTCCATATTCTAATGCATCAGCGATAAGTCCATGGCCAATAGAAACTTCATTAATCCAATGAATCCGATCAACAAGAGCAGGAAGATTAGCAATTGTCAGATCATGGCCTACATTAATATTTAATTGTAATTGCCTCGCCTTCTGTGCTGCTAAAACTAATTTATCTAACTCTTGTGCTTGCTTTTTTTCATCATTAAACGCACCACCATAGGATCCAGTATAAAATTCTATACAATCAGCACCAATAATTTTAGCAATATCGAGACCATCTAAAACTGTATTAGCGAATAATGACACACGAATATTTTTTTCTTTTAAACGCCGAATAATAGGTGCTAAAAATTCTGCATTGCTAGCAAAATCCCAACCATGATCAGAAGTTGACTGATCTGGAGCGTCGGGAACAAGAGTAATCTGATCAGCATATTTTTCTGCTAAATCTAAAAATGTATCACTTGGATAACCTTCAATATTAAATTCAGCATCAGGAAAAGAATTATTTATTAAAAAACGTATATTTGGTAAATCAACAAAACGGATATGTCTTTCATCCGGACGTGGATGAACCGTCAAACCTGCTGCACCAGCAGAAAGTGCTATATAACCAATATTTTCAATGCTTGGCCATGGAAGATTACGCCTGTTGCGCAAAACAGCAACAGCATTAAGATTAACTGAAAGTTTAATTGCCATACACTATCCCATTTCTATAATATTCTGACATTAAAAAGAAATATATCTTAGCATAATAAAACAATAAAATATTCTTGCGCTATCGAACAACTGTTAAGCGCTCTGCTGCTCGTGTAATTCCGGTATAGAGCCAACGTGCGTACATGTCACGAAATGCAAAACTTTCATCAAATAAAACCACATTATCCCATTGAGAGCCTTGAGCTTTATGGACAGTTAACGCATATCCATAATCAAAATCATCATATCGTTTTTTTAATTGCCATGAAACTTGACTATTAGGATTTTCAAAAATTACTTTTAGAAGTTTAATTTTTGCTACGCCACGTTCACTATCTTCTGGTTTAATAATAAGATTTATACCTGGTTTAACAGTCTCTTTTTGTGAAGTCAGAACTTTCCATAAAGAGCCATTCAACAAACCTTTAGTAGGATCATTTCGTAAACATACAAGTTTGTCTCCAACCTGCGGAAAATTGATTGTAAATCCTTTTAATTCACGCAAACGTTTATTATAAAGGTGACGTGTTCGATTAATCCCTACTAAAAGCTGATCTGCTTCCATTACTAACTGTTGATTAAACTCTTTACGAGTAATAACACGCGCCGAACCATAATCTCCATAAGCAATATCACGTCCCTCACGCACATACATAGCCAAACGAATAATTGGATTATCACGTGCTTGTCTATGAATTTCTGATAATAGAAAATCTGGTGCACTCTCAGAAAAAAAACTACTCCCCGATATCGGAGGTAACTGACCAGGATCACCAAGAACAAGAATTGGTGTTCGAAAACTCATTAAATCACGTGCTAATTGCTCATCAACCATTGAGCATTCATCAACAATAACAAGTTTAGCTTGTGCAACCGGACTTTGTCGATTCAATGCAAATGTTGGAGCAAGCGATGTTTTACCTGTCACTTCATCAGAAACTTCTTCTTCACCGCGAGGGCAATAAATCAATGAATGAATGGTACGCGCATTACTCGCTCCCTTAGAACGTAAAACTTGAGCTGCTTTACCTGTAAATGCAGTAAACTGAACAGGACCATCAACTGTTTCAGCAAAATACCGAGCAAGTGTTGTCTTTCCTGTTCCTGCGTAACCAAAAAGACGAAAAACAGGTGACTTACCATTTTTCAACCACGCAGCTACAGCCTTTAACGCATTATCCTGTTCTGTTGAAAACTGCATGACCTATAAAATAAGATTCGCATAAAAAGTTCAAGCACTCTAAACAAACATCATTGTAAGAAACAGCTTATCTGCACAGTATTCTCTAAGCTACAATTCATTATTGCCACACTATTGGTGTATTCTATGACAGATTAAAACACACAAAACATTAACAAATTGATTAATTTTAAAATCTTCAATCATTTCAAAAATGAAGCGACTAAAATAAAATTTTAAATCTGGATTTGTAATGCTTTTCACTTTTCATACAAATATTTGTTCTTCAATAGAAATAACATGAGCCATTGATATGAGAAGAAAACATCATATGACTATATCTCCAAATAATGTATGTATAGTCAAAAACATTATTGTACGGATAGAATCCTAATTTTATCGATGCTATTTATTAATCAAAAATTATCTTTAAAAAATTTTTTGTTTAAAATACTTTCTGCTGTTTGAGTTATCCTCAAACGTTTAATATTTTTACGCAGCAATAATCTTCCATTCCCCACTCAATTGATTACGAAACCAAGTCATTTGCCTTTTTGCATATCTTCTAGTTTGTGTTTTCGCTGTTTCAATAGCATTTTCAAAACTTAAATATCCATCTAAATAAGCTATAAGTTCAGGTAAACCAATAGCTTTCATCGCTGGCAATAAAGGAGAAAGCATAAGCTTTCTTACAGCAAGCACCTCTTCTAACACTCCCTGTTTAACCATATTATCAAATCTCTTATTGATTCTCTGATAAAGCTCCTGACGCGGTGGAATGAGAAGAATTTTTTCTAAGCAATCCTTTTCAATCAAAGATGTAGTTTTTTTCTTTTGCCACCAACTGAGCGTTTGGCCAGTCACATCGTAAACTTCTAAAGCGCGTATAATGCGTTGGCTATCTTGCTGAACAATACGCTCGGAGAGTGCAGCATCAACCTGTAATAACTGACGATAAAGGCTCTCAGCTCCTTCTTCTTGAAGTCGGCGTCTCCATTTCTGCCGAAAGACATCTGGAATATGAGGAATTTCTGAAAATCCTTCCAGAAGCGCACGAAAATAGAGTCCTGTTCCACCAACAAAAATAATTGATTGAGCTGTAATTAAAAAACTTAAAAGTTTTTCGACATCACGTAACCATTGTCCTACAGAATAATTAAGAGCAGGACTCACAGAACCATAAAGATAATGTGGAACAATCATAGTATCAGATTTTGTCGGTCGTGCCGTCAAAATGTTTAAGATATCATAAACTTGCATTGAATCGGTATTAACAATGACAGCATTTTTTTCCTGAGCCATTTTTAATGCAAGTTTTGATTTACCGCTTGCAGTTGGGCCAGCTATCAATGTAACTGTTCTTTGCGTCATGAAAAGGAATGCCTTTATTTTTTTCCTGCAAATATCACTCTCATAATAATGAGATCAATAACAAATAAGGAAATTAAAATATCAATCCATTTGGATTGTTACAAATCGCAATTCTCCATCTGGACGCGCAACAACAAATAAAGCATTTTTACGCCCAGCTTCACGTAATTTATGAAAACGCCTTTTGGCATCCTCAATTGTTGTCATTGCATTCTGATTAATATCAACAATCACCTCACCAACACGGATACGCTTCTTATCAGCTACACTATTTTTTGCAACAAATGTTACAATTAATCCATTAACCTTATCCGAAATCGAATAACGTTGACGTAAATCAGCTGTCAGTTCTGATAACACCATTCCCATAAATTGCATTGTCATCTTTTCTGAAAAACTATCGCTTTTTTCATTATTAGAGTTTTCCATTATATCTTCATCTGAATCCGTTTCAACCAAACGCCCAACCTTAACTTTGATTTTTTTCTCTTGCTTATCACGCAAGACCGTAACATTAACTACTTGCCCTTCTGAAACTTCTGCTACTAAACGCGGCAAATCATGAGCATTTTTAATTTTGGTATTTCCAAAACTAATAATAACATCACCAACATGCAACTGACTATTATCAACTTCTGCATTTTCTATTTTACTTGCAACTAATGCTCCAACAGCTTTATCTAATTTTAAATTTTTGGCAATATCATCTGTAACTGGTTGAATTCGAATAGCTAGCCAACCACGCTTTACTTCTCCAAAATCACGCAACTGATTGATAACAGAAAGAGCCATATCAGATGGTATAGCAAAGCCAATACCAATCGATCCACCGGAAGGAGAAACAATCGCTGTATTAATTCCAATCACCTCGCCATTTCTATCAAACAGCGGACCTCCAGAATTACCTCGATTAATTGCTGCATCTGTTTGAATAAAATTATCATAAGGTCCAGCATTAAGATCACGATTACGCGCAGAAATAATTCCAACCGTTACACTGCCACCAAAACCAAAGGGATTACCTATAGCCATAACCCAATCACCAATACGTGCTTTTTCTGAATTACCAAAACGTACAGCTGTCAATTTTTTCTTCTCTGGAGCAACTTGAAGCAAAGCTAAATCTGTTTTGCTATCTTTTCCAAGCAACTTTGCCTTTAGCTTTGTGCCATCAGTAAAATTAACTTCAATATCATCAGCGTCAACGATAACATGATAATTTGTAACTATAAGCCCTTTTTGTGCATCAATCACAAAACCTGATCCTAAAGAACGAATTTTTTGAAATTGACCATCCTTCTTATCATCTTCAGATGCAAAAAAATCATCAAAATATTCTTGTAATAATGAATCTTGTGGGATAACCGGTGAAGAAGTAACCTCATCTTGCTCAGTCCCATCAACCGTTTGTGCTGTAGAAATATTCACTACAGTATCTAAAAGCGTCGCAACTAAATCAGGCACTGATAACGGTGCATCTTTCTCCAAAATAACATTGGACCACCCTATTGCCCCGGATAAAAAAATAGAGACAGTGGTCATTATAGCAAGACGCTTAAGAAACATATTTTTACCTATAATATACACTTAGCTAATACCGCTAAAACATCATTAAATCCATTTATATGAAACTAGCATACCCTCTACAATATCATATTACTTTCATCTCAAAGAAAGAAATATTAAATCAAGTTTTTCAAAAAACAACATAATCTTATGATAGCTTTCTATTTATCAATCACCATCTTATTATCCAAAACCTCTACAGGTACAAATGTTTTATTTGCTTTTGACGGATTACGGAAATAAAAAAAGAAATCCTCTTTTGGTGAAATCACCATCGACGTGTTCTCTAAGTTCTTGTATTGTTCCATTGCTAACCAAAAATCGTAAAATGGCGGATTAGCTTTTCGTGCATTCAATAAAAGACGAATACTTTCAGCCTGACCTTCACCGCGAGTGATTTCAGCATCACGCTTTGCTGCTGCTACGATTTCCTCATATTTACGATTAGCTTCCGCAATAATGCGATCGCGTTCTTGCTGACCACGAGCACGAATATCTTCTGCTGCCGCCTCACGTTCAGCCGCCATTTGCCGATACACATCCTCTGAAACAGCATCTGTTAAATCAGTTTTGCGAATACGCACATCAACAATAGTAATACCTAAAGAGCCCGCATCTACGGAAAATTGGCGTTGTACTTCAGCCATCATTGCTCCACGTTCATCGGATAAAGCAGCTCTAAATTCTCGTTTACCATAAACAGCACGCAAAGCATCAATAAAACGTGGTGCAAGGTTTTCACGTGCAGCAATTTGTGGACGACCAGATGCAATACGCTGCAAAAATAGTTTAGGATTAGTAATACGATAAATAAAAAATGCATCTACTTCATAATATGCACCACCACGAACCTGCACAGATTGAGTAGGTAAATCATAGCGCAACAATCGATTATCAATAATAATTGTATGATCAAAAAAAGGAACTTTAAAATAAATACCAGGTTTAGGCTCCACATTAACAATTTGTCCAAAGCGTTTAATTGCTACTTGTTGACGAGGATAAACAATAAAAACAGACATCCATAAGGTCACAAAAATAAATATTATAGTCCCCAAAATAAAAAAGAAACGAGATTGCTGCATAATTAGTATCCCTTAGAAACATCAGAATCCAACTGCACTACGGGACGTTCTGATTTTGTTGTTATTGTTTTATTTGATGAACTGAGCAGCAATTCATTCAAAGGTAAATAAGACATTGCTGGGGAAGCTGTCTGATCCAAAACCATTTTTCTTGGAGAAGAAAGAATACGGCCCATCGTTTCCATATAAAGACGATAGCGAACAGCCTCTGGCGCAATTGCAGCTTCACGCGCTATAGCTCGAAAACGTTCAGAACGTCCTGTTGCTTCTTCAATCATCTGCGCTTTTTCACCTTTTGCGATTTCCCGTGTGCGTGAAGCCTCACCATTAGCTAAACCCATCTTAGTAAAATGCACACGATTACCCTCTTCAATCATTCGCCCACGTTCCTGCTCTGCTTGTTGAACAGAATTAAATGCAGCAGCAACTTTAGTAGGAGGAGCAGCTTCACTGATTGACACACGATTTATTTCAACACCGAGTTGATATTTATCTGCAGTCAATTGGATAATTTTTTTGACATCATCAGCCACTTCTTCTTTCTTATCACGTAACACATCATCAACTGGTCGTGAACCAATCACTTCACGCATCGCACTTTCAGCAACTTGGCGAACCGTACCTTCTTGATCATTCACATTAAACAAAAACTGACTGGGATTTGAAATTCGATAATATACAGAAAAATTGACATTAACAATATTCTGATCACTCGAAAGCATCAAACCTTCACTTTGTTGCAACTGACCAGACTGACCACCAATAGCAATGGTTTTTTCTGTTAAAGGCACTTTCATATAGGTTTCAATCGGCCAAAAATGGAAATGTAAACCATCACTGATAATGCCTTCTTTAGGAATACCAAAACGCAATTCCACCGCTTGTTCATTTTGCTGAACAATGTAAATAGATTGGAAACACCATAAAAACATAGCAAGTAAAAATAATATAATGAAAACACTACTACCACCAAACCGCTTGAGCTGATTCTGCCCCTTACGCAAAATATCATCAATATTAGGACCGCTATTACCACCAGAACCGAAAGACTTTTTAAGCGGTAATTTTTTATCCCCATCGATTTTATTTCTATCACCACTCCACGGGCCACTGCCATTTTGATTTGTCCAGGGCATTATCACCTCATTTAAATTAATACCATTAATCAAATTCAATAATTTATAAATTTGTTCTTTAATCTCAGTTTAAAACGCTTATTATCTTCTTACAATATGAATAATAAATATTTCAAATGATCATTTCCGTTCATAAATTACAAAACATGTAGGATAATTATCTTTATCACTTTCTGGAATACATTGTGTTTCAACAATAGTCCACTTTTCTTTATCAAAAACAGGAAAAAAACTATCACCTTCAATATAAGCTAAGATCTCAGTAAGAAACATTTTATCAGCTATCTGCAAACCTTCTTGAAAAATTTCACCACCGCCAATAATAAAAATTGCATCTGCACCACTCTGACAAGCTACCTCTTCTGCAATATAACATGCTTGAGATAAAGAATGAGCAATAATAGCACCTTCATACATCAATGCACGATTACGAGTAATAACAATATTCGTGCGATCTGGTAAGGGACGTCCAAGAGAATCCCAAGTTTTTCGCCCCATAATAATGGGCTTATTTAAAGTTAAAGTTTTAAAACGTTGCAAATCTGTTGATAAACGCCAAGGCATTGTACCTGAACGACCTATAACATTGTTTTGCGAAATAGCTGCAATCAAACAAATTGGAAGAGTCATATTGCCACCGGCGCTTTGATATGTGGCAAAGCTTCATAATTAAGTAATTCAAAGTCCTCAAATGTAAAAGAAAAAAGATCTTTCACTGCTGGATTTATAAACATCGATGGCAGAGCACTAGGTGTACGAGATAATTGCTGTTCCGCTTGTTCAAAATGATTCAAATAAAGATGGGCATCACCAAGAGTATGAATAAATTCTCCTACTTGTAAATTAGTTATTTGAGCAATCATCATTGTCAACAATGCATAAGAAGCAATATTAAATGGAACACCCAAAAAAATATCGGCCGAACGCTGATAAAGTTGACAAGATAATTTATCAGCAGCAACATAAAATTGAAACAGACAATGACAAGGGGGTAAAGCCATTTCCTCTATCGAGCCAGGATTCCATGCTGATACAATTAAGCGACGTGAATCAGGATTTTTTTTAATCATAGCCAAAAGATTATTTATTTGATCAATATGGCGCCCATCTGGTGTAGGCCAAGAACGCCACTGATAACCATAAATAGGACCAAGATCACCTTTTTTGTCAGCCCATTCATCCCAAATGGATACACCACGTTCTTTTAACCATGCAATATTTGTGTCACCTTTAAGAAACCACAAAAGCTCGTAAATAATTGAACGTAAATGTAATTTTTTCGTTGTCAACAGTGGAAATCCATCCTGTAAATTAAATCGCATCTGATATCCAAAGACCGACCGCGTTCCAACGCCCGTCCGATCCAAACGATCAATGCCATTGTTCAAAACATGGAATAAGAGATCAAGATATGCTTTCATATTAATGTTTATGACCGATTCTACACACTGTATAAAATAGAAATTTTAAAATTTATAAAAATACAATACAATAAGTATCAAAATAACCTTAATTATAGGAAATTACCATTATACGATTGAATTTTGATGATTCAAATTGTAAGAAGCAAACTGTAAGCAACTTAATTGAAGAGGGATGTCTCCATGGAGAATGAAGAAATTTTAGCACTATATGGTGCGAAATATGATGCGAGAAGACGTATTTTGTCTATCATATCTAGCGCCTCAGGTAATTTAGTAGAATGGTATGACTTTTATGTTTATTCATTTACTTCAATTTACTTTGCATCGCAATTTTTTCCTTCAGATGGCAACGTTATACTCCAACTCTTTAAAGCTGCTATAGTTTTTTCTATTGGTTTTCTTATGCGTCCAATTGGCGGATGGCTTTTTGGATTCATTGCTGATCGTTATGGACGCAAATGCTCAATGCTTATTTCTGTTTTTATGATGTGTGGTGGTTCCTTCTTAATTGCCATACTTCCTACCTATGAAACTATTGGAGCCTCAGCAGCAATTCTTTTGCTTCTACTCCGGATGCTTCAAGGGCTTTCTGTTGGTGGTGAATATGGAACAACAGCAACTTATATGAGTGAAATTGCCCTTAAAAATCACCGAGGTTTTTTTAGTTCTTTCCAATATACTACACTGATTGGTGGTCAACTTCTCGCCAGTCTTGTTATATTTATTTTAGCGTTCTATCTTACAGATGATCAACTAAAAGCATGGGGTTGGCGTATTCCATTTGCTATTGGTGGATTAGGAGCTATTGTTGCGATTTATCTCCGTCGTTCACTTCATGAAACAACAACGAAAGAAAGCCGTTCTAAAGAACAAGCTGGTAGTATTAAAGAACTTTGGCGTAATCACCGAAAAGCCTTTTTTCTAGTAATTGGTTTTACAGGTGGAGGATCATTAACATTTTACACCTATACAACTTATATGCAAAAATATCTCATTACCACTACTGGATTTGATAAGCATACAGCAACAACTATAATGACTGCTGCACTTTTTGTTTTTATGTTACTTCAACCAGCATTTGGTGCTTTAGCTGATAAAATTGGAACAAAAACCTCACTTCTTATTTGGAGTTCCCTATCTGTGATTTTCACAATTCCTGGACTTCAAATGATTGGTAATACTGATAATTTATGGATTGCTTTATCAATCCTTATTGGCATGTTATGTATTATTAGTTTTTATACATCCATCTCTGGTATTGTAAAAGCAGAAATGTTCCCATCATCAATACGAGCAATGGGTGTTGGTTTATCTTATGCCATTGCTAATGCATTATTTGGTGGATCGGCTGAATCCGTAGCACTTTTATTAAAAGATATTGGATATGAATTCGTCTTTTATCTTTATATAACTGGCATGATGATTATTGCATTCATTGCAGTTCTTTTAATGCCTGATGCTCGAAAAAGTGGATATCTTCAAGGTGACGATATTCACTAAATATTTTCATACTAAACAAAAAGGTCCAAATTTTTTTGGACTTTTTTGTAGTTATGGTATAAAAATTTATTATTTAAATTTTATCAAGTGCGTTAACTTGCTTGGTCATTAGTAGTAAAAAGTCACACGATTTTTTGATGGTCTCTCGATATTATTTCAGCGACTTTTGAAATGGCTTTTTTTGCTTTTTCCTTATCAACATCCAATACATCTTGAGCCCATTTTTCAACATGCTCCAATTCTTTTTGATCCAACGTCGAAACCAATGATGCATCCTAATGATCATTACCAAAGTTAAACGACGTCTAAGTCGTTAGAATTTGCATCATATAATTTAATATCTGCTAGATCATTCATCATTTCGCAATCCTTCTAACAATCGGTGACTATATAACATCACATCACATTTCTTTTAAATAATTAGAGGATTTAAAAATATTAACAACACCCCCTTTTCTAAAAACTATTCTTCGTTTATATTTAAAGGGCTGTCTTTTCAGCTATGGTAATAAATGGACAATGAAATAAACCAATTGGACCCGGGGGCGGTACCCGGCGCCTCCACCAAAGTATAATTAACAGAGGTTATATTTTTATGGGGGCGAAATAGGATCGACAAGGGTGTAAAGATTGCTCTTTTACTCGGCATTGTACCACCGTTATCGGACTAAATCAGTAGTTGCAAATGACAACTATGCGGAGGCACGTCTCATCGCTGCTTAAGCGATGCGAAGGCTTCAAATTAAGTTCTTAAACCGTCGCAGGTTTAAGCGGGGTTCGGAGGCACCTGGCAACAGAAGCCTTCACTCTTAAGTCTATTTATATTTGATCTATCAAACATTTATTTAAAATAAATTCCTGTTTTTCTTAACTAATTAAGTGCATAATAAATAAAATATTGCTAGCTTAAAAAAACATGTTATTGCACTGTATTATTTATATTTAATCATTGCATAAATTAAAAGGAATAAATTTCGATGGTTCAAGATCAGATCCGTTATGACATTCTTGTTCAAGATGCGCTTCGCGGAGTTATCCGAAAAGTTTTATTAGAAGTAGCCAAAGCAGGTCTTCCAGGTAATCATCATTTTTTTATTACTTTCTTAACAAATGCACCAGGAATAAAAATTTCCCCTCGACTTCAAGAACGCTATCCTGATCAAATGACCATTGTATTGCAGCATCAATTTAGAGATCTAATTGTATCAGAAACTGCTTTTGAAGTAACGCTCTCCTTTGGCGAAATTACTGAAAGATTGGTTATCCCTTTTAATTCTATCCAGGTATTTTATGATCCTATAGCAGCTTTTGAAGCAGCTTTTGACCTTCCTTCTAACTTCACTTCTGGAGAGAGTGAAAACCTAGAAAATGCCTCATGTACCCCTGTTATTCCTTCGAATAAACAAAAAAAGGAAAATGTATCCACAAAACCATCAAATCTTAAAAAGGATAAAGAGCCATCAAATAGTGATTCGAAGCAAAGTGCTGATATCGTTTCCTTGGACTCTTTCCGCAAAAAATAAATGAAGTGCCCTATGGTTGAACCAATTAATCTTCGTAAATTTCGAAAACAGAAAAAACGTAAAGAAAGAGCTATTCATGCAGAAGAAAATTGTCATCGTTTTGGACGAACAAAACTTGAAAAACTTTTTGATAAAAAAGAAACTCTAAAAGCTAAAAAATTTCTTGATCAAAATCTTATCTCTAGTGATGAATGAAAACAAATAAGAATGATACTATTCATTAGTCAAAAGTAATTTTCTCCAAGAGGTTTTTTTTCATTTCATTACAAAATATGATTTTTTTTATAATTATTCAGTGTAAATTCATATTGAGAAAAGCCTTACCCGTTTTTACGTTGCAATTTTTCTATGCATCGATTATAATCGGAGAATAAATAAGCCTCAGCTTTATCACATGTATATGTTTATGATAGCTTTTTACCTCATAACACTATCTTTCATCTTTTTTTGTGATCCCTATGCTTTTTTAACTCGGCGTGTTGCGTTTTTTTTAAGAAATAATTTTTATCTAGCGTTCAAATCAAAAAAATACTAGACAAAGTTATAATGAGTGACTTTTCCGATCATATAACATCTTTAAAAAATGATGTCTCTTCTTATAAGCCTGAAAGTAATTCTAGCTTAGTTATTCGTACTTTAACAGAAAGAAGAAAAACGCAACACGAACCTGAATATTTAGAAAAGCTTAATCCAGAACAGAAACAAGCTGTCATAAACACAGAAGGCCCTATTTTAGTTCTTGCAGGTGCTGGGACTGGAAAAACTCGTGTTCTTACTACTCGTATTTCTCATATTTTACATCTGGGTCTTGCTCATCCTAAGCAAATATTGGCCGTTACTTTTACTAATAAATCTGCACAAGAAATGAAAATGCGTATTGGTGAACTTATCGGTAAAACTGTTGAAGGTATGCCTTGGCTTGGAACATTTCATTCTACTGGTGTAAAGATTTTACGCCGCTATGCAGAACTTGTTGACTTAAAAAGCAACTTTACAATTCTTGATCGTGATGACGTTATTCGTCTTTTAAAACAGCTCATTCAAGCCGAAGGATTAGATGATAAACGTTGGCCAGCACGCAACTTAGCAATAATGATTGATTCTTGGAAAAATCAAGGGCTTTCGCCAAACTATATATCAGACGGGGATTCTTATTCTTTTGGAAATGGCATGGGGAGAAAACTTTATCGCAATTATCAAGATCGACTAAAAAGTCTTAATGCTTGTGATTTTGGTGATCTTTTGCTACATCCTATTTCCATCTTTCAACATAACCGAGATATTCTTCGCGAATATCATGAAAAATTCCGCTATATTCTTGTAGATGAATATCAAGATACAAATACAGCACAATATCTCTGGCTCCGTCTTCTAGCTCAACGCCGCGAAAAAAAACAAGTTAACCTTTGTTGTGTAGGAGATGATGATCAATCTATTTATGGATGGCGTGGTGCAAAAGTTGATAATATACTGCGTTTTGAAAAAGACTTTCCTCCTGCAAGAATTATCCGTCTAGAACGCAATTACCGATCTACATCACATATTTTAAAAACTGCTGCTCATCTTATTTCTCATAATCATGATAGGCTTGGAAAAACACTTTTTTCTGATCAAACAAATAGTGACGATGCAAAAGTGAAAATTCATACTGCATGGGATTCAGAAGAAGAAGCTCGCGCCATCAGCAAAGAAATTGAACAAGCACAACAGGATGGACACTCGTTAAATCATATAGCCATATTAGTGCGAGCATCATTTCAAATGCGTGAATTTGAAGACCGCTTTGTTACGCTTGGTCTTAACTATCGTGTTATTGGTGGTCCACGCTTTTATGAACGAATGGAAATACGTGATGCTTTGGCTTACTTACGTGTTGTTGTTCAACCATCTGATGATCTAGCTTTTGAACGTATTATCAATACCCCCAAACGCGGTTTAGGAGATGCAACACTTCGTTACCTTTATGATAGTGCCCGTGCACGCTCTATTCCACTCTTTGTTGCCGCCACCGAATTAATTGAAACGGATGAGCTAAAACCAAAAATACGCAATGCTTTGCGAGATGTTGTGGAAAACTTCCGCCACTGGCAAAGTATGCTACAACACACACCACATGCAGAACTTGCTGAAACAATTCTTGATGATTCAGGTTATACAACAATGTGGCAAGAAGATCGTTCACCAGAAGCGCCAACACGATTAGAAAATCTTAAAGAAATGATCCGTTCTATGGAAAAATTTGAGAATCTTCCTAGTTTTTTAGAACATGTTTCACTGGTTATGGATTCTGAAAGCAATGAAAATATGGATGCAATTAATATCATGACGCTTCATTCCGCTAAGGGGCTTGAATTTGAAACAGTTTTTCTCCCTGGTTGGGAAGAAGGTCTCTTTCCTCATCAGCGCTCATTAGATGAAGGTGGCCGTTCAGCATTAGAAGAAGAACGACGGCTTGCTTACGTAGGACTAACAAGAGCAAAAAAATACTTGCACATATGGTGTGTATCCAATCGAAGGATTCATGGACTTTGGCAATCTACACTTCCCTCCCGTTTCCTCAATGAATTACCGGAAGAACATATAGAAGTAACAGAGATTGAAACATCTTATGGTGGTTATAGTCAAATCCGCTTCAAAGGTCAAAACCCTTTTTATAACAATTATTCAACATCAGAATGGAAACGTTCTCAGAAAAATAAAACGGAGGTAACGCGTAATAATTGGGAAAAACAACCATCTGCTCAGGCTGAGCAAATTGGTTATGGTGACATTAATTCAAATATTGGAGTGACCAGAAACCACCAACGAAAAAATATTAAAGGAAAGATCATTGCGAAATCAGCTTCTGATAAACCATCAGCTTTCTCTATAAATGATCGGATTTTTCATATAAAATTTGGTTATGGTCAAATTTCAGTAATAGATGGCAACAAATTAACTATCTTGTTCGATAAAGCCGGAGAGAAGCGTGTTCTTGATAATTTTGTAACAAAAGCTTAGTATAACTAACTAAAAGTTATCTTTCCAAATAAAAATTTAATTTCCAATTATTCAATCGTATTTAATTATAAACTATTAATTTATAAAGATAGTTTACCACTTTTCATGCTGATCAGAACAATAAGATATTATATACCCTTTGCGTATATCCGTTGCTTAAGTGAAAAACTAAATAAAATAGAAAATCTCTGTTTTTTCTTAAATAATTTTGTATGATAATCCTTGCTTGAACAGAGAAAATGCTTATTTTAGGAAGAAATTTGCGATAAAATTGCGTACTGATTTTTGGCATAAAAATATAATAAAATTAATATTCATCAAATTTCATATTTTTTCACAAGCTTTTCTTTGCCTTTTTACGGCGAATAACGCCGCAAACCACTACATCACTATAAAACTGTTTCATTTCCAACAGTTTTAACACCGTCATGAATTCTTGTCACATTTTAAGCTGAATTTTACAGATTGTGGTATAGTCATGAATTTTCTTTTTATTAATTTGATCACTCTTGGAAATTTCGCGGTTACCTAAAACATTGATATTATTATAAATTTCAGTATTGCAGTTAACTATGGTATTCTTGGAAATATTGGCATTGCCATGAACTTTAGCATTGTCATAAATCTCAGCATTGCCATAAACTTTGGCATCACCGTAAACTTTAGCATTGTCATAAACTTTGCTATCACCGTAAATCTCAGCTCTGCCAGAAATAGTAGCATTACCGCAAATCTCAGCTCTACCAGCAATAATAGCATTACCACAAACCTCAGCATTTTCACAAATATTGGCGAAACTAAAAACCTTAACATTGCCATAAACTTCAGCATTATCGAAAATCGAAGCATTGCCATAAATTTTGACATTATTTAGAATCTGAGCATTACCAAAAACTCTAGCATTGCCACAAACAGTAGCATTACCAAAAACTCTAGCATTGCCATAAATTCCAGCATTGCCATAAATTTCAGCATTGCCATAAATTTCAGCATTGCCATAAATTTCAGCATTGCTATAAACTTTGGCAATGTTACTAATTTTAACATCACCAAAAATTCTTACATTGCCAGAAACCCGAGCATTACCACAAACCTGAGCATTACCATAAACCAAAGCATTATTCCCAACCACAGCATTACCATAAATCCTAGCATCATCTCTAATCTGAGCATTATCATAAACCCGAGCATTGTCATAAACTTCAGCATCATCTCCAATCTGAGCATTGTTAGAAACACGAGCTTGGTTGTAAATGCAAGCATTATCATTAACCCAACAATCGCCTTCATGAGACAAATTCGTTTCATCTGCAATAAAACCACCAAGGCTACCTGCCTTTACATATCCAAAGTCTCTAAGAGCCATAACACGATAAAGCTTATTAGAACCAACCGTTATTGTCTCGTCTGTAAGTTTATATTTCAAAATATTACTAACCTAAAAATTATTTTTACCTGATAGATTTTCTACACCTAACACTAACATTACCTAAATTATATGATTGCTTGAACATAAAAGCTCTCCTCTGTACAGCATCACTCTTAAAAAAAACAGCACTGCTACACGCTTATAAAAAGCATAAAGTATTTATAATACTATGTTGTCATTTTCAACAACTTTAACATCGTTATAAACTTATGTAGGATTTAGCTTTCCCTCCACGAGCTTTTCCTCTTTGAATAACTTGCTCATTAATTGTAATGTTATCTAAAATCTCGGGATTATAAACTTCAGCAGTGCCTTGAACTACAGCATTACCGCAAACCTGCGCTTCCCCATGAACCTTAGCAGAGTTATAGACTCTGGCATCACCATAAATCTCAGCATTACCATAAATCTCAGCTTTATCGAAAACTATAGCATTGTCGTGAACCTGCGCTTGTCCATAAACTTTGGCATCACCATAAATTTCAGCATTACCGCAAACCTGCGCTTCCCCGTGAACCTTAGCAGAGTTATAGACTCTGGCATCACCAAAAACCTCAACATTACCAAAAATCTCAGCTTTATCGAAAACTATAGCATTGTTGTAAACCTGCGCTTCCCCATGAACCTTAGCAAAGTTACAGACTCTGGCATCACCAGAAATCTCAGCATTACCAAAAATCTTAGCATTACCAAAAACTTTGGCAATATTACTAATTTTAGCATTACCAAAAATTCTCGCATTGCTAGAAACCCGAGCATTACCACAAACCCGAGCATTACCACAAACCCGAGCATTATTCCCAACCGCAGCATTACCATAAATCCTAGCATCATCTCTAATCTGAGCATTGTTAGAAACACGAGCTTGGTTGTAAATGCAAGCATTATCATTAACCCAACAATCGCCTTCATGAGACAAATTCGTTTCATCTGCAATAAAACCACCAAGGCTACCTGCCTTTACATATCCAAAGTCTCTAAGAGCCATAACACGATAAAGCTTATTAGAACCAACCGTTATTGTCTCGTCTGTAAGTTTATATTTCAAAATATTACTAACCTAAAAATTATTTTTACCTGATAGATTTTCTACACCTAACACTAACATTACCTAAATTATATGATTGCTTGAACATAAAAGCTCTCCTCTGTACAGCATCACTCTTAAAAAAAACAGCACTGCTACACGCTTATAAAAAGCATAAAGTATTTATAATACTATGTTGTCATTTTCAACAACTTTAACATCGTTATAAACTTATGTAGGATTTAGCTTTCCCTCCACGAGCTTTTCCTCTTTGAATAACTTGCTCATTAATTGTAATGTTATCTAAAATCTCGGGATTATAAACTTCAGCAGTGCCTTGAACTACAGCATTACCGCAAACCTGCGCTTCCCCATGAACCTTAGCAGAGTTATAGACTCTGGCATCACCATAAATCTCAGCATTACCATAAATCTCAGCTTTATCGAAAACTATAGCATTGTCGTGAACCTGCGCTTGTCCATAAACTTTGGCATCACCATAAATTTCAGCATTACCGCAAACCTGCGCTTCCCCGTGAACCTTAGCAGAGTTATAGACTCTGGCATCACCAAAAACCTCAACATTACCAAAAATCTCAGCTTTATCGAAAACTATAGCATTGTTGTAAACCTGCGCTTCCCCATGAACTTTGGCATCACCATAAATCTCAGCATTACCGCAAACCTGCGCTTCCCCGTGAACCTCAGCAAAATTATAGACTCTGGCATCACCATAAATCTCAGCATTACCATAAATCTTAGCATTATCAAAAACTTTGGCAGCGTCACAAATTTCAGCCTCACCAGAAACCTCGGCATTACCAGAAACCATAGCATTACCATAAACTTCAGCTTCACCAAAAACTCTGGCAACGTCACAAATTTCAGCCTCACCAGAAACATCAGCATGGCCGAAAACCTGTGCTTTTTCATAAACTTTGGCAGAGCCATAAATTTTAGCATCATTGTAAATCTCAGTTTTATCGAAAACCTTAGCATAACCATAAACGCGGGCATAATTACGAACCTTAGCATTGCCATAAACACTGGCACCGCCATAAACCATGGCTCTATCGGAAATCTCAGCTTCACCAAAAACTTTGGCAGAGCTATAAATTTTAGCATTACCGTTAACCTGCGCTTCCCCGTAAACCTTAGCAAAGTTATAGACTCTGGTATTACCATAAATCTCAGCTTTATCGAAAACCTTAGCATAACCACAAACGCAGGCACAATCATAAACCTTAGCATTGCCAAAAACATTGGCAGCACCAAAAATCTCGGTATCATCAAAAACCTTAGATTTACCAAAAATTCTGGCATTCTCATAAATCTCAGCATTACCAAAAACTTTGGAATCGTCACGAATTTCAGCTGCATCATAAACCTCGGCATTACCAGAAACCTCAGCATGGCCAGAAACTCTAGCATCACCATGAATCACAGCATGACCAGAAACTGTAGCATCATCACAAATCTCAGCGTCATCATAAATCTCAGCTTCACCAAAAACTTTTGCATTACAATGAACTTCCACATCATGAAAAATCTGAGCATTACCAGAAACACGAGCTGTTTGGTAAACTCGAGCATGATCATAAACCCAACAATTCCCTTCATGGGATAAATTGCTTTCACCTGCAATAAAACCGCCAAGATCACCTACTTTTACATTTCCAAAATCCCTAAGGGCTATAATACGATAAAGTTTCTCAGAACCAATCGATATTTCTTCGTCTGTAAGTTCATATTTCTTGAGAGAATCATTACCAAAAACCCCATTTTTATCGCGGATCTGAGCGTGATCAGTAGCAACCTGTAAATTACCCTCATCAGATAAATCATCTATGTTTTTAATAACATCACTCAAATCATCTGAGCGGATACGTTTGGAATTCTTAACAGCTTTAGTGCGGTCAGATCCTCTATCATCAACTACTATGTTTTTATCTATAGATTTATATTTCCTGGACATAGCAAAATTCTCTATTTAGTCTCTAAAAAATTTTATATGCTCTCATACATAAGCACACATATTTAACTACAAAGTGAATTTTTGTCAAAAATATCAAAATGATCAAATTAAAGTATCGAAATACCGGTACCCAATCCTTTATTCGGATTCGCATGTCAAAACATGATTGCAAAATTAAGTTATAAACATTATAATTTCCTCATTCTTATTAAGAGAGTCAGCCTATGAAAAATATAATGAGCATACTGGGGTTAACGATTATATTTCTTATTAGTGTTTTTACCTATGATACATTCAGGAATAAGCCTTTAGGTGAGAATTTCACACTCACCGCTTCCAATGGTAAAATTGTAACTGAAGCTGACATCCGAAACAAACCTTTAGCAATCTTTTTTGGCTACACTATGTGCCCTGATAGCTGCCCTACTACACTTATGGATCTTAATCGCTGGCTTACAGCAATTGGTCCAAATGCTGACAAATTAAATATATGGTTTGTTACTGTTGACCCTGAACGTGATACACCAGAGGTGCTTCGTGAGTATTTAAGCAATTTTACTGATAAAATCATTGGTATAAGTGGAGATCCTAACGCAGTTCATAAAATGGTTGCCTCTTTTAAAATTGTTGCTGAAAAAGTACCCGGAACAAATGACGACAACTATACCTATAATCACACAGCTGCAATTTTCTTGCTTAAAAAAGGTGGAAAATTAGCTGGCGTTATCCCCTATAATGTTGAAGAAAATGAAAATAAATTAAAAGATGATATCGCTATTACACGACTTAAAAAACTCATTTCAAACCACTAATTAAAAAATAGTATGTCGCAACAAGTTCGTCTGTACTGTAAAGCTTCTAAAAATGAGGCAGAGCAGTTTTATGCTCTTATGGAAACAGCCTTTGAGGAAGAAGGTTACCCTCTTGCTCTTACAGAAATAGATGAAAAAAATGTTATTTATGAGATTTCACTTTACGTTGATCAAGCAAATCAAGAAAGTGCCTTCCAACGATTTTCACGTGTTCTTACAATAGATTCAGATAAAATTAACATAGAAATTTTACCTAATATTGATTGGGTAAAACAAAGTCTTGAAGGACTGAAACCGGTATGTGTTGGTCCTTTTTTTCTTCACGGCAGTCATGAACGACAAAACATTCCACCTAATGTTTTGCCTATTGAAATTGAAGCTAATCAAGCTTTTGGTACAGGTCATCATGGAACGACATTTGGTTGTTTAGAAATGATTACCAAAGTAATGCAAAATGAAAACCCAAAAAATGCCCTTGATCTTGGCACTGGTAGCGGGGTATTAGCGATTGGTATGGCTATGCTCAAACCTATTGCTATAATTGCAGCTGATATAGACCCAATAGCTATTCAAGTGGCGCAACATAATATTAAATTCAATGGTGTTACAGAATACGTTACAGCTATTACAGTTACAGGTTTAAGTGATGATAAAATCACATTATGCGCCCCCTTTGATCTTATTGTTGCCAATATCCTTGCCAATCCTTTAATCGAAATTGCACAAGATGTAGCACAAGCATTGCGAAAAAATGGATCTATTATATTATCTGGAATTCTTGAAGAACAGCGCGATGATGTTTTAAAAGCTTATGTCAAAAAAGGCCTAAAACATATTGAGACATATCTTCAGCAAGGATGGGTTACTTTACATCTGAAATAAAAGAAAAGAACACCGTTATGTATCAATCTTTTGAAACAACAACAAATCCTGCTTATGCTGCAGAGCGTGTTGCAGCTCTTCGTAAAGAACTTGATCGTTTTGGACTAGATGGCTTTCTAGTACCACGTACAGATGAACATCAAGGAGAACATGTTCCTAAACATGCTGAACGTCTTGGCTGGCTAACTGGATTTACTGGATCAGCTGGTATAGCATTGATTTTAAAAGACAAAGCAATCATATTCACAGATGGGCGTTATAAATTTCAAGTTCGTCAACAAACAGATTCTAGTATATTTGATTATGAAGATTTAGCGACCTGCTCACTAGCACAATGGGTCGAGAAAAATAGACAAAAACTTTCAATTGGTTTTGATCCATGGCTTCATACCATTACTGCTATAGCCATATTGAGACAAGCATTAGAATTGAAAACGGGTGGCAAACTTATAGCAAGCCAACCTAATCTCATTGATCTCATTTGGAATGATCAACCAAAATTTCCACAAACTCCTTTATCAATTCATCCTCTCGAATACGCAGGATGTAACACCGGTAAAAAGTTGTCACAAATTCGCAAAAACATAAAGCAATCTGGTGCAAATGCCTTTATTCTAACGGATCCATCTTCTATTGCATGGACATTCAATATACGTGGGAATGACGTTGCTAATACACCCTTTTCCCTTTGTTTTGCTATTATTTTAGTCAAAGAAAAACCAACCTTATTTATTGATAGTAAAAAAATTGGTAGGGAGCAAAAACAATATCTGGAACGTTATGCAAAATTATATGAACCAAAAGAACTTATTCCAAATATCAAAGATCATGTTCAAAAAGGTACGGTTTTTGCTTTAGATCCATTGTTAACGTGTGAAAAATTACGCACCATTATTGAAGAAAAAGGCGGCTCTTTTATTACATTAACTGATCCTGTTATCTTACCACGAGCCATTAAAAATATTACAGAGCTCAATGGCTCACGCAAAGCACATTTACGTGATGGCGTAGCACTTACCCGTTTTTTTTCTTGGCTGGATAAACAAAGACCAGGTACAATTAATGAAATTTCTGCTGCAAAAAAACTAGAAAAATTTCGTATCATAACAGCACAGGAAATGGGAATGAAACTCGAAGATCTCTCCTTTGATACCATTTCAGCAGCAGGTAAAAATGCTGCAATTATTCATTATCGTGTAACCACTAAAACAAATAGACTGTTAAATGCTGGTGAGCTTTATCTTGTTGATTCAGGTGGACAATACCGAGATGGTACAACAGATGTCACCCGTACAGTAGCAATTGGAAATATTGGAGAAGAAGAAAAACGCTGTTTTACACTTGTCCTCAAAAGCATGATTGCTCTTTCAAGTGCAAAATTTCCTAAAGGTACACGTGGACAAGATATTGATGTTTTAGCACGCAGTGTATTATGGAAAGCTGGTTTTGATTACGCACATGGCACTGGTCATGGAGTTGGCTCTTATCTCTCTGTTCATGAAGGACCACAAAATCTTTCACGCTATGGAAGTCAAGAACTTATTCCCGGTATGATTATTTCGAATGAACCGGGATATTACCGTGAACAAGCTTTTGGTATTCGTATTGAAAATTTGATGATTGTCAAACCAGCTCAAAAAATTGCTAATGGTGATATAGACATGCTATCATTTGAAACACTTACAAATTGTCCTATTGATCGAAGATTAATCCTGATAGAGCTTTTAACAACACAAGAGAAACAGTGGCTTAACGACTATCATGCCCATGTGTACCAAATTAACGTACCCTACCTTAATAAAGAAGATAAAAAATGGCTCAAAAAAGTTACAATGCCTCTTTGATTTATAAACGCACACCCTTAAATTAAATATCTAAACAAAGAAGCTCCAAGAAAATTAATTTTTATTTTAAAGATCAGAGTGAAAATAAAAGTGAAATATTTTAATTTCTGGAAATTAGAAGTTAAGAACTTTCAACCAGTTTTGCTAGTTTTTTAGCAAAACTGATAAGAAGTCGTTAGATATAACAATAAAGCGTTTTTTATACTTTAAAACTGATAGCGTATACCCCCAGAAATACTTGTGCCAGAGAAACCTGCTTTAGTGAGTTTATGTTTATATAATAAATCGCCATGAAACACTATTTCAGAAAGTAATTGGGCATGAATGCCTAGCCCTGCCTCCACTGTAGAACCAAATGCCCCTAACTGAAAAGCATTTTTAAAATGTACTATCTGTTTATTTTCATAACTATGCGCAAAATGAAATTTGCTATAAAAAGAAACTATACGCTCCTCTTCAGACCCTGTCATAACTTTAATGAAACGACTACCAACACGTGCAATCCATTGGTTATGATTTCCTAAATCTATATCAAACCGATCAATATCACGAGCCTTATCAAACATGACAGACTGATAAATAACTTGTATCTGTGGCTCAATAACAAACCCATCATAATTCGTTACTATAGCTTGCCCTCCCATTAAAGAAGAACTCAGAAGATCACCCTTTAAAGTCGCTGTTTTCCCTCGAGCCAAAGTCGAAACAATACCTTTAAAGGAACTAAAAGAAATAAGCCCATTCATATAAAAGCCTGTATCACGCTGTAAGTGAGCATAAAACTTTCCTGACCATTTATCAAATACACTCTTTTGACTTTGTTCAACAGCATAAGGCTGAAGAGAGAGCCTACTATAAGTTCCTATAGCTCCTAAAGACAAAGCACTATGCTTACTCTCTAATGTCTTTACAACACCTGCCATCATAGCATTATAGTCAAGATCAGCATTATAACCATATTCAAAAACAGTCAAATTTGAAGCATAGCGATGATGACCGCCATAACCATGTATAAAAAAGTTTGCCTCTTCACTGCTACCAGTTTCATTGATCCCATTTCGCCTAGCTTCTAATAGCTCGTATTGATTATTCATATCTACAAAATCTGTATGGAATAAAGCATGAGGCAAAACCAAATAACTTGGAAGCTGTGGTACAACTGCCAGCACCCTTTTTTTAGGTAAATCTGGTTTCTCCGAACGTTGAGGTTCAAGAGGATCAATATATTCAACTTGAAGACGATAATCCCAAAAACCTTTATTAGATTTATTACCTCTATTTCCTTCTTCCCCATTAGTTCCAACCAATCTTTGTCTTGGATCCGCAGGACCTAAATCAGAACCTGGACCATAAGCATAAAGACGATATTGATAAGGTAAATTATCTAAGGTCATATAATTATTCGACAACTTAAAAGAATCTTGCTCAGCTGTTCCAGAAACCTGTATAATAGAAATACCTTTGTTATTTCCAACTCGATCCATTTCATCTCCGCCACTTCCTGAAACAGCTAAAACATGAACTGTAGTCGTACCAGATACATCTCCATCGATTAAAACTCGATCCGTCTTTTGATTAGCAATTTCACCCCCTTGATTTAGATAAGTATTAATATAAAGTTGTGCATTACCCTTTGCTGTATAAACAGTACCACTCCCTTTACCAATACGAAGCGTTTGATAAACATTCGATATCGGCTTTTTAAAAATAACACTACTATCTGAAAGAAGCATAGTAGAAATAGATGAATCTATAGCACTCAAACCATTTAAACGCTGCTGTTGCTGTGCCCTTCTTGTTAAAGTCCATGTCGAACCATTGTTCAAATGCAAATCCACTATAGCTCTATTGGTAATTAAAGCACCACCTTCTAGTTTAGAGTGGTCAGCCTCAATCTTTAAAACACCACTATTAGCTTGCAACAAAAGATCACCAGAAACAGTTGTATTCTCCGATAATTTAAGGCTGAGATCATGATTATTATCAGACTTATCACTATAAATAACCGTACTTTTGGGAACAGTAAAATTTGCTTTCTTCAAAGAAACAACTATACTTTTAGAAGGTTCGCTCTTCTTATCTTTATCTAGATGATGTAAATACATGCCATAAAATTGGTCACTATTTACTTGAATATTTGTACCATCAATATCAACCTCAATTGGTTTTAAAGCTTCTTCACTTGATTTTACAGTTTCTTTCGGCTCTTCAACATCAAACACCAGACCATGTGCATATTCTAGAGTAACATCTCCTTTCTCCATCGTTAAAACACTACCTGGACGTATATGAAAAGCAGTTTGAACAGTAGAAGAAAATACAGCATGCTGATGGTTAATATCGTCACTTCCTTTAACATTACTAATAGCAATATTGTCTAAAATAATCTCTCCTGTATCTATATAAACTGCATTACCTGACGTAAAAGTAATATCTCCCTTGCCTTCCTCTCTCCCCATCATAATAGAAGCATTGTCCTTATTTAAAAGACCTACCCCCTTATGACCGACTTTAATGCTGACCCCATCTAAACTAATATAAGCCCAATCACCACGAGAATAAACAGCAACCTCACTATCCTCAATTGATCCTGATCCCAGGTATATTAAACTATTGGATTCAGCATTAAGACCTACTGTTAAATCCTTCAAGGTTCCTTTACCTGAAATAACCGCACCCTCTTGTTCTACCCGCACACCATATATATGCTTAGGTATACGAGTACCTTCTCGTACTGGACCCGAAATCTTAATACGCTCCAAATCAAGGATAGTATTATTAAACACATATAGTGCAATTTCCCCTTCATTTGGTGTGATTTCTTTTATTTGTTTCTTCCTTTTTGTTTTATCTTTTTCTATCGACAAATAATATTGTCTTCCTTTTAGAAGGTGGTTTATAATAGGGCCTTCTGTGTTTAGGCTTAGACACTCTTTTACAGTAAAAGTACGACCGTCTAATTGTATGCTAGAACATTGTTCAGCTTTTTGACGATTAGCCTTAGCTAGAAGAAAAGAAGAGAGAAGAGAAGAGAAGAGAAGAGAAGAGAAGATTTGCAGCATATTTAATATTTAACATGTAACAACCCAATAAAGATCAAAATATTTAATATCACATAAACACATTATGAACTATATTACATCAATAAATACATTTCAAATTATTATTATAAATAAAGTATCTTTATTACATACCGTATCTCTGTATTAACCTTTACCAATTAAAAACACTTAATATCTCTTAACAGAAATATTCTTTAAGGTCGATCTTAAAGAAAGAGTCTCTCAATAACTTTATAGAGCTGAACTAAAAACATAGAATGCAGTAAATATTGACCAAAAAACAAAAAAACTAATTTAAATAAAAAATAACACTTAATAATCACGTATTTTATTATTGGAAAAAATGATATTATAGGAATCAGTGTTTAAAATGAAAATCTTAAATATAATGCCCATCAACTAACTTGAGCCAGCTTTTTTCATCTAGAACCTCAACACCTAATTGTTGTGCTTTAGCCAATTTCGATCCTGCTCCAAAACCTGCAACAAGAAAATCAACTTTTTTAGAAATAGAATTGGATGTCTTAGCACCTAACCGTTCCGCCAAGGCTTTCGCTTCATCCCTCGACATATATTCCAAAGTTCCCGTAAAAACAATAATTTTTCCTGCTACTAACGAACAATCTATTGCCATAGGAACCTCATGAAAAGGAGTGACTTCTTTAAGCAAGGCCAATAAAACGTCGCGGTTATGGACTTCTTGATAAAAATCAATAATCGCTTCACCAACACGAGAACCAATTCCCTCAATATTGGTTAATTCCATCCAAATTTTATTACCTTCACTGAATTTATCATTCGGCATAATGGCTGACATCGCCGCAGTCTCAAAAGCATCATAATTTTTGTAAGCACGGGCAAGACGTTGAGCATTAACCTCACCAACATGACGAATTCCTAATGCAAACAAAAAACGACCTAAAGAAATTTTGCGACGAGCATTAATGGCATTATAAAGTTTACGAACTGAAACAGCTCCAAAACCTTCCATATTCTCCAAACGTCTCAGAGAATTTTCCTGACGTCGTTGTAGAGTAAAAATATCTGCTGGCGAATGGATACAAAGCATTTCATCTTGAGTGTGAAAGAAAAATTCCACTTGTTTTCTACCAAATCCCTCAATATCAAAGGCATTACGCGAAACAAAATGGCAAATACGTTCAATTGCTTGCGCCGAACAAATAAGCCCACCCGTACACCGGCGAACTGCTTCACCCTTTTCACGAACAGCATAACTTCCACAAACAGGACAAAAGTGAGGAAAAACAAAAGCAGGAGTATCTTTTGGACGCTTTTCAACAAGAACATCAACAATCTGGGGGATCACATCACCAGCACGTTGTACAATCACAGTATCACCGACACGGATATCACGCCCCTCACGAATTGACTCATTCTTATGGCCAATTCCTTTAATATAGTCTTCATTATGCAAGCTTGCATTGGTAACTACAACACCACCTACAGTAATAGGTGTAAGACGAGCAACAGGTGTTAATGCTCCAGTTCGACCTACCTGAATATCAATACCCTCTAAAAGTGCTATAGCTTTTTCTGCCGGAAATTTATGTGCAATTGCCCAACGTGGCGAACGAGATACAAATCCCAAACGCGTTTGGAGCATCAAATCATTAACTTTATAAACGATCCCATCAATATCATAGTCTAATGATTGACGGCATTCTTCGATAGAATGATAATATGAAATAAGATCTTCTACTTTTTCAAAAACCTTTGTTAACGGATTAATAATAAAACCATATTCTTTAAGCTTTTCCATCATCTCCATCTGGCTTTCGGCAGGCATTTCACTCACTTCACCCCAAGCATAAGCAAAAAATTTAAGACATCTGCTTGCAGTTATTCGTGAATCAAGCTGACGTAAAGAACCAGCTGCTGCATTCCTAGGATTCGCAAAAACTAACTTCCCTTCTTTCTGTTGACTAACATTAAGTAGCTGGAAATCTTTCTGTCCCATATAAACTTCACCACGAACCTCAATAATATCAGGAAATTTACCTTGTAAAACCTGTGGAATATCAGCAATTGTTTGCGCATTCGTAGTAACATTTTCACCTATATATCCATTTCCACGCGTTACAGCACGTACAAGTTTTCCTGTCTCATAACGTAAAGATAAAGATAAACCGTCAATCTTCGGCTCAGCTGTCATTTCTATTATCTGTGTTTCTGGAAATCGTAAAAAACGACGAATACGTTCAACAAATTCACTAACATCTTTAACATTAAATGCATTATCTAAAGACAGCATTGGCTGTGTATGAACAGATTTTTCAAATTTCTCAGAAATCGGTGCGCCAATTTTAGATGTAGGAGAATTCGCACGAATTAATTCAGGAAATAGAACTTCAATTGCCATATTACGACGACGGAGAGCATCATATTCTGCATCAGAAATCTCAGGCTGATCATCACGGTGATAAAGCACATCATGACGTGCAATTTCTTTAGCCAACCATTCCAACTCACTTGCTGCTTCAAGAGCAGTTAAGTTTTTAATCACATCCTTGTCCATAAATTCTATTCCAAATCTTGAGTGATGACTATACACAAATCCCGCTGCTTATCATAAAGAGAATCGAATCTAAATGAACATATGCTTGCTAGCATCTTCATTACTTCTCAATTATGCCTGTGCTAAAAGCTTTTGCGCTGCTGCACGTGCTTCTTCAGTAATTTGTTCTCCTGCCAACATGCGTGCAATTTCTTCTGCACGTTCATGATTTTCTATTTTATTGATATCCGTAACAAAGCATCCTGTATCAACACTTTCAACCTTTGAAATAAGAAAATGATTATGGGCTTTAGATGCTACCTGTGGTGCATGTGTGACAGAAAAAACTTGAATATTTTTTGATAAACGCAGCAACCGCTGTCCAATCGCAGCAGCAACAGCTCCACCAACACCTGTATCAATTTCATCAAAGACCAATGTTGGCGCTGACCCACGCTCAGCTAATACAACCTTCAATGCTAATAAAAAACGAGACAATTCACCACCAGAAGCCACACTTAATATCGGCCCTGCTCGTGTTCGAGGATTTGTGCGCACCCAATATTCAACACGATCTATACCATCTGGGCTATATTTTTCAGCATCACTCTGTATTTCAACGATAAATTCTGCGTTTTCTAATTTCAACGCTGGTAATTCATTCATAACACTTGAAGCTAAACGACGTGCTACTTCCTGGCGTTTTATCGAAAGTGCTTGTGCCAATATGTCATAATCTTTTTGCGCTTTTCGAGCCTCAGTTTCCAAATGAACTAATGTAGCTTGAGCAGAATCAAAATCAGCAAGTTCAGCACACATCTTATCGCGCAACTGAGCCAGTTCAGTTCCAGAAACATGATATTTACGAGAAAAACCTCGAAGTGCAAAAAGGCGCTCTTCTACTCGTTCCAATTCGTTAATGTCAAAATCCAAAGCTTGTATTGCAGTTTCAATACCATCTCGCGCTGTTGCAAGTGCATGTAATGCATCGTCAATAGACTTCACTATAGGTGTAATTAAATCCTGTGCTTCAGGAATTTTACGCTCCAAACGTCTTACCAAATTGGCAAGAATAGGAATTGGTGATTTCGGACCCCTTAAAAGACCATCAGCCTCTCTAATATCCGTTATTATCTTTTCTAATTTAAGCATATCAGCACGACGAAGAGACAAAACATCTTCTTCATCAGCTTTAAAATCAAACTTATCAAGTTCTTCTAAACTTGCTCGAAGATAATCAACTTCACGTGTGGCATTTTGAACTTTGACACGTTGTTGTTGCACACGCTCCTTTAACGCATGCCATACATGATAGCATTCACGCAAATTTTCTACTTCACTTTCAAGACCACCAAAAGCATCTAATAATTGGCGATGCGTACCAATATCAACAAGCGCACGATCATCATGTTGTCCATGAATTTCAACCAACATGCGGCCAATACTGCGCATCAACGCAACGCTAATCACCTGATCATTTAAAAAACAACGACTACGACCATCATTCGATTGCACGCGCCGTAAAATGATATCACCTTCATCATCAAAGCCATTCTCACATATCAGCCGACGCACAGGATGTAAAAAAGGGACATCAAAAATAGCCGTCACCTGCCCATGTGTCATACCATGACGTACAAGGGAAGCATCTCCACGTCCACCAATAGCTAATGATAGAGAATCAAGTAGAATGGATTTCCCTGTTCCAGTTTCCCCAGTTAAAACTGATAAGCCTTTTGTAAAGTGAATATCAAGCCTTTCGATCAAAACAATATTATGAATCGAAAGCTGCACTAGCATATGAAATCAATTCACCTTACTCTTATAACCACTTAAGACACGTGAAATCCAAGAAGATTTGTGCTCTTGAGGCAAGATACTATTTTTTTGCAGTAAATCATAAGAAAATTTATACCATTTACTTTCTGGGTAATTTCGCCCCAAAATAGCTGCTGCTGTCTGTGCTTCCATAGTTAAACCAAGAGCAAAATTAACTTCTGTTAATCGGAAAAGTGCTTCTTCGATCTGGTTTGTATCTGGATATTCTTCAATCACAGTACGAAACCTTCTACCTGCCGCTAAATATTGCCGACCTTCTTCATAGTAACGACCAATTTGCATTTCTTTACCAGCTAATTGTTCTCGACCAAAACGTATTTTAGCCTTAGCATCACTGACATATTCTGATTGTGGATAGCGCTCTATTAAAAGTTGCATAGCTGCAATAGCACGCTTAGTATCCCGCTGATCGCGAGTAACATCAGGAATACGGCGGAAAGATGAAAGACCAATAATATAGTAAGCATAAGCAGAATCATCAGCCAGAGGATAAAGAGAAACATAGTGCTGTGCCATACTAATTGCATCATCATACTTAGCTAACCGATAATTTGTAAAAGCGCCCATAACCAATGCTTTACGACCCCACTCAGTATAAGCGTATTGTTTTTCAATAATAGCAAACTTTTTTGCTGCTTCACTAAGTCGCCCCGCATCAAGATTAGCAAGCGCTTGATTATACAAAACATCCGGTGGATCGATTTTTAAAACATGCACAGATGAATCAAGAATATTTTTACCTTTACCTAAACATCCTGCTAAACAGCAAGTTCCCCCCAAAAAAATTCCAATCAAAACTTTGCGTATAATAGTCAATTTTCTATGTGCTATATTCCCAATATACGTATTAGGTTTGTTCATAATTTTTCAGCCTCCAGAAAACGTCATCTTGCAAAAAGATACTCATTAAATTTTATATTATATCATTTTTAAACCAACTAATAGAATCTACATATTCTAACTTTAACATCCACTTTAAAATTATACAGAACAAGGTAAAGTTTTTTAAATTTTCTTTTTATTCTATTCACACATTGCTTTTTTCGTAACATGATTCGTCCCGTAAAACAGCTTTAACTAATTCTGAATTAAGCGCATGTCCACTACAATAGGAACGAAATAATCCAATAAAAGGCGCACCAAGTAAAGCAGTATCACCAACAGCATCAAGCATTTTATGCCGAACAAATTCATTTTCAAAATAAGTACCCGTTGGATTAATAATTTGATTATCAAGACCAATAATAAGAGAGTTTTCTAAAGAAGAACCTATTCCTTTCCCAGAAACCCATAATTTTTCTACATCCTTTACAAAACCAAAAGTGCGTGAATAAGACAAATCATCTCTAAATCCCTGTGAAGTAAGATCAAAACTTAAATGTTGTTTGCCAATAACAGGTGTAGAAAAAGAAATCGTAACATCAAAACGACGCCCGTTAAATGGCAAAAATTCTGCCATGGCATTTGCTGTTTCAACGCGCACTGGTTTTTTTATAACAAAATAAGATCGCAACGCTGTCTGCTGGATAATACCCGTTTTCTCAAAACCGCGACAATACTGCCATGAAGCACCATCTAAAATAGGGAGTTCATTACTTGACACCTCAATAATAAGATTATCCAAATCATATGCAGCAATTGCTGCCATCAAATGTTCAATTGTTTCAACTCTTATATCTCCATATCCAAGCACTGTTGATAATTCAGTTGCTCCAATTTGTGATGCATGCGCTAGAAATATTCGCTCTTTCTCATCTATGCTAGAACGCTTGAAAACAATACCACATTCAACATCAGCTGGATAAATTTTTACAACAGATAAATGTCCACTATGAACACCCCGCCCTTTAAACATTAATGTATCTTTAAGAGTCGATTGATATTTTTGCGCCAACTTATAATACCACTTCAATTTTCTTAATAACTTTTTTGGACTCTCATAAGACCATCAAAATTATCTTTACGGTAAATAATAACACCGTTTAATGAGAAAATTTAAAACTTTCTATAAAATTCTATAAGTTATACTATAATAAAACCTCCATTTTACTATGGACAGAAATATATAATTCTCTTTTTGATAAATTTTTCTATCCATTAATGTGCTTGACGGCGCAAAAATGCCGGTATTTCCAATTCATCCTCTTCACTAACACAAATATTTTGATCTTGAGACGCGTTTTGCTGCAATTCAGTAGAATGACGTGGCACATACAAAGAAGTATCTTGAGAAATTCCCTGAGATTTTGTACTAGAAATATTAGAATCTTTAATCAGAGAGGAATTCACAGCAGGCTCTAATCGAGCTTCTGGTTCAGCTTCTTCACGATACGTTAAACTTTGTTTCAAGCGCTGCCAAAGATTACGTGGTCCTTGATCGGCATTAGAAAAATTTGTACTTTGACCGCGAATAGAGGATGGGAAATCTTTTAACTCAGGCATACGTACTGACATTGAATGAGATTGCATTTGCGCTTGTTTTTTCTTCTGTTCTACAATCCCAGTCATGTCATCAAGAACATGCGCTGTTGCTTCCATATTCACTGCTTTAGCGACAGGCTGTTGAGAAACGCAACCAACTTGCATACGTAATGCATTTGATGTCTGTCCATGCATATTTTGCCCATAAGAAGCAGCATTTACACTTCTCGGAGTATATGTATCTGCAGACTGCACAAAAAACTGACTTTTTGGACAAAACGGCTCTTCAATTGGCTGTTTCATTTCTACTTCAAGAGCTTCTATAACTTCTACCATCGATTCAGAACGTAACGACGATAATTGAGAAGAAGTCTGTGTTACTCCAGCATCACTTTTACGCATTGAAGCTGCAGGCCGATGAAATTTAGGATTAGAAGGCTGTATTACATCACTAATCTCACGATCAATACCAGTCGCAACCACCGATACACGAATAACACCCTCAAGTGATTCATCATCAATAGCACCAAAGATAACATTTGCATCAGCATCCACTTCTTCCCTAATACGATTAGCCGCCTCATCGACTTCAAACAAGGTCATATCACGACCACCCGTAATGGAAATCAAAAGACCACGAGCTCCACTCATAGAAGTGTCATCTAACAATGGATTCGCAATAGCAGCTTCTGCAGCAGCCAAAGCACGTCCATCACCAGATGCCTCTCCAGTTCCCATCATTGCACGACCCATCTCATGCATAACAGAACGAACATCCGCAAAATCAAGGTTAATTAGCCCTTCTTTAATCATCAAATCCGTAATAGAAGCAACACCAGAGTAAAGAACCTGATCCGCCATAGCAAAAGCATCAGAAAATGTTGTTTTTTCATTCGCAATACGAAAAAGATTCTGATTAGGAATAACAATTAATGTATCAACAGATTTTTGTAACTCTTCTATGCCAGCTTCTGCTGTTTTCATCCGACGTGCACCTTCAAATTGGAAAGGCTTTGTCACAACACCAACAGTTAAAATACCTTTTTCACGTGCTGCATTCGCAACAACAGGAGCAGCTCCGGTTCCGGTGCCTCCACCCATACCTGCTGTAATAAAAACCATATGAGAATCTGCAAGATGATCGATAATTTCATCGATACACTCATCCGCAGCAGCCCGTCCAACTTCTGGTAAAGCACCAGCACCTAAACCTTCTGTTACTGCTGCACCAAGTTGGATCACACGTTCAGCTTTTGACATAGCTAAAGCCTGTGCATCGGTATTAGCAACAACAAAGTCAACTCCCTGAAGGCCAGCATTTATCATATTATTTACAGCATTTCCACCACCACCACCAACGCCAAAAACGGTAATACGTGGCTTCAATTCTGCAATATCTGGCCGGTGTAGATTAATCGTCATGTTTTTTTCCTTCTCATAAAACACCGCAAGCCAAAGCGATGAAAATTAATAACCAAATAGACTTACTTAAAAACTCTCACGCAACCACTGACCAACACGCTGAAAATACCCACCTGTGCCGGTTGATAACTGTCTCACTGTTGTTTGAATTGTTTTTTCTTCAAAACCGGCTAATTGCGGATAGATTAACAATCCAACAGCAGATGAAAACGCCGCTCCCTTTGCAGGAGCAGGAAGCCTAGAAACACCTAAAGGCCGCCCTATACGAACACTTCTTCCTAATATATTACGTGCCATTTCTGGCAAACCCGTTAACTGGCTTGCCCCCCCAGTTAAAATAACACGCTTACCAATAATGTGACCAAACCCAGAACAATTTAAACAATCACGAAGCACTTCTAATATTTCTTCAACACGTGCACGAATGATACGGCCAAGAACAGCACATGGATATTGAGTTTTATAATGCTCATTTCCAATTTCTGAGACATTAATCATATGATGATCAGCAGCACTTTCTGAAATTGTTGATCCATATATAACTTTTAAACGCTCCGCTTCTTCAATAGACATAGATAATCCCCGTGCAACATCAAGAGTTATATGGTGCCCACCAATCGCAAGTGTATCGGCATGAACAAATTTTCCTTCAGAAAATATTGAAAATGTCGTTGTTCCAGCACCGAAATCAATACATGCAGCTCCTAAACGCGCCTCATCATTAATCAAAACTGCGAGACCACTCGCAAAAGGTGTTGCAACCATTGCTTCAACACTTAAATGAGCACGATTAATACAAGCTTCCAAATTACGTAAAGATGCTGTTTCTGCTGTCACCACATGCACATCCACCCCAAGCAATTCACCCATCATTCCAAAAGGATCAGAGATCCCTTTATCTCCATCCAATGCATAAGATACTGGAACTGAATGTACAATATGACGCTCAGCATCAAAAGCTTTACGTGAAACGTCTGCCAACGCCATACGCATATCACGCGTAGTAACTTCACGTCCACCTAAATGTACTGTACCATTAACAAATGCACTTTTTAGTCGGTTTGAGGAAAAATTTACAATCACTGAATCCACTACCAAACCAGCCATTTTCTCTGCTGCACCAACAGCCAAACGTATCGACTTTTCCACTGCAAGCATATCCATAACAACACCAGATTTAATACCGCATGAGCGCTGTACACCGAAGCCTAAAATCTCCATAAAATGTGTACGACCGTGTAAATGTTGCGAATGCTTCAAAGGACGTAAACAAGCAATAAGACAAGCAACTTTACTTGAACCCACATCAAGAACTGTCAGAAAACGCGTTTTGCGTCCCCCCCCATGATGTGATTTCAAAAACATCATATACTCCTTTCTTTCAATAGCTTTAAAATATGTTCTTCTTCCATTACCGTAGCACGATGCCGTGCTAACACTTCATCCGATAAAGCAATCGTTATTCGATCAGAAAGACGTAAATCAATACTTAAAGCATCACGAGAAAAAAGATCATCCGCCATATTCATCTCCGAAAGAGCGACAAGCCTTTCAATAGCGCCTTGTTCAGGCAACATAATACGCACTCCATTTTCTAGAAAAACATCCCAACGCCTATCGCCTACACGTATATAAGCACGGATACGATCACGGAATTGCGAATATGCTGAAAGCGATTGGATAAACAACTTGGCTGCATTTTGTGCCCCCTGCCCAACAACAAGTGGTAAATCCTGAACTAAACCCGCTTGAAATGGTAAAATAATATGCCCTGTATCATCAATAATATCCATCACACCGTCATGTTGCCAAATTGCATATGGCTCACGCTCTACCACTGAAATACATATCCGATTAGGATAAATTTTCTGAACATAAGCCGATTGAACCCACATTTGTCGTTCTAAAACAGAACGTGCTTTATCAACATCAAAGCTGATAATTGATGGATGAGCATCAAGTCCTAAAAGCTTCAAAACATATTGTTCCGTTATATTTTTATTGCCACTCATATCAATATGAGTAATCAAAAAACCAAAATTCGACGTCACAAACCTTATAATTTTGTCGATATGACTGCTAGAAACAATTCCATAAAATAAGGAAAGCAAGAAAAAAGAAAAAACGGCAAAAGAACCAAAATAACGCGGCACATGAATATCAACTAATACAAATTGCGACATAAATCGGAGAAAGCGACGATAAAAACGTGGAAAAATCGGCACTAACAGCACCTTTAAGACTCCTATTTTACCAACATTTAACGCATACATGACGCGTCCTCCACTATCCATTTAACAATGTCGCTATAAGTACGACCACTTGCTTTTGCAATATCCGGCACAAGAGACGTTGCTGTCATACCGGGCTGTGTATTAATTTCGAGCCAAATCAACTCTTCTGTTTCTTCATTAAAACGAAAATCAGAACGACTAACACCTCGACAACCTATCGCTTGATGGGCTGCTAAAGATATTCTTTGCACTTTTTGGTAAATATTTAATGAAAGTTGTGCAGGACAAATATGAATAGAACCACCAGACTTGTATTTTGAATCATAATCATAAAACTGAAAATGTTGATCAGGTATAATTTCACAAACATCTAGAACTTCATCACCTAAAACAGCGCAGGTAAGCTCCCGACCAGGAATATATTTTTCAACAATCACCTCATCTTCATACTTCCACTCAGAACTTGCAATATTACGGGGTGGGCATATTTCATCATCACTCACAATAACAACACCAAAACTTGATCCTTCACGCACAGGTTTAATTACATAAGGTGGCTCCAGAGGATGTTCCGACCCAATTGAAAAACGGCTCATTACATAAGAAGGAGCAACAGGTACACCAACACTAGCGGCAATAATTTTTGCTCGTCCTTTATCCATTGCTAATGCTGAAGCCATCACTCCAGAATGCGTATAAGGAATTTTTAAGTATTCAAGAATGCCTTGAATACGCCCATCTTCACCAAATGAGCCATGTAATGCATTAAAAGCAATATGTGGTTGTAGTTTCTCAAGAACAGAAGCAATACGACTATCAACATCGACACAGGTTACATAATAGTCATGCGCTTTAAGAACGTTAGCGCAAGCAGAACCCGAAGATAAACTTACAGACCTCTCTGATGAAAGCCCTCCCATCAATACAGCTATATGCTTACCTTTTATAACCACTTATCCCTCTTTATATACTAAATACAGAATATATAAAAATAAAAAATACTATATATAGGAAAGAACTAGATTTATCTTTGCGAATCAATAATCTAGCATTTTCTCTAATGAATCAGACTCAAGCGCTTGACGCAAGAGCTTCTCTGTTAATTTATTGATTTTTAATAGAAATTTTTTCCTATCTCTTTGAAATGACTCAATTTTTTAGTTACCTAAAAAATCAACTATTCTGAATTAAAAGAAGGAACAACACGACCTTGTTCAAATTGACCAATACGTTGTATTTCCCATTGTAACAAATGTCCTGAATGAGCAAAAACACGAGCACGTACTACTTCACCTAATTTTTCAAGATCATAGCCTGTTGCTTGACCAGTATTAATCATAAAATTACAGTGCATCTTACTTATTTGAGCACCACCAACCTCTAAACCGCGGCAACCTGCCTCATCAATAACACGCCATGCAGATGTCCCTACAGGATTACGAAAAGTAGACCCACCTGTTTTTTCACGAATAGGTTGCACCTTCTGCCGATGAAGAACAACTTCATTCATAGCAGCACGGATACGATTCCTATTCCCTTGCTCTCCTTCTAATAAGGCAGCAGTAACAACAAAATTATCAGGAATATCGCAACAACGATAAGAATAATGTATATCATTCACACTCAAGATATGGTATTGTCCCTTACGATCAATTGCATAGACTTCAATAACACGCTCAGCAGTTTCAATACCATTAGCTCCAGCATTCATTTTTAATGCTCCTCCACAACCACCAGGAATACCATGATAAAAATGAAAACCAGAAAGCTCAGCCTCTAAAGCTGCTGCAGCCAAATGCTTACCTGCCACCGCAGCACCAACCAAAAAGCGCTTCGATGACACTCGTTTCAACTGTCCAAAACCTTTCGCTGAAAGACGAATAACAACACCAGGGATACCCCCATCACGTACCAAAAGGTTAGAGCCGATCCCCACAATCGTTACAGGAATAGATTCAGGCAAAGATTGAAAAAATAAAACTAAATCTGCTTCATTAGAAGGCTGGTAAAAAATCTCAGCGAATCCACCGGTGCGAAACCACGTCACCTTACGCATATCAAAATTGGGCGTTAATTTGCCCTGTATACCACTTAATGCCGGCTGTAATTTCTTTAACAGCCCTTCACCATCAATCGGCTGAAAGCTCATCATTGTTATCAAGTACCACTAATTGATTGGGCAATGCGTAAGCCCATTGTGTAATGCAACCAGCACCAAGAAAAACTACATAATCACCAGATTTAGCTAATGTAGATACAATAGAAGTAACATCTTCCAAAGTATTAATCAAACGCACATCACGGTGACCAGCCATCTGAATATGCTCTACTAATTCTTTAGAACTAAAACCAGCTATTGGCTCCTCACCAGCTCCATAAACCGGTGTAATCATCACTGTATCCGCATCATTAAAACAAGCAGAAAAATCATCAAACAAATGATATAAACGCGTATAACGATGTGGTTGCACAACTGCAATGACTCGTCCTTGTGCGCTCTCACGTGCTGCATGCAAAACAGCTTTTATTTCGGTTGGATGATGTCCATAATCATCAAATATCTCAACTCCATTCCAATCCCCTGTTTTCGTAAAACGTCGTTTTACACCTCCAAACTCTGCTAATCCTTTTTTTATAGCTTCAGGTGAAACGCCCAGTTCATGTGCAACAGCAATTGCCGCAGTAGCATTAGAAACATTATGCTTCCCGGACATTGGTAAAATCAAATTGTTGATTTCAGTTTTTTCTCCTTTTTTTTGTGATCGAATGAGTATATCAAAACGCGTTTTTTGACCTTCCATCGAAAGATTAAGAAAACGAACATCTGCTTGTGGGTTTGCACCATACGTAACCACCCAACGATCATGAATACGACTAGCTAATGTCTGAACTTCTGGATGATCAAGACACATAACAGCAAAACCATAAAAAGGCACATTTTCTACAAACTGCCGAAAAGCTTCACGTAAAGCATTAAAATTGCCATAATGGTCTAAATGCTCAACATCAATGTTAGTAACCACAGCTATATCAGCAGGTAATTTTAAAAATGTCCCGTCACTTTCATCAGCCTCAACCACCATCCAATTCCCGCCTCCCATACGTGCATTGGTCCCATAAGCATTGATAATACCACCATTAATGACTATCGGATCAAAACGACCTGAATCAAGAAGTGCAGCTACCATTGACGTAGTCGTTGTTTTTCCATGTGTACCACCAATAGCAATTGTCCGACGAAAACGCATTAACTCAGCAAGCATTTCTGCACGCTTAACAATCGGTAAATGCCTCTTTTTGGCAGCAATATATTCAGGATTCGTTTTCTTAATGGCAGTAGAAATAATAACAACTTCTGCTGCTCCTAAATTTTCAGCATGATGCCCTAAATAAATATTAATTCCCTTATTCTTTAGGCGTTCAACATTTGCGTTATGAGTTTGATCGGATCCTTGAACTTTATAACCAAGATTATGAAGAACTTCAGCAATTCCGCTCATGCCTATACCTCCAATTCCTATAAAGTGTATGAGGCCAATATTAAGCGGCATTTTCATCAAAAAACTCCTTTTTAATATCTGATAATGATCGTCCTTGAATCAACGCTTCAATCATATTCGCTAAAATAACAGTCGCATGAGGTTGCCCAACATTTTTTGCAGCTAGCGCCTGTTTTTCCAATAAGTGTGGCTCATAACAGACTTTTGTCAAGAGAGAAGCAAGTGTTTGTGTATTTAAATCTTTTTCTATTATAATCTGAGCACCTCCCATTTCAGAGAGTTTAACCGCATTCTCTTCTTGATCGTGATCAAGAGCATAAGGATATGGAATAAGTAAAGCTGGTCGACCAATCACAGCTATTTCACAAACTGTTGAAGCACCAGCACGTGACATAATAAAATGCGACTGAGCGATATGTTCAGCCATATTATCAAAAAAACGTGCAATTTCTGCCTGTACTCCCATATCATGATAAATTTTCATTAGATCTACGGTTTCATCATAAACCTGCTGAACAATACGTAAACGTTCCCGTATATTTTGATCAAGTAAGGCAACTGCTCCAGGAACAACTTGTGAAAAAAAAGCCGCCCCTTGACTACCACCAAAAACTAAAAAATGAAATGGTTGTTCACCCGTAGAAGAACGATAAGGAATCTTTGCAGCTTGAAGAACAGACTTACGAACAGGATTACCTGTAAGGAATGTTTTATAATCATAAATACTGTTAGCTGATAATAAACCACCAGCAATAGCATTAACCCTAGATGCCAACAATCTATTAGCACGTCCCATAACAGCATTCTGCTCATGAATAAATGTCTTATATCCCATTAAGGTAGCAACTAAAACTGGCGGAAAAGTAGGATAACCACCAAACCCACCGACAAGAACAGGTCGCAATTTACAAAAAAGCATCCATGATTGAAACATCCCCTTTAGCAAATACCAAAATGTTTTTATAAGTGCAAAAGGACGACATCGTACAAAAGTTGCAGATGAAATAATATGAACGTGCTCTTCATCAAAATGACGTAAAAAACGTCTAGCTCTTTCATCTGTCGTCAAATGAACATCATATCCACGCTCTCTCAATTCAACAGCAAGCGCTTCTGCAGGAAAAAGATGCCCACCTGTACCACCAGCGGCCAAAACAATAACTTTTTTATGTTTCATAAGCAGAATCCGAAACAGAAGTTAAAAGAAAAGTTGAAACACGTGCTTCTGGCCAACGGCGTGTCAAACTTAGTAAAATGCCTATCGAAATTGCAATCGCTATCATAGATGAGCCACCATAAGAAATAAATGGTAGTGTCATACCCTTTGGAGGCATTAAATGAAGATTAACTGCCATATTAATCGCTGATTGAAAACCAATTATCATTGCCATACCAGTAATACCAAAACGTATGAAGATATCACGGGTGTTTAATGCTAAATAAAGAGAGCGTATAACAATAAAACCAAAAAGGGCTGTAATTAATAAACAAAGAATAATACCATATTCTTCAGCTGCAACGGAAAATACAAAATCTGTATGGCTATCAGGAATAATACGTTTAACTGTACCCTCACCAGGGCCTCGACCAAACCATCCACCATTCAAAATAGCTTCACGTCCTACATCAACCTGAAATGTATTACCTTCACCTGTTAAAAAACCATTGATACGTTCATGCACATGATGTACAAAAAAATAAACTAAAAAACCTCCTAAAATTCCTAGAATAAGAAATAAGAAGATAATAATAAGAGGTACACCTGCAACAAAAAACAAGCCACCCCATGTAGCACTTATTAAAAGTGTTTGACCAATATCTGGTTGCAAAACAAGAAGCATACAACAAATCACATATAGTGCAATAACCAACATATAGGTGAGAATACCCTTATGCTTTACCTGTATAGCAAAAAGCCAAGCGGATATAATAACAAAAGCCGGTTTCATAAACTCTGACGCTTGCAAAGAAACACCACATATAGAAATCCAACGCCGCGCTCCCTTTAACTCAAGACCAAATAACAAAGTTGCAATCATAAGTATAAGGTTCGTAATCAACAATAGAATACATAAACGGCGAATATTACGAGGTGAAAAAAAAGAAATAGTAATCATAGTAACAAATGCGGGAATACTAAAAATAATATGCCAACGAACAAAATAAAAACTATCAGCAATCCCAATTTTTTTTGCAACAGAGGGACTAGCTGCAAAAGATAACATAATACCAATTCCCATAAGAATCAGACAAGCAGTAAAGATAGAGCGATCAATTGTCCACCACCAATCGGAGATTGGGCCTCGATCTGTGCGAGTAATCATCATTTTCACTTTACATTTTATAATCACATCCAAAACAAAATGATATGATTTTCCTATTATCTTTAATAAACACTTAAAAACTTAAGTTACACTCAAAAAGATTCTAGACTGTTACATAAAACAACTTTTTATAAATCCTTCCTCTTTAACTGCATAACAAGAGAAACAAAAGTCTCCCCACGTACTTCATAATTCTTAAATTGATCATAACTTGCACAAGCTGGAGAAAACAAAATTACAGCGTCCTGCGTTACATCACAGGTTGCATCACTGGTCGCTTCGCGGACTGCATTTTCTAAAGTTAGACTCATCGAAAAAGGAAAAGAAGAACCAATAATGCGCGCAAAATTTTCTGCTGCAGTACCAATTAAATACGCTTTACGAATTTTATAAAAAAATCCTTTAAGAGCATCAATCCCACCTTCTTTTGCCTGTCCTCCAACAATCCAAAAAATATTGTTAAAAGTAGCAAGTGCAGAAGCAGACGCCTCTGCATTGGTAGCTTTACTATCATTAATAAACAAAATAGATCCAATCTTACACACCTGCTGCATTCGATGTGGAAGCCCTAAATAACTTGTTAAATGCTCTTCTATATCTAAGGTAGTAATTTTTAACATCTGCAAAGTTGCTAGAGCCATAAGAGCATTTCCCGCATTATGGTTTCCACGTAACGAAGTCATATTAGTCAAATCCGCAAGCAGATGACGATAACCATGACGAACAGAAAAAAGCTTTGTTCCTTCTACATAAAAACCATTTTTAATAAAACGCTCTTTAGAAACCGGCTCAATCTGATAACCTTCATCAAAGAGCTTTTGATATAAAGCACGACAAGCTAAACTATCAAATGAAATAAGAGCACGAGAAGCTTTAGAAATAACACGCTCTTTAACCTGTGTATAATGTTCAAAGCTACCATGGCGATCGATATGATCGGGTGTTAAATTCAACAAAAGACCAACAGTTGGCTGAAGAGATGGAGCTAATTCTATTTGAAATGATGAACATTCAATAACATAAATACGTTTTTTAACAAACGGTTTAAGCTTTAATATTGCTGTTCCAATATTTCCCCCTGTTTGCACATCATAACCCATTTTTTCTAAAAGATGGGAAAGTAAAGCAGTCGTTGTTGATTTACCATTTGTACCCGTAATAGCAATAAACGGAACATCCCAATCACAAAAACCATGTTGCTGTAAAAAAAGATTGCGAGCACGAACAAATAGCTCAATATCACCAATAATTTCTATATTTTCTTGACGTGCTTTTTCAACAACCCAATGTGGTCTTGGGTAAGTTAAAGGTATTCCAGGGGTTAAAATCAATGCAACAAATTCTGACCAATCCTCATGATATAAATTCTTTGTCGGAATGTTTTCCTTACAAGCAGCTTCCACACTAGAAAAATTATCATCCCAAGCAACTACTTCTGTACCACAAGAAATCAAAACTTTTGCTGTAGCTATTCCTGATTGCCCCAATCCAAATACAGCAACTTTTTGGCCTTTATAACACTCAACAGAAATCAAGATTTCACCTCAATTTAAGTGTTGAAAGACCGATCAACGCTAAGACAATTGCAATAATCCAAAAGCGTATCACGATCTGACTTTCTGTCCAACCTTTTTTCTCGAAATGATGATGTATCGGTGCCATAAGGAATACACGTTTTTTCGTTAGTTTGAACCAACCTACCTGAATAATAACTGACATCGCTTCTAAGACAAAAAGTCCGCCGATAACAGCTAAAACAATTTCATGCTTCGTTGCGACAGCAACAAGTCCTAATAATCCTCCAAGAGCCAAAGAGCCGGTATCTCCCATAAAAATAGCCGCTGGGGGTGCATTAAACCATAAAAAACCAAGACCAGCACCAAAAACTGCTCCGAGTAAAACAGCTAACTCACCTGTGCCCGCCACATAATGAATTTGTAAATAATCAGCAAAATTCACATTACCAGCAAGATAAGCAATCAATGCAAAAGATAAAGAGACAATCATTACGGGAACAATAGCAAGCCCATCAAGACCATCTGCCAAATTAACAGCATTACCCGTACCTACAATAACACAAGCGGTAAAAGGAATAAAAAACCAACTCAAATTAATAAAATAATCCTTTACAAAAGGCAAAGCTAATCCTGGTGAGCCAACTTTTAAAATAATAAAACAGGCAACGACAGCAATTATAAATTCCAAACTTAACCGTGCTTTTCCAGAAAAACCTTTATGTGTTTTCTTTGTCACCTTAAGATAATCATCATAAAAGCCAATCATCCCAAAAGAAAGCATAACAAACAATGACACCCAAAAATAAATATTTAATAAATCGCACCATAAAAATGCCGACACCATAATACCAATTAAAATCATTAATCCACCCATAGTAGGTGTCCCAGCTTTTTTAAAGTGAGTTTGAGGACCATCAGCTCGAATTGGTTGTCCTTGACCCTGCCGACTTTTAAGAAAAGAAATAATACTTGGACCAAACAAAAAAACAATTAAACCTGATGTCAGAATAGCCGCAACAGTTCGGAAAGTAATATACCGAAAAACATTAACACCTGGAATCCAGTCATTAAACAAAGAAAAAAATAGCATCATAGTGAAAAAAACCTAATTAAAATTATAAAGAAATCACTTTATAGCGATCAAGAATTACAGTCACAATATTTGATAAATAAATGCGATGAGATGATTTAATCATAATAAGATCTCCATTCGAAATTTCTGAAAAAACAAGTGGCAAAATTTCTTCAATATTTTCAGCATGATAAACGTTAACATAAGCAGAAAGATCATTGGCTAAAAACTTCATTTCTTTGCCAACCAAAAAAACCAAATGAGCACCAGAAACACATATAGGTTCCAGCAAATCACGATGTAATTTTTCACTGTGATTGCCTAATTCAAGCATATCACCCAAAATAGCAATTCGTCTCCCACTTACACCTATTGGTCCTGTCGCAAGAAGATCAAGAGCAGCACGCATAGAAGCAGGATTAGCATTATAACTTTCATCAATTAAATGAAACACACCACCATTTGGTAAAGATAGTTTATAAAGAGCTCCACGCCCTTTTTTAAGAGAAAAGCGACCTAAAGCAAGCGTAACATATGCTAAATCAGCACCAACCGCATCACAAGCAGCAAGAACACTTAAACCGTTTTGTACCATATGTTGGCCAGGTGCACCAATTTTAATCATTATATCTTTCTGATCAAGATGTACAATCATACAAGAGCAATTTTCTAAAAGACGAACCTCCTTCGCTTGATAATCAGCGCAATTAGATTGACCAAAACTTCGAATTTCATTCACACCACATTGTTTTGCTTTTTGAAGCAAATAAGAAAAAAAATGATCATCTGCATTTAAAAGAGCTATTCCGTCTTTGTCTAATCCTTCAAAAATTTCAGCCTTTGCATCTGCTATTTCTTCAAGATTTTTGAAAAATTCCATATGCCCAGCTGCAATACGAGTAATTAATACCACATGCGGACGAACCAAATTCACCAAAGGACGAATTTCATCTTTATGATTCATACCAATTTCAAAGATACCATAATCACTATCTATAGGCATTCGCGCCAAAGTTAGTGGAACACCCCAGCAATTATTAAAAGAAGCAAGATTAGCATGAACCTTTCCAACAGTCTCAAGTGCTTGTTTAAGAGCTTCTTTTGTTGTCGTTTTCCCTACAGAACCTGTAATAGCTATAATTTTAGCTTTTGAACGTTTACGCGCTGCTTGCGCAAGATTTTCTAATGCTCGCAAAACATCAGGAACAACAATCATTGGAGCATCTATTTTTTTCACTTCATCCAAACGATTCTCTGCAACAACTAAAACTCCAGCGCCTTGTGCGTAAGCATGTGCAGCAAAATCATGACCATCAAGATTATGCCCTTTAATACAGAAAAAAACATCACCTTTTATAAGAGTTCGGCTATCAATAGAAATCCCAGGAAAAATTTCTGGTAAACATCCAACTGTAAAACCATTCATCGCAGAAATGAGTGCCTGCTTATCCCATAAAGCTATCATTTTTTAGTTCCTTTAAAGCAGCAATCACTTTCAAACGATCTGAAAAAGGATATGTTTTTTTCCCTATAATTTGTCCATTCTCGTGACCTTTTCCTGCAATAATTAATGTATCTCCAGCTTTCAGCAATCCCACCGCATAATAAATTGCTTCACCGCGATCCGCTATTTCTATTGCTTCCGGTATTGCTTGTAAAATATCTTTTCGAATTTTCTCCGGAGCTTCTGTGCGAGGGTTATCATCCGTTACAATCACAATATCAGCTGTATTTCCTGCAATTTTTCCCATCAAAGCTCTTTTTCCTTGATCGCGATCACCACCACAACCAAAAACAAGAATCAAACGTCCTTGTGTAAAAGGACGAACAGAAAGTAATACCTGCTCTAAAGCCTCTGGCTTATGCGCATAATCAACGTAAACAGGAGCACCATCTTCCGTTTCTCCAATCAATTCTAACCGACCAGGTGCTCCTTGTAACTTTTCAAGAGAGCGAAAAACCATATCTGGAGGTGCATGTGTTGCAATGGCCAAACCTGCAGCTATAAGTGCATTAGCTACTTGAAAATCCCCAGCAAGATGCAAATCAAATGTATAAATATTATTTCCCATCTGGCATTCGACACATTGTTTTAATTGTTGATTTTCAACACGATTAAGTGTGATGAATTTTCCTGTACGTCCAATTGTCAAAATTGGTCGGTGAGCTTGTATAACAACATCGATAACCTTTTGTGAGTAAATATCATCTGCAAAAATAAGAGCAGGTGCATCTTGTGGTAAAAGCGTATCAAATAATCTCATCTTAGCATAAAAATAATCCTCTATGCACTTGTGATAATCCATATGATCACGCCCTAAATTAGTAAAAGCAGCCGCAGCTAAACGCACTCCATCAATCCGACATTGATCAAGTCCATGTGAAGAAGCTTCAAGAGCTGCATGTGTAACACCTTCATTGGCAAATTCACATAATAAACGCTGCAATATCACTGGATCAGGTGTGGTTAGAGAACCAAGATCTTGACGTTTAGGGGAAACAACACCCACTGTTCCTATACTAGCAGCGCAAAAACCAACATATTTCCAAATTTGCCGAACAAAAGATACAACCGATGTCTTACCGCTTGTACCTGTAACAGCCACTATTGTTTCAGGTTGAGAATCATAAAAACGGGCGGCAGCTATAGCTAAACTATGGCGCACATCCAAAACACGGACAACGGGAACAAGTGAATTCTCAAAAACAAAATCATGATCTGTAACGATTACCCGTGCACCACGCTTTACAGCATCATTTACATACTCTCTGCCATCCTTTTGATTTCCCTTAAGCGCCACAAAAACATAACCTGGCAATATTTGACGAGAATCGGCGCTTATCCCTGTAATTTCAATTGATGCAAGATAATTATCTTTAATACACTCTATAAATAATTCTCCAAGCAACATAATTATTTACCTTTATATTAATTTTCTACTACCGTTTTCGATAGTCAAAAATCGCTTTTTGTTCTTATAATTGGTTCATATTCTTTCCTAAAATCCGGTTCTACTCCAAGAAAAATAGCCGAACGACGAATAATGTTTGCAAGCATTGGTGCTGCATTCATCGCTGCTGTTGCTGAATGTTTTTTATCTTCAGGTTTAGGTTCATCAATGATTGTTAAGACAATATAAGACGGATTATCTATAGGAAAAGCAGCCAAAAAACTATTAAAGTTTTTTTCCTTAGAATATTTCCCCTTTTCAACTTTTTCAGATGTTCCTGTCTTACCACCAATACGATAACCCACCACCTTCGCATTACGACCCGAACCAATATCGCTATTCAATTTATAAAGATAACGCATATCCTGACTTGTTTGAGGATGGAGAACCTGTTTGGCATGTTTCAAAGCCTCTTCTTTAGAGCGTTTTAAAAACGTAGGGTCAATCAACAAACCACCATTCATTAAAGCGGCAGCAGCTACCGCCGTTTGCAATGGCGTTGTTGCAATACCATGTCCAAAAGAAATCGTCATGGAATTGATATCCTTCCAATAACGAGGATAAATTGGTTGGGCAACTTCAGGTAATTCTGTTAACATACGATCAAGTAAACCAAGGCGTTTTAAAAAATTGCGATGTCCATCTACTCCTATTGCTAAAGCCTCTTTGGCAGAACCAATATTAGAAGAATAAATAAAAACTTCCCATAATGTTAAAGGGCGATTTTTCCCATGAAAATCACGAATAAAATGATTGCGACTTGCCTGAATTGGTTGAGAAGCGTCAATAATACTATTTAAATGCAAAAGACCTGAATCAAGTGCCATTGCAGTAGTAAAACTTTTGATAATTGACCCCATTTCAAAAGTTCCAGCTGTCATCCGATTAAAGCGATCACTTTTAAGAGCATCAACAGGATTCGCAGGAGAAAAATCAGGCACAGAGGCCATAGCTAAAATTTCACTGGTATGAATATTTAGAATAACAGCTCCTGCAGCAATTGCTTTATAACGTTTCATGGCTTCCATCAGTTCAGCATGTACGATTGCCTGAACACGTACATCAATCGAAAGTTGCACTGGCTTCAATGATTCCTCACTTGCAAGACCAGTCGCACGAAGAATACTCAAACCATTATCATCAATATATTTTTCCATGCCAGCTAGGCCTTGATTATCAACATTAACCATGCCAAGAATATGTGGAGCTATAGATCCACTTGGATAAAAACGACGTATTTCGGTACGAAAACCAATACCTGGAATGCCGAGTTCCATAATTTGTGCCTTTTGCGTTGGAGTTAACCCACGTTGAATCCAAGAAAAACCTGTATTTTTTTTAAACGTTTATAAACTTCCTGCCAATTGAGTTTTGGCAAAACTGTCGAGATCAATTCGACCGTTTCATCCACATCAATAATGCGACGTGGTTCAGCAAAAAGAGAATAGGTTGTAATATCTTTTGCTAATAAACGGCCATTGCGATCAATAATATCAGGTCGAGAAGCTAATTGTACCATTATCGGTCCTTTTGCTTCTTCAATTTGGCCACCTTTAAGCCCATAGGAAATAAGACACCCTCCTATAAGTCCGTAAAGAAAAATAAAACACAATAAAGAAAAAACCAAGCGTGAACGGTTAAAATATGGTTGGCACATAGAAGGAATTAGAGGATTCAATTGACTACTTAAATAATTTTTCTTTCGTGAAAACGGAAATGATAATTGCATCACCGTCCACCTTTTTGAACAAAACTATTTCTATGAGCACTACGATTCTCAACTAAAAAAGCTTTATCATCTTCAAAAGTATTCTGCTTAATCAATTCTTCAATTTTATCCTTCAAACGCATTGGAATATCTTTTAATTTTACAACTTGACGTGGTTGTATTAGCTCCAAGTTCAGTTCTTTTTGGTAACGTTCTGCAAGTTTTTTCATTCGTGAAGGCTCAATCATTAAAGCCCATTCAGTATGGAGCAAATTAACCATATTTTTTTCGGCTGCAATTTCTCGCTCAATACGATGCAATTCACCAATTTGTTTTTGGACATCATATTTAATCTTATAAGTAAGACCTGCCATACAGATCATAACGACTACTAAAATCACATCTAATGTGCGAAAAATTATCATTTCTTACTGCCTTCAAAACGAGCAATTTCTGCCAAGCGAAATAATTTCATATCCGCTGCAACAGCAGCTTCTTGAGTCCGTATACCAATACGTAACCTCGCAGAACGTGCACGAGGATTTTGCTGTAATTCTTCTTGTGTCGCAGTTTTTACACCTTTAAACAAAGGAACAAAGGTCGCTGGAACTGATTTTATTTCAGGAAGATAACGTGATCTCTTTCTATGACCCGAGCGAGCAGATAAAAATTTTTTTACCATGCGATCTTCAAGCGAATGAAAGCTAACAACTGCCAAACGGCCTTCTGCTTTTAAAACGCGCTCAGCAGCGAATAAACCACATGCAAGTTCGCCAAGCTCATTATTAACATAAATGCGCAGTGCTTGAAATACACGCGTTGCAGGATGAATATGATCACCTGGTTTGCGCCCTATTAAAGTTTCGATAGCATGAGCAAGATCAATTGTACGTAAAAAAGGACGTACACAACGACGTTTATCAATCATCCGTGCAATTCGACCTGCGTAACGCTCTTCCCCTAACGTCTTAAACAGTTGCGCCAAATCATCTACCTTTAAATAATTAACAACATCAGCTGCTGTAAAACCGGTCTGTGCCATTCGCATATCTAATGGACCATCTTTTTGAAAAGAAAAACCACGTTTGGCTTCATCAAGCTGCATAGAAGAAACACCTATATCAAGAATAACTGCGTCTACCTGCTCTTTCACCACGCGATCCAACTGTGAAAACTTTGCTTGAACTAAATGAAGACGTGGAAAAAATTGATCAACAAGTGCTTGTCCCTCACGAATTGCATGAGGATCATGATCAAGCGCAATAACTTCTGCACCTGCATTCAATAGAGCACGCGAATAACCACCAGCACCAAAGGTGCCATCAATTACTCTCGCTCCAGCTAATGGTGCAATTCCAGCTAATACCGACTGCAACAATACTGGAATATGGCGTTCAACTCCACTATCCTGCCTTATCAAATAACCCATCTTGACTTATGTTTTTCAAATCAATAGCCATCAATGGCATATGACATTATCATAACTAAAACTTTAATTCTTGTCCTTACTACGAAGTAGTCAATCAAATTAAAGCTGAATCACTAAACACATTGTCTCATTAATACTTAAAGAAATGTTATAATTTTTAAAAAACGCTTTATTTTTAAACGTAAAAACTCCAAAAAATATGCATTTCTATAAATAATGTATATGAAATTCTTTATTATATAGAAAATATCAGTCGGCCTATAAGCCGGGTTCTGTTAGTAAAGTTTACTCTTTACATGGCAACCATTCATCTAGGACGGATGTTACCATCCGCCTCATGCAACCCACCCAAATGACTCGCCTGGAAACTGGCTGCAAGTCAAACCTTGCACATCATTTCTATTCGGTCTTGCTCCCGATGGGGTTTACCTTGCCACACTCATTACTGAGTGCGCGGTGGGCTCTTACCCCACCCTTTCACCCTTACCTATAAAAATAGGCGGTTTGCTTTCTGTGGCACTTTCCCTAGGGTCACCCCCGCCGGGCGTTACCCGGCATCGTTTTTCCATGGAGCCCGGACTTTCCTCACCTATCACTTTTTAGCATTGGACACGCGCGGTTGCCCAGCCGACTGACTTCATTATCTATACAATATTTTTCAAAAAGTGAAAATAGTAACCAAAAGATATTTTATAAGTCTTATCAAGATAAGTTAATCGGTTACAAAACACATTACCTTCTCAATGAAGCTAAATACGTTTTAACTTTTGAGCAATATCTTGCAGAAACAGAATTCATTTTTTTTGCAGAATGACCTGCATTATATTTAAGAACTGTACGGCATGTATCTCCCCTACTTAATTCATGTGCCCGAGCCAAATAACGCATACCATATTCAAGATTGATTGCAGGTTCATAAAGATCTTTTACAGGACCATTAAAACCCAGCCATCGCGCAGTAGAAGGTTTAATTTGCATTAATCCTATTTCACCAGAAGAACCTTTTGTGCGTGCATTATAACTACTCTCAACATTGATAACAGCATGTGCCAAATTAATAGGAACTTTATGTTTAATCGCAATTTTTTGAATGAGACCCTCATAAGGACGCACAGATAGCTTAGAAGAAGTAAATACTGAACTCTTACTTGAATCTACAATATTCATTCCTGCAAAAGCTATATTGATATTTAACATAAAAAATACAGCAAATGCTGTACTTAAAAAGATTTTCAAGAACTGCATTCTTTCTCTCTTCACTAATACATTTGTAATCCTAACCATAATGATCTTGAAAATGTATTTTATTGAATAAAAAAAGCCAAAAAACGTCATAAAAATGAAAATATTAAGATAATTTCAAGATATTTATAATATCAGAGAATAACTCTTCAAAATTTTGATTATATTTTTTTATTTTATACAGAAAAAAACTAATAAAAATTTATAATATAGTGAAAAATATAATGCATTTATCATTCATATATTACGATGAGAAATTTTAAGTAGAAAAAATTTTATCACTTTCAATACAATATTATCAAAATTCTATTAATATTAAATTAATAATTCTATCGTATCAATGTAAGCTTAAATACTTGCATTTAATACCTTTTTAACTGTCATCACATAATAGTTTGAAAACGACTATCTGTTATATTCAATAACTAAAGCATGTTAAAAACCTAATGCTCAGAAATTACTCATTATAATCAATACTTTAAATATACATTTACACAAAAATGTGATTGAATTTCATTTTCAAAAAAACAATATATGACTTTTATATATTATTTCTAAAACAGAAGATATTAAATTATAATTTAAAAAATTATTGTGATTTAGATGCAATTTAATATTTTTATATGTTGTAATTTTTAGGATTAAAAATGATAAAATTCTGTTGGCATAATGTTATCGTAGTTTTTTTACTTATCTTTATAACTAGTTTATTAACCTATTACTTTTTATTTAATAGGATGATTGTTTCTCAACAGATTAATACAACAAAAGACATGCAGTCAAAAGAAGCAATATCTCTCCCGAAAGTTACAATGAGCGTTTCTAAAATGAATGACCGACAAAAACAAAAAATTGTTTATCAAGCACACAAAGATGCAATTGCTTCTGCTCTTGCAAGCGGTCAAAATAATGAGCAAGCGCAAAAATTTGCAGCAATCGTGATCAGAGCTATATCAGAATAAATTCCACGTCTTTCTATTGTAAACTCTTATTAATCATTTTTTATAATTTTAAGACAATTATATGTTTGTAAATGGTTTTACTGTCCCGTCGCATTTTTCACTCATCTTCAAAATAATAGTGAAGAAGTGTACTCAAGATTTTAATTTTTATATTAAGAAGTACAATCAAAATAGGACATGTACTAAATACTCAAAACCCATATTCTATGTTTCCTTTCCTTCTAGAGATGAAGTTCATTCAATAACCTTTTTTGCTCCGATTACCTTCTAAGGTATCATATCTTCTCTCAAGATTTCATATTACTCACATCAGATAAATTTATTTATTTTTCCTTTTTGTATGCCCTGAGTACGATGATCTATAAGAAAAACAAGCCATCCACTGAAAAATATTGAATTCTTATATAGCATTTAAGCCTCTTCTATTCTTTCGTGAAATCAAAACTAACCTTGTAGAGATACTTTGATATGGATCTATAGCTTGTTGCGCTTAATCAATGTGATGGCCTTATTATGCTCACGACAGCTCTCAAATGTTCTAATGAAAAACAAAATTATAGAACACATATATTTAAAAAAAACCCGACTGAAGAAACACTTCAGCCGGGTCAGACAATCTAAGGGATCCACGCGGGGGGGGGGAATAGGTTCCCTGACTGTCTGCTTGCATCACCTATTAAGGTGAATAACACAGTGCTTTTATATTAAATAAAATATTTTAAACAACAAGAAATTCTTGTGATCGTTTATAAAAAAATGCAAAAAAAACTACAATTCTTATAAAAATGAAAAAAATAAGGCAAAAAACATTCAAAAATGATCCAATTTAGAGCAAATCTATTTTAATTAGCTGTTATCAGATTCCTTATAACAATCTTAATTTTTATTAAAATCTCATCAAAATATTATCACAATTTATAATTGTTCCCAACAGCTTTCAAACCAGTAATAGGTTTCAATGAACTACCGATCAATACACACATACTTTCCTCCTATAGAATTATAAAATGGCAAATACCTAGATATGAAATTGCTATATAATAGGAAATATCACATACACTTAACGATGAACACGCTACAAAAATTATCCTCATTTCCGTGAAAATACACTTGAATTATATACTCTATCTTTCTAAGCTCTAAGTTACTGATACTATAACCCTAAAATAAAATGTTGTAATAAAAACGCTAACCATTCAATGGTCAATTATAAAGTACCATTTTTATGTTATCTATAAAATGAAAATAACAAAGCAGTGTAAAAACTAAACTTATGACAATACGAAGAAAACGGATAATTTCTAAAGAATTAATAGCTCTTATCCCACAAGTTCCATATCTTGATAGCCAATATATTTCCACCGCTGCTGCACGAACCTCGATGAAATACCTTCCTCCTTCCATTGCAGTTTGGTTAGCAACAATTGCTCATATACGCCATCAGCATACAGAATACGACAATTTACTTTGTGAAGATTATGATCGGGATTCGGCACTCTTTTTTGTCTTTGATGCAATTAACAAAAAACTTATCGAATGGGGTTCAAATCGCCTTTTGAAACGTGAAGAAAATATAGATGACATCAGTATCTACTTAGTATCACTTCAAAACAAATAGTCTTAACGTATAAGAGGTTTATAATTGACACGCCTAAAATTAATAGAGTCTGGTCCAAGACGACTAACCTTATCTACTTCGTATTCAGAAAAATTACCTTCAAACCATTCCACATGACCATTCCCCTCAAAGGCCAAAATATGTGTTGCCAATCGATCAAGAAACATACGATCGTGCGATATAATAACTGCACAACCAGCAAAGTTCTCTAACGCATCTTCTAACGCACCCAATGTTTCTGTATCAAGATCATTTGTTGGCTCATCAAGAAAAAGAACATTTCCTCCTGCTTTCAAAATCTTAGCTAAATGCACGCGATTGCGCTGTCCTCCTGATAACTGTACCACTTTCTGCTGTTGATCTGTACCTTTAAAATTAAAAGCACTGCAATAAGCACGACTATTCACTTCATATTTGCCTAACTTAATGATGTCATTCCCACCGGAAATTTCTTCCCAAACAGTTTTATTATCTGCCAATGTATCACGACTCTGGTCAACATAACTCACCTGAACTGTTTCTCCAATACGTATCTTTCCTGAATCTGGCTTTTCTTGCCCAGTCAGCATTTTAAACAAGGTAGATTTTCCCATACCATTAGGACCAATAACTCCAATAATACCACCTGCAGGCAACTTAAAAGAAAGAGAATCAATCAATACACGATCACCATATGCTTTTGACAGATTATCAACTTCAATAACAACCTGTCCTAATCTTTCACCAATAGGAATAATAATTTGTGCATCCCCTGGACGACGCTCATGCGATGCCTGAACCAATGCATCATAAGCCTTAATGCGGGCTTTCGACTTTGCTTGACGCGCCTTCGGACTAGAAGTTATCCACTCTTTTTCGCGTGATAATGTACGCTGACGAGCAACTTCCTCACGACTTTCTTGTGCTATACGTTTAGCTTTAGCATCCAAATAAGCAGAATAATTGCCCTGATAAGGTATTCCTTTACCGCGATCTAATTCTAAAATCCAACCTGTTACATTGTCAAGAAAGTAACGATCATGGGTAATTAAAAGCACTGCTCCTGGATATTCACGTAAATGCCTTTCAAGCCAAGCCGTTGTCTCAGCGTCCAAATGATTTGTCGGTTCATCCAAAAGCAATAAATCGGGTTTCGATAAAAGCAATTTACAAAGTGCAACACGTCGCTTTTCACCTCCTGAGAGTTTTGTCACATCTTTATCCCCTGATGGACAACCAAGAGCAGCCATAGCCATTTCTACTTGGCTTTCTAAATCCCAAAGATTCTGACTATCGATAACATCCTGAAGTCGAGCAGCTTCATCAGCTGTCTCATTACTATAATTCATCATTAATTCATTATAACGATCTACAATTGCTTGCTTATCGGCAAGCCCTTCCATCACATTTCCACGTACATCTTTACTTGTATTAAGAACAGGTTCTTGCGGAAGATAGTCACAACGTGCTCCGTCAGCAAGCCATGCTTCTCCAGTATATTCTTTATCTAATCCAGCCATAATACGTAAAATAGTTGATTTACCAGCACCATTTGGACCTAAAATACCGATTTTCGCATCTGGATAAAAAGACAGATGGATATTTTCTAAAATTTTCTTATTGCCATAAGCCTTATTAAGCCCAGCCATATGATAGATAAATTGACGTGCCATAAATTTCTCTTTAAGATCGTCGATATATTATGAAAATACTATTTCACTTTTCCTAATTTTTGCCAAAGGGTAGCATTTAATTATTGCCTTAACAACTCTTTGCTCTATAATTGATATATTTTTCCTGATCTCACAACCCCTACTGCGACTATAAATGCAAAAAAACATTCCTTTGAAGAGAAAAAAGCAAATACTTTTAACTATACCTGAGACATGCTATCAAAAATCATTTCTTTTTTCTATACCAAATCTGAAATTGCATTTTTACCGTATCAAACCAGCCTATCAATGCAATATAGAACCACAAAATAAATCTATCCTTTATGCTCCTTCTTTCCTTATACTATGGGCTATACAGTATGCCGTAGAAAATCCTCATCTCTTTTCGTTACTCTTGTGTCATAAACCAAAATGGTATTCACCTTCTCTTTTTATGTGGTACAAACTATGTTTAAAAAACGAACGTCGTCTTATGGGATCTGATGTCCAAAGCCCTATGATTACCAAGGCTCTGCGCAAACATATAGCGGTGACTGACTACTATTCTCTTCCCATTAGCAAATGGTTAAAATTGACGCAAAATTATCAAAATTATCGTAAAGATTTATCTATTCCTCTCTTTTGGCTTGATAATGATAAAATGAGTACTGACATTCATGAGATTCTTTCAAGACTTCAAGATGAAACATAATCTTTAAAAAAAACAAAAAAGCAAACCATCCACAAACTTACTGGAATAAACTTATGAAAAAACAAGCCTTAATTGTCATGGATATTCAAAATGATTTTTTACCAGGCGGAGCGCTTGCAATACCAGAAAGTGATGCTATTCTCCCTACTGTCAATAACCTTATATCCCATTTTGATCATGTTATTTTAACCCAAGATTGGCATCCAAAAAGCCACTGTAGCTTTGCCTCTTTTCATCTTGAGAAAGCTCCTTATGACACTGTTAAACTTAACTATGGTCTTCAAATACTTTGGCCTAATCATTGTGTACAAGGAACAAAAGGAGCAGAATTTCATACATCTCTCAAAGTTGAAAAAGCACAACTTATCCTTCGAAAAGGATATAATAAGGAAATTGATAGTTATTCCGCCTTCTTTGAAAGTGACCAGAAAACACCAACAGGTTTACATGGTTATCTCAAAGAACATAATTTTACAACATTAGTCATGTGTGGCTTGGCAACTGACTTCTGTGTTGGATTTTCTGCACTCCATGCTGTAAAATGCGGTTTTAAAGTCAATGTTTTGTTGAACGCTTGTGCTGGTATTGATTTAAACGGATCACTTAATACAATGCTCAAAGCTATGAATGAAGCCGGTGTAGAATTATTGATGGTCTCCTAAACCTCCTTCCTAACTACTATAATAGCAATCAAAAAGTCCTCATATTCTCATTATTATTGAAATGTAATATGTTCATCTGAGTGATTAGATCTAAAACGAATAGAGGAATAAAACGCCATCCCAATAATACATACACCAATTAGCCCTGTTAATGCCTCAGGGATCGGCATAACAATTTGCATATACATAGTTACAGCCAAAACCAAAATTGCATAAAAAGCACCATGCTCTAGATAGCGATAATGCAATAAGGTTCCTGTTTCAAACAACATAATCGTCATGGCTCGCACGTAAAATGCACCAATACCAAGACCAATAGCAATGATAAAAAGATTATGAGAAAATGCAAAAGCACCTACAACACCATCAAACGAAAAACTAGAATCTAGAATTTCTAAATAAAGAAATGAACCTACTCCTCCTTTAGAGACTCCAATCAAAGTATTTTTTTGAGAATCCAAAAGTGAACAAATTGCTTCGACAATCAAAAATGTCAAAAGCCCAAATAACATTGCTAATAAAACAATTAACTTATTTTCTGCCACAATCTGTCTTGAAAAAAATAACATGAGCATCAAAACAACTATAATATCAATTTTCACAAATGAACCGAGTTTTTGGGCTGGCTTTTCTATAAAAACGAGCCAGTGTATTTTTTTTTCAGAATCAAAAAAATATTTTAAACCAACCATTATAAGGAAAGTTCCACCAAAAGCTGCAATAGTGTTATGAGCATCTGTTAAAATTGCAGCATATTGATGGGGATCCCATATTGCCAATTTGAATGCAGCAATTGGATTAATCCAAGCAGCAACAGCAACTACCAACAATGGAAAAATAATTCGCATACCAAAAACTGCAATCAAAATGCCCCATGTCAAAAAACGACGACGCCATAACTGATTCATTTCTCCAAGAAAACGCACATTAATAATAGAATTATCAAAAGACAAAGAAATTTCTAAAATTCCCAAAACACAGCAAATAAAAAAATATTTAAGACAACCAACAATCGTTCCTGTTTCGAGCCAACCAATAAGGCTACCTAAAAAGATACCAATAATTGTGAAGAAAAAAGCCCATCTAAAATAACCTAATGGGGCCATGATTATTTCTCAAAATCCATCTCTTCAACCTATAATTTATAAATCGAAGTATTACATCTATTAATAGAAAAAATAAAATGTATATGGTAAAAATTATACGGAATCTCTCTAAGAAAAAACAAGAGAAAATTTGATAAATGTATTTTTTTCTAGACAAAAAATATAATAAATTGTGGAATACCAATAAAAATTTAAATTTTCACTAAAAAATTCAAAAAAAATAAGAGAACTAAAATTATAAATATTGACTACAAATATTATTATAAAGTAATGATATATTGATACATTGTGTGCCTTTATGGACAAAAGCTCACACCATGATGATTTATTTGAGGGAGATAATTCATGGCGCGTCCTGAAACAGAAGCAAAAACTATATTTGGAAAACGTCTACGTCATATACGCATCGCTTTAGGTGATCCGCCGCGTGAAACGTTAGCCAAGCAGTTTAACATGACAAAAAACTCCATTGCTTTTTATGAGCGTGGAGAAAGAGAGCCTAATCTCAACGTATTACAAACATATCGTACGTTGTATGGCGTCAATATTAATTGGCTCTTAACTGGGCAAGGTAAAATGTTCGACACTGAATACACTAAAGGAGAATTTGATTGGGACTACTTCATTAAAAAAATTGAAGGACTTGAAGATATTCTTACAAATAGCGCACACAGTGACGAACCAAATCAAGATAAAATTGAAAGCTCTTATGAGAAATTACAGCAATATTTATTATCACAAGGTGTTCCTAATGGGCTAAATTCCAAAGCAGCTGCTTCTCTTGTTCATATGAAAGCAAAGCTCGCTAATTCTTATGCTCTTAGCTTATTTGTTGATCTACTTATTCGAAGTATAGCCCATAAAGAAAGAATTTCTAATCAATAGTTTTTATATTGTAAAAGTACGATAGAGTCACTTCACTACCAGATAATAAAAATAAGTTTATTTTTATTATCTGGTAAAATTAGTTTATTTTATGACCTTTTACTATCGTAGTAAAATGATTAAATATTATTTGCATTTACTGATAATGATATAAAAATCATACAATTACGATTTATTTTCAAAAATTTTGTTGAAAATCAAAAAAGTTTTAAAAAAAACATATTGATTTTCTACCATGATAATGTGTCTTCTGATATCAAATATGTTAGAATTTCTTTGACGAAGATTATTTATGGGACAGAAAATATGTATTTTGAGATATTTCAGGGTGTTCGCAATCAGTGGTATTGGCGTTTAATCTCAAAAGATCAGAAAAAAATTGCTTTTTCTAGTCAAGGTTATTCAACAAAACAAGATACTCTAATGGGAATTGAACAAATCAAAAAAATTACACGTAATACTTCTATCAAAGAACTTCAGTCTTAATGTTTGTTAGCACAAAACAAAAGAGTTTTCATTTTATATTTTCATATATTGAATTCGTACCATACTCTGGCTTTCAAGAAGAGCATTAACTTCTTCCCGCGATGGAGCGGAATCAGATGCTCTTTTTTTTTGTAGTTGCCAAAACACCACATGCAGCAGCTAAGTGATTACTTTCTGCAAAAGACATATCTTTTGTTAGACCAGCAACTAAACCGCCATTAAAGTTATCACCAGTTACAATAGCAGCAATTGTTTCCACCTAAAAGGAAAGATGAAACCCTTCATTCTTTGTAAAAAACAAACTCCTTTATTTCCTATTTTTATAACAGCGATTTCTAATCCACGCTTTAAAAGTACCTTTACTGCTAAACAAGCTGCTTTTATATCTATTGGATAAATACCTGTTAATTTTTCGGTTTCTGTTTCATTAGGTGTCATAATATGAATCAAATGATAAAGTTCTTAAGGGAAAATCAGAAACTTGACATATCATATCAATATTAATACTATCAAAAACAATAATAGAAGGTGTAGACATATACAATTTTCTTTACATTAAAGCTCCCTAAATTAATTATAAATAAACATACAATTTCATCTATTATTCTTTTCCTGATTCTTTATCATTAATTTCAACGGAATAGAAATATGGTTTTCTATTGCTTCATCTTTGATGAGTTTATCTATTGTTTCCACACTTAATTTCCCGATTTCGTTTAATTGCCGCGAAATCGTTGCATAAAGTGCACCACTTTTGACAGCGGCTATCCCTTACCTGTACCATCAAAACAAACAACTATAATATTACGTCCACTTGCCTATACAGCACGCGCTACTTTAAAAGCCATCTCATCATTTTATGCAAAAACAGCATCAACATCTTTATACAATTGTAACAAATTTTCAGTCACATTAATTTCTTGTATACGATCAAAATTTGCTGGCTGCTTTGCAATTATCTTCAATCCCAAAGAAGCTGCTGCTTCATTAAAACCTTGTCCTCACTCACGTGAAGCAAATGTTCCAGAAACCCCTTCTAATTCAATAATCTTTCATTTTCTACCTAAAGAGTTAAACAAAACCTTAACAGCAATTTTACACCTTCAATATTACTATATGTGCCGTAACTTTAGCTTCATTAACAGAACGATCAAGAGTAATAACAGGAATTTTAGCGCTATTAGCAACTAAAATTAAACTCCACGCAGAATCAGAATCGGTGGAATTAATCATTAAAACTTTAATATTCGCCTTACAATATCTTCACAGTATTTGCTAACTCACGAACAGGATTCTATTCTGGCTATCCAAACAATAAGATCATAAACTAATTCTTTTGCTCTATTTTGCACGCCATCTTTAAGTGCTACAAAAAATGAATTATTTTAAAGTGGAAATAACAAAACCGATTTTTTCAGCTGCCTAGCTACTAATAATCAAAATAGATAAAATAATAGCTATCACAAAAACTGTTAATATATATCATATTGCTTTCATATAGGTATTCTCCTTATAAACTATAATCTCTATTGTGCAAATTTAAAATCACGGTCAATCAAAACAGTTAAAAGAATAACAGTACCTTTTACAACTTGCTGATAGTAAGATGAAACTTCCAGAATATTAAGAACGTTATTCAGAACACCAATAATTAATGCACCAATCAAAGTTCCTAAAAGCATTCCAAGCCACACGAAAGATGACTACACCCATTACAACTGCTTCAATAGCATCAAGTTCATACCCTATTCCTGCCGTTGGTTATGCACTGCCTAGACGCGATGTTTCAATTAAAACCGCCACAGCAGCAGTCAAACCACAAAACGCATAAATGATAACCTTAACACTATGAACATCTATACCTGAAATTTGTAACTGTTTCTCTGCCACTCAAAGCGTAAACATAGCGCCATAAGCGAGTAAAAATCAAAATAATAGCGCTTACAATAAAGATAAATCCGACCACTAAAATTGGAAAAGGAAAAAATCCAATATAACCTACCCCAATAAAAACATTTAGCGTTCTCACCAAAACCAATAATTAGCTGAACATTACTATAAATTCAAAGTAATACCACGCAAAATTGACATAACAGCTAAGGTAGCAACAAAAGGTTGAACACCTCTGCATCAGCAATAAGATCTTTAACCGCTAAAAGAGATTCCCCTTTTTTTACTTCAATATGAGAATATTGATCTTGGATATCACATCTCACCATGTGACGAATCAAAGTTTTTTCATCAAGCATAGAAGCTTTGCCTGTAAACAGCATTTTTCCATCACGCAATACTGATATATCGTGACAAAATTCAAAAATCTCATTCAAACGATGAGAAATATAAACAATAGCTTTTTCTTCAGCTGCTAAAGCACGAATAACTGAAAAAAGTGATTCAGTTTCTACCTGAGAAAGAAGAGCTGTTGGCTTATCCATGATAATAATATCAGCATCAAACAAAAGAGCTCGAGCAATCTCAACCATCTGCTGTGCTTCAATATTTAATTTTCCTATTTGTGTTAAAGGTGAAATTATTTTGTTTGAGTCGATCTAATACGATTTGTATAGCGGGATTTTATTGTTTTTTACATATGAAGCTAAAATGATTAACTTTTTGACGTTCTAAAAACAAATTGTCTGTAATTAACAAAGCAGATAAAAGAATTTAATTGCTAGTGAATAATCGCTACCCCCATTTCAATGGCTTCTTTGGGGCTAGAAAGTTTAAATTCTTTCCCCTTTAACAACATTTGGCCGCGACTATTATTGAAGAAATCAGGCTGATAAATTTCACTAATCAAGCGCATCAAAGTTGATTTTTCTGCTCCATTTTCGCCTATAAAAGTGAATACGACCAAGAGCTAATTCAAATTTATAGATTTTAAAACCTGTATCCATGAAAAGATAATATTGCTAAGTTTCAAAATGTTTGTCATGTGACTTCTCTTGAACTCAAAGAATGCCAATCCAATAAGCACAATAATACTTGCGAAGGAAAAAATTGACCTATTCGCATCAATACATGTGGATACATAGATGAATTCCGCGAATACATCATTAAATTAATTGCATGAGAAAATGAAAAAACAAATAAACTAATGCCAGAAATAATAAGCGTATTCATTTCTTTAAAAGTAAAAAACTTACCGATAAGCTGTGCATATAATAAACTAGAAAAGCAAATGTTACCTTCCTAAATTGAGAAAGCTGACCCCAATTATTTATTCCCAAAAGAGCTCCGCCTTTTGTATAGTTTCTGATATAAATTTTATAACTAAACATGAAAAAAGATAAAATATTGTATTATTTTAAGAGCTGTCCATACCATGCTTCCCTATAACTGCTCACAGAAATCATAGATGAAGCATCTGCTACTAAATAGTATTATTACATTTATCCCCACAATAGTAATTTTGTCTAAAATAACTTTCTTTCTTCGGCATTAACTGCATAATCTGTTGTAAAATCAATATCTCCGGTTATCATTTTATCATTGTAATAGGTACATTTCAACATTTTATAAAACCTATTCCTCTATGAAATACCATAATTTCTGTGTTGGTTAAATTAATAAAAGTTTATCATCATAAAAATAAATATCAATTTTTTTACTTTCAATTGATCTCTATGTTTTTATCTATGACACCCATCTCAGCATAAAAACCTATTGCCAATTTCTGCAAACCTGCTCTTTTCAAAATCACCTTTATCTATTTTACCTTCACAACTTTATAGACTAATGATACATCTGCATTGACTTAAATAGAATATCCATAATAATTACATCATCTGCACTAATAATCGTAACTTTATTCAATACATATATTGTGTATTTTAGACTTATTCCATCAATAAATATCGTATATCATTTACAAATGATATTGAGATATCGTCTTTAAAAAATTTTATATTATAATATATTAAATATAGATAAAATGCTCGCTTCTATAGCATTAACTGAAACAAGAAAAGAATTTATGATACATTTAATATCCAACAACTTAATATAGCTCAGCTTATACAAATAAATACACTTCAAATTATTATCATAACATAATACAGTTCTGATCTCATATTCAGTCTTTGTATTGGCTTTTAAAATAATCTAAAAAGAATAAGTTAAAATATTCAATAAACAATGCCAAATTTAAAACAATTATTACAACTGTTGTTTAGTACGATATCAGTAGTTTTAATTCTAATTACCTTGAGACCAATCTAACTCGCTGTAATGGCAGACTACAGCAAACAACTCAGAAAGCAATCTATATTAAAAATTTATTTCTAAATCGAAATGCATAAGCCAATTTCTAAATACGTTACTCTGTGTCTTAGCAGCCTGATATGTCTATAGAAATTATAAATAAAGATAAAAGCCTTTATTTCTGAAAACTATAAATTTAATCTTTATAAGTTCCATTAAAAAACTTAACGGAATTTATAAACAGTTGTTCAAAACAAAAACAAGCTAATTTTTATGTTTTAAAACTGATAGCGCAATCCAGCTGAAATACTGGTTCCAGAAAAACCAGCTCTAGTTAGTTTATGTTTATATAACAGATCACCATGAAGCACTATATTAGGAAGTAATTGGGCATGAACGCCTAGACCTGCTTCTACTGTAGAACCAAATGCTCCTAACTGAAAAGCATCTTTAAAATATACTATCTGTTTTCTTTTATAATTATGTACAAGATGAAGTTTACTATAAAAAGAAACAATACATGGCTCTTCACCCCTTGCCAAAGCTTTGGTGACACGACCACCAACACGCGCAATCCATTGATCATGTTTCCTTAAATCAATATCGAATTGATCGATATCATGAGCTTTATCAAATATAACAGACTGATAAATAACCTGAAGTTGCGGTTCAATAATAAACCCATCATAATTCGTTATAATAGCTCGACCTCCCATTAAAGAAGCACTTAAAAGTGCACCTTTTAATGTCGCTGTTTTTCCTCGAACTAAAGTAGAAACAGCACCTTTAAAAGAACCATAAGATATAAATCCATTCGCATAAAATCCTGTATCATACTGCAAATGAGCATAAAACTTTCCTGACCATTTATTAAATATACTCTTTTGACTTTGTTTAACAGCACGAGGCTGAAGAGAGAGCCTACCATAAGTTCCTATAGTTCCTAAAGACAAAGCACTATGCTTACGCTCTAACGTGCTTAATATAACACCTGCCGTTATAGCATTATAATCAAGATCAGCTCCATAACCATATTCAAAAACGGTCAAATTCGAAGCATAACGGTGATTACCACCATAACCATGTATAAAAAAGCTTGGTTTTATATTTTTCTCAGGCTCGTTTATAGTATTTTGCATGATTTCCAAAAATTCGTGTTGATTACTCATATCTACTAAATCTGCATGAAATAAAGCATGAGGCAAAAGCAAATAACTTGGAAGTTGCGGCACGATTGCTGGCACTTTTTTTTCAGATGTATCTGGTTTCTTTGGATGTTGAGGTTCAGATGGTGAAGGAATATCTGGATCTGGAGGAACCGGCACTTTTTCAGATGTATCTGGTTTCTTTGGATGCTGAGGTTCAGATGGTGAAGGAACATCTGAATCTGGAGGAACAGGTTCTACTGGAGGTAGAGCGATATATTCACTCTGGAGACGATAATCCCAAAAATCATTATTAGATTCATTTTCTTCTTTCTCATTATTTCCAACCAATTTTTGTCCTGGATCCGCCGACCCTAAATTAGAACTTGGACCATAAGCAGAAAGCTTATATCGGTAGGGAGAAGCATTTACTGTAATATAACCGCCTTTCAGTTTAAAGGAATCCTGTTGTGCTATTCCAGAAACCTGAATAAGGGAAATACCCTGAGTATTTCCAAAATTATTCTTATTTGTATTGTTTGTATTGCCTCTTCGATTTTCTGAAATACCTCTTACATCAACTGTAGTTTTACCAGAAACATTACCATGGATCAAAACTCTATCAGTTTTCTGACTATCAAGCGAACCATCAGGACTCAAACTTGTGTTTAAATGAATCTGGGCATTATTCCTCGCAATATAAACATCACCTGTCCCTTTCCCAATGCGAAGTGTTCTATAATCATAGGTTTCACTAGACTTTAATCTTTTAAAATTAATGGAACTACTATCAAGACTGACTACTGAAATAAATAAATTGTTCAAATCCAACTCTTTATAATTTTGTTTGGTTTGTGTCAAAAACCACACAGAATTACCACTTAAATAAAGTTCAGCAGTAGAGCTGTCATCAACATAAATACCCCCTGTGAGTGAAGAATTATCAGCTAAAACAAGCACCGAAGATTTCTTTTCAGCCACTAACAATAAATGACCAGTGCTAATAGAACTTTGTGATAAGGCAACGTTACTTCCTTCTGAATCAGTGCTATAAATGGCTGGACTCTCTAAAACCGTCAGATTCGTATTTCTTAAACTAACAAGTCGTATTCCAGGTTCAATCGCTGTCATATCTAAATCTTCTTCATCCGCTTTTTCATCCGCTTTGACTCTTGCTACTAGATTCTCTCCTTTAAAATATATACCGTAGGATTTATCTCCTTTTACCTCGATATTCGATCTTTCGATGTTGGCCTTTGTTACTTTAATGTCTTTTTGTAAATTCTGACTCAATCGAATCGAATTAGAAGTAGCAACCGTATTTTCCAATAATAGACCATGAACACCAGTAACGTTAATATTGCCATTTTTAAAATCAATAGAGCCCCCTTGATCTATATGAAAAACAGCATAATTTGTTTGTTTTTCTTTCCCACCTTTTCTAATAATAGTAGTACCATCGAAATTAACACTCCCCATCAAAGCTGTATAAACTGCATCACTGTTTGTAAAATCAAGCATCCCACCGTTTTTTACCTCAACACTTGCACCATTCATACTCAAAAAACTCGCTTTTCCATCTTTCGTCTTAATCTGTGGATTGACTAAAATAACATTCGTTGGCTTCCCCAATGCCTGAACAGCCATATCACTATCTTCAATCGCACCATTATACATCCCAATTATTCCATCACTAACATGAAGAGCTATATGTAAATTCTTCAAAACGGACTGGGTTAGAACGACTTTTCCCCCTTTCGATACATCCACACCATATAATTTACGTTCAGTTTTTTCAGACATTCTATCTAAACTACCCAGCGTTATATTTGTCCCATTAATATCTACATCTTTCCCATCTGCTATTATTGTCTGAAAAGTCTTATTTTGAATTGTTTTTTTCCCAGCAGCACTACATTTATAAATTGACGTATAACCACCTTCAGCATTTTCATTACACTGAGATGATTGATTGGGTTCTGATTTCACACTACTCTGCACCGAACAAAAAATAGCTGTTGCAAAGATATACCAATAATTATTAAACACTTTGATCATAATTCATTTCAAACTTTCTCCCCTGCATTTAAATGTGAAAGGCACCCACTCAAAATTAGAAATACAAAGCTAAGTAAATTCTATATAGTTTAATACATTTTGTGTTTTATGTAAAGATAGAAACAAATCTACAACAAGCAAGATCTCAAAAAAGATTTATCAGATAGGTAAATTAGAATTGATAACGCACTCCACTTTAAAAACTCCTACAGAGAATCCTGGTCTGGTGAATTTATGTTGATATATCAGCTCACTATGAAGCAATATATTGATAGATAATTAGACCAAATATCTAAAATTTCCATTGTTGAAACAAAAGCCCCTAACTAGAAAGCATTTAAAATGCACAACCTATTTTATTCTGTAACTACGCGCACAATGAAATTTGCTATAAAAGGAAACAGCACAACATCTCTCGAATCATTATAAAAGCTTTTGTCAAAGGGTAACCAATACGCGTTTCCAGAGATCATATCCTAGTTCAATATAAAACTGATCATTATCACGAGCCTTATCAAACATGAAAAGCTGATAAATAACCTGTAACTGCGTTTTAAAAAAACTATCATAAATCGTCAAAATCTGTTCCCGTTAAAAAAGGGTTCAAAGATTCACCTTCTAATATCGCTTTTTTATCCCCGCTTTAAGTTATCATATTTTTCTTAAACATATAATAAGGATAAAAAATTCATCCATATTAAAAACATGTTGCAGAATGGCACTTATATTTATTCTCGATCATTTATTACAAGGTATTTTTTCAATATACTAAGATTGAAAAGATAATTTATAAAAAGTCATAAATAGCCAGATTACTAAAAAATGTGAAAATTGCATTCACTATTAAGATTTATCATCATCCGCTTTTATAGTTGAAGCTTTAATCTCAATGTTATCAGAAGAATTTTGAACAGTATTTATTACCATTTTCCCATTATTATCTGTCGATATTAAGTGAATCTAGCTTTACAATATTTATTTTCATACCATGAGCATTAATTTCAATATTTCTCTTTTGAAGATTTACAATCTCTGATATTAGAATAGGAAAAATTTTATTATTTATATTTATTATAATTTTTAAGCTTACTATGATTTGTTAATAAATGAAATTATAATTAACTTTCTTCATAATATGCAGAATATATAATTCACTATGCGTAGAATAATACAGTAAAACTATAATTCTAAATTCATTTTTTGAACTTAATAAAAACTAATCAATCTTTATAATATTCAAAGGAAATTTTTGTCTTTCAAATATATACTAAAATATAAATATGTATTAATTTGAGAAACATAATTATATCCAGATTATTTAATATCTTGAGAATTAATGCTTTAAAAGTAATGAGATCATCCAAATAATCTAAAACATCACTTTCAATAAAGTTTTGATTTTAGTTCATACATATTTTGATTAAAAAAATACTCTATATTTGCGTTTCTTCTGTATATAGATTACAGTTGAAGATAATTACTTACATCACATTTATTCACTTCTTTTTTTGGCAATAAATTTATGGTATCGGACATTCCTCCCCTTGCCCTTTTACCTTTGGGGGCACATGAGTATCATGGTAATCATCTTCCCTTTGAAACCGATTGGATTATTGCTGAATCTTTTGCAAAAGCACTTACCTTAGCAACAAAAGAGCAATTTCAAATCACACTCTTACCCGTTGAAAAAGTTGGCTATTCGGTAGAACATATGAATGTTATTGGTACACAAACCCTGACTTTTTCTAAAGCCATAGAACGTTGGATCAACATTGGTGAAAATTGTTATCATAAAGGCATCAAACGTTTTCTTATCCTCAATGCTCATGGAGGCAATTCACCTTTAATAAACATCGTCATTACGGAATTAAGAAGACGTTTTTCAATGCTTGCAGTAGCTACAAGTTGGAATCGTTTCGATTTACCAGAAGACTTAATGGAACCATCTCAGAAACATCTTGATATCCATGGAGGATTTATTGAAACTTCCCTAATGCTCTATTTAGCACCAGAAAAAGTACATATGGAGAAAGCAGAAAATTTTCATAATAAGCAAGCTGAGATGATTCAAAATTATCGATATTTAAGAGCCTATGGACCTCATGCTTTTGGATGGATGATGCATGATCTTAATGAAAAAGGGGCTGCAGGAAATGCAAACCAAGCAACAGCACAAGCAGGTAAAGCAATTTTTTCCCATATTCTTTGCGAGCTTCGCGCCTTACTTGATGATATCAAAAAATTTAAAATAGATGCATTACAATGAAAGACATAACTATGGAAAAAATACACAATACACCTTCCAAAATTCCTGTTACAGTCCTTACAGGATATCTTGGATCAGGAAAGACTACTCTTCTCAATCGAATTTTAAATGAAAACCATAACAAGCGTTATGCAATTATTGTCAATGAATTTGGTGAAATTGGTATTGACAATGATCTGATTGTTGAATCAGAAGAAGAAATTTATGAAATGAATAATGGTTGTGTTTGTTGTACAGTACGTGGCGACCTTATTCGCATTTTAGAAAGTTTAACGCAACGCTCTAATCGATTTGATGCTATCATCATAGAAACTACAGGAATTGCTGATCCTACTCCAGTCGCACAAACTTTTTTTATGGATGATACTGTACGTGAAAAAACAGTTCTTGACAGTGTCATTACATTAATTGATGCAAAACATCTACCGCTTCAACTTAAAGAAAGCCGTGAAGCGGAAGATCAAATTGCTTTTGCTGATATCATTTTGCTAAATAAAATCGATCTTGTTAGTGTAGAAGAACGAGCACACATCGAATCTCTTATTTACGCCATTAATCCTAATGCCATTATTTACGCAACAGAACATGCTAATATTCCTCTTAATAAAATTCTTAATCGTGGTTCATTTGACTTACAACGAGCTTTAGAAAATGACCCTCATTTTCTTGATCATGAAAACCCAGATCATGTGTGTGGTCCCGAATGCAATCACGAACATTATCATGGACACAACCATGAATCTCTTATGCATGATGTTACGATAACCTCTGTAAGTTTAAAAACAGGTGCTCTTCAACAAGAAAAATTTTTCTCATGGCTACAACAAGTTACCCAAGAACAAGGTCCTAATATCTTACGTTTAAAAGGTATTATCGCATTTCACGATGATGATGATCGTTATGTTATCCAAGGTATACATATGCTTCTTGAAGGACAACATCAACGTCCATGGCGTCAAAATGAAAAGCGTGAAAGCCGACTTGTCTTTATTGGTCGTTTTCTCGATGCTGAAAAATTAAAAACTGATTTTGAAAATTGCATATAAGCGAGTCAAAATGCCAAGTATTATCCCTTATAATCTGCAAAGTTATTGTTTATCTTGTGGTTTTATTAACGATAGACCAGCTTTTATTTCAGTAGAGGGTTTGATTGTTCTTTTCAAACAAAACCCGCAAATCATTGAAGTGCATAAAGGAATAATTTCAAGCCACTTTTCTCCTGATAATACAGCTATTATAACGGGTGGAGAAGATGGTAAAGTATGTAAAACAACAATAGATGGCCGCGTCGAGATATTGGGTGTACAAGAAGGTAAATGGATCAACAGTGTTTCTTTTGGCCCACATAACGTGTTTGCTTTTGCTTCTTCGCGTCTAATGTCAGCTGATATTGGTAAAGGTTTACAAGAATTTTTGCACGAATACAGTGTAGAAAGTTTGGCCTTCGCCCCAAAGGGATTACGGCTTGCGGTTGCACACTATAATGGTGTTACTCTTCATTGGTTATTGACACAAACAAAACCAACTATCCTAGAATGGAAAGGAGCACACTGTGATGTCATTTTTTCACCAGATAACCATTATGTAATTTCTACAATGCAAGAGAATGCCTTACATGGTTGGCGCCTTGCAGACAAACAACATTTACGTATGAGTGGCTATCCAAGCAAAGTTAAAAGCTGGTCTTGGAGCACAAAAGGAAAGTGGCTAGCAACATCAGGTGCATCAGCTGCAATTGTTTGGCCTTTTTATACGAAAGATGGCCCAATAGGTAAAGCACCATTAGAGCTTGGAGTACGAACAAATGCACTTGTTAGTATAGTTTCATGCCATCCAAGCAAAGAAATTGTAGCTATAGGCTTTAACGATGGAATGATTTCATGTGTACATTTTAGTGGTGGAAAAGAAATATTTATTAAATCCTGCAGTAATAGTGCCATTTCAGCACTCAGTTGGAATAAAACAGGTAATTACCTTGCATTTGGCAGTGAAAATGGTGAATGCGGCATCATAAATATGACCACTTAAAAACATAACAATAAAGCGTTTTTTATACTTTAAAACTGATAGCGTATACCCCCAGAAATACTTGTGCCAGAGAAACCTGCTTTAGTGAGTTTATGTTTATATAATAAATCGCCATGAAACACTATTTCAGAAAGTAATTGGGCATGAATGCCTAGCCCTGCCTCCACTGTAGAACCAAATGCCCCTAACTGAAAAGCATTTTTAAAATGTACTATCTGTTTATTTTCATAACTATGCGCAAAATGAAATTTGCTATAAAAAGAAACTATACGCTCCTCTTCAGACCCTGTCATAACTTTAATGAAACGACTACCAACACGTGCAATCCATTGGTTATGATTTCCTAAATCTATATCAAACCGATCAATATCACGAGCCTTATCAAACATGACAGACTGATAAATAACTTGTATCTGTGGCTCAATAACAAACCCATCATAATTCGTTACTATAGCTTGCCCTCCCATTAAAGAAGAACTCAGAAGATCACCCTTTAAAGTCGCTGTTTTCCCTCGAGCCAAAGTCGAAACAATACCTTTAAAGGAACTAAAAGAAATAAGCCCATTCATATAAAAGCCTGTATCACGCTGTAAGTGAGCATAAAACTTTCCTGACCATTTATCAAATACACTCTTTTGACTTTGTTCAACAGCATAAGGCTGAAGAGAGAGCCTACTATAAGTTCCTATAGCTCCTAAAGACAAAGCACTATGCTTACTCTCTAATGTCTTTACAACACCTGCCATCATAGCATTATAGTCAAGATCAGCATTATAACCATATTCAAAAACAGTCAAATTTGAAGCATAGCGATGATGACCGCCATAACCATGTATAAAAAAGTTTGCCTCTTCACTGCTACCAGTTTCATTGATCCCATTTCGCCTAGCTTCTAATAGCTCGTATTGATTATTCATATCTACAAAATCTGTATGGAATAAAGCATGAGGCAAAACCAAATAACTTGGAAGCTGTGGTACAACTGCCAGCACCCTTTTTTTAGGTAAATCTGGTTTCTCCGAACGTTGAGGTTCAAGAGGATCAATATATTCAACTTGAAGACGATAATCCCAAAAACCTTTATTAGATTTATTACCTCTATTTCCTTCTTCCCCATTAGTTCCAACCAATCTTTGTCTTGGATCCGCAGGACCTAAATCAGAACCTGGACCATAAGCATAAAGACGATATTGATAAGGTAAATTATCTAAGGTCATATAATTATTCGACAACTTAAAAGAATCTTGCTCAGCTGTTCCAGAAACCTGTATAATAGAAATACCTTTGTTATTTCCAACTCGATCCATTTCATCTCCGCCACTTCCTGAAACAGCTAAAACATGAACTGTAGTCGTACCAGATACATCTCCATCGATTAAAACTCGATCCGTCTTTTGATTAGCAATTTCACCCCCTTGATTTAGATAAGTATTAATATAAAGTTGTGCATTACCCTTTGCTGTATAAACAGTACCACTCCCTTTACCAATACGAAGCGTTTGATAAACATTCGATATCGGCTTTTTAAAAATAACACTACTATCTGAAAGAAGCATAGTAGAAATAGATGAATCTATAGCACTCAAACCATTTAAACGCTGCTGTTGCTGTGCCCTTCTTGTTAAAGTCCATGTCGAACCATTGTTCAAATGCAAATCCACTATAGCTCTATTGGTAATTAAAGCACCACCTTCTAGTTTAGAGTGGTCAGCCTCAATCTTTAAAACACCACTATTAGCTTGCAACAAAAGATCACCAGAAACAGTTGTATTCTCCGATAATTTAAGGCTGAGATCATGATTATTATCAGACTTATCACTATAAATAACCGTACTTTTGGGAACAGTAAAATTTGCTTTCTTCAAAGAAACAACTATACTTTTAGAAGGTTCGCTCTTCTTATCTTTATCTAGATGATGTAAATACATGCCATAAAATTGGTCACTATTTACTTGAATATTTGTACCATCAATATCAACCTCAATTGGTTTTAAAGCTTCTTCACTTGATTTTACAGTTTCTTTCGGCTCTTCAACATCAAACACCAGACCATGTGCATATTCTAGAGTAACATCTCCTTTCTCCATCGTTAAAACACTACCTGGACGTATATGAAAAGCAGTTTGAACAGTAGAAGAAAATACAGCATGCTGATGGTTAATATCGTCACTTCCTTTAACATTACTAATAGCAATATTGTCTAAAATAATCTCTCCTGTATCTATATAAACTGCATTACCTGACGTAAAAGTAATATCTCCCTTGCCTTCCTCTCTCCCCATCATAATAGAAGCATTGTCCTTATTTAAAAGACCTACCCCCTTATGACCGACTTTAATGCTGACCCCATCTAAACTAATATAAGCCCAATCACCACGAGAATAAACAGCAACCTCACTATCCTCAATTGATCCTGATCCCAGGTATATTAAACTATTGGATTCAGCATTAAGACCTACTGTTAAATCCTTCAAGGTTCCTTTACCTGAAATAACCGCACCCTCTTGTTCTACCCGCACACCATATATATGCTTAGGTATACGAGTACCTTCTCGTACTGGACCCGAAATCTTAATACGCTCCAAATCAAGGATAGCACTATTCAACACATATAGTGCAATTTCCCCTTCACTTAGTGTGATTTCTCTTTCTTGTTCTTGTCTTTGCTTCTGATTTTTTTGTTTATCTTTGTTTTGCCGTGTCACATAATATCGTTTTTCTTTTATAAAGTAGTTTATAATGGGATCTGCTTTGTCTAGACACTCTTTTACAGTAAAAGTACGATCGTCCAATTGTACGCTACTAGAACATTTTCTAATTTCTGGATGACCAGTATTAGCTAGAAGAAAAGAAGAGAGAAGAGAAGAGAAGAGAAGAGAAGAGAAGAGAAGATTTGCAGCATATTTAATATTTAACATGTAACAACTCAATAAAGCTAAAAATATTTAATATCATATTAACACATTATGAACTATATTACATCAATAAATACATTTCAAATTATTATTATAAATAAAGTATCTTTATTACATACCGTATCTCTGTATTAACCTTTACCAATTAAAAACACTTAATATCTCTTAACAGAAATATTCTTTAAGGTCGATCTTAAAGAAAGAGTCTCTCAATAACTTTATAGAGCTGAACTAAAAACATAGAATGCAGTAAATATTGACCAAAAAACAAAAAAAACTAATTTAAATAAAAAATAACACTTATAATCACGCATTTTATTATTTGTCTTTCATCATTAGCAATAGAATCATGGCCCCAACATAATCGTATCTTACCAATAAGTGGATTACGTACACTTTCACGAATACGAGCAACCTCTGCATTAAAAGGGTAAAGAGCAGCTAATGCTCTACGTTTTTGTTTGGGTACAAATAAAACTGATATTATCGATCACGATCTGTATTACGTAAAATATCAAGACAATAAGGAAGAAAATTTGTCATTCTATTGCAAATAATAACGCAGCAACCGCACGATCTTCAGCCAATAGAACATTAAACGTACGTACTGCAGCTCCCGTACTCATTGTATCTGTTGAAATATGCTTTTCCCATAAAAGAAACCTTAGCTTTTCGGGTAAGCTTAACAATTCGAGTCCAGTACCTATCAATAAAATCTCAATCTTATTTGCTTCTTCCAAAACACGAGAAATATTATCCTGTGTAGGAATAGGCCCTGCCATGTTGATACCATAAATACCTGACGGTAAACAAATAATAGAACCTTTATGAGACATATCTGCGAAACGAAATCCGCCATTCCCATAAGCATCAATAGGTGCACGTCCTGGAAAATGCGCTTTACGAATTTGAATTGCATATGACATAATAAGCATCCTTTATTTTTGAAAACCCAATTGCATTTTTCTCTCCTAAATCAACATATAAACTAATAATAAAAACTAACGCATAATCGTGAAACTATAACATTTTACCAAAGATACATAAAATCTTTAATATCAATACCACCAAAATAAACAAAGAGAGCAATATTCTAAGAAATATTGCAAATAATGCTAAAAAGTTTGCAATAAAATGCAACGAGCACGTATATTATAAACAGGGGAAATCATCTCAATTTTTTGAGAAAAAACTCGGTGATATACAGCAAGCACATTAAGTAATAAAAATTATAAACTGCTGTAATATTTCATCAATTAAATTAGTTTATTTTAAAATAATCTATTTAAAAAAGCAATGCAATTGAATTTATCAATTAGCAAGCCACTCATAAAATATAATGGCCCTTATACAAAAAGCCATTATGTATCCGTAAAAATAATGTTTCAAAAGATCATATAAATCACAACTACGTTTTTGGTTTATTTTTCTTTTGTATAACTTTTTTTATTTTATTAGTAGACACATTTTTCTTTATTCCAACTTTATCTTTAGAAATTTTGGATTCTTTTATTTTAGTGCCAAGTTTTGATCTTTCTTCCGATAGTGGTTCACCCTTAACGCGAACATCAGCCAATGTTGAACGAATAACACGAATACGTATACCTTCTCCAATTTCAACTTCTAACTCGCCACTCTCATCATATACTTTTGTAACTTTACCGAGAATACCTCCACCCGTTACAACTGTATCTCCACGACGCACAGCATTAAGCATTTCCTGCCTCTTTTTCATTTGTGCACGCTGTGGACGAATGATCAAAAAATACATAATTGCAAAAATTAAAATGAAAGGGATAAAGGTAATAAATGATGCTCCATTCGAAGTACCACTTATAGCCTGAGCATAAGCGTTAGTAACCAACATTTTTATCTCCTATAGATTAAACTTCAAGTATCTCTCACTTTACTAAAATAAGTTTTTGACTCAGAAGAAGAAAACTCATCTAGATACTGTAAAACTACATCATACAGTTGCAACTTATTTCAAAGGAAATAAAACTTTAAGAACAAGAAAGCAACGAACAAATATTAAAAAAATTTTATTTCGTTTTTCTGTATATCATGTAAATATAAAATTTTCTCTAAATTTAAAAAGAAGAATATTTTAGAATTTGTTATTCTAAATACAGAAATCATCCCATTTTTTATATACTTTTACTGACTTCCTCGGTTGTTTTTAAATAGCTTTCTTCAAAAAACGTGTACTTTTAATTTGTATTCTCCTTAAACGTTCTCACCAAACATCAGGGAACATAATATGCGCTCTATTAAAAAAAAAGGGAATTTATATTTTTTATTATCTTAGATAACAAGATCCTTTTATATCCCCTCCCCCCAAAAAAAACCCCCGAAAGCAAAAACTTTCAAGGACTGTAAATTCAAAACTTCATAATGCAAATAGCAATGTGGAGTTTTAGACACGATTTTTGAAATACTGTCAATAGCAAAATACTACATATTGATACAATCTACATGAATCATCTATAATAGTGGTTTGTTAATTGATTATTAATAAAAGGGATGTTGTCTATTATGAAATTAGTGTTACTTTCAAAAACAATAACAATAAGTACCCCTTTAGCTTTCGTCATGTGTAGTGTTGGAATATGGGCCACTTCTTCGATTTTTTACAATTGCTTTCTCTTCAAACCAGCATTTATTACTCATGCCCTTATCATTTCTTGTATCATCTCTTCTATTGTGATATTTTTAGAATCATGGTTCACAGCTTTTTTCGTAGTCGGAATATTAAGCTGTGGAGGTAAACTTATGAATCCTGTGTTCAATCAGTTGCTCCTATTGTGGTTCACTGTAGAATTTTTGATGCAATAGCTGTTCACACTAAAAATTGATAAGAAAAAAATTATTTATGAAAGATTTCAAGATCTCATAAAGTGGATTTATATTTTTTGCCAATTTTAACGCTTGAATAGAACATTATCAAGTGGCATTCACTATTCATTTAAAACACTCGTTAAAATCTCTATGAAAGCTATACTACATAACTTTAATTTCAGAATCCATTTTCAGACACTCTGGGACTTTTAAAAGAACGACTATATCAATATACAACTATCATTTCCATTGACAACTATGTCTCCACAAAATTACAAATCCGTAGTATCTTTTTGTGCTTTTTGGCTTTTTCTATACACAAAATTTAAGAGTAATTAGATCAAAATAGCCTACTCTCTTAACAATCAAGAAATAATAAATGACCCGCTCATCTCACCATTAGATGAATGATTACTCTCGGCAAACCTATAATACTTGACAAATGAAATGATATTGCAGCTAGTTACTTGATTTATACAACATCATAAAGTAACGTGATCTAATTAATTAATATTCAAGCTCGTCATATAATAACTCAGAAAACATTATTTTATATCCAAAGCAAAAGGATTCAAATGACCTTGTATTACTTCGAAAACCAGCTTAGTTTTCTAAATATTCAGCAGGATCGACGGGTAGAGAATTCTTACGTACCTCAAAATAAACACGCGGTGTTTTAGCATCTCCTGAAAAACCCGATTTTGCAATTTCATCACCCCGTCGAACCTTTTGTCCTCTATTAACAATAAGCTTACTATTATGCCCATAAATAGTAATAATATTGTTTTCGTGCCGAATCATGACAACGTTACCAAGCTCTTTCAACCCATCACTTGCATAAATAACAACACCATTTTCTGCAGCTTTTACTGATGATCCTTCTGGCACTGTAATATCTATTCCCCGATTAATTGTAGTTCCTTTCTTTTGACCAAAGTGACTCAACAAACGCCCTCGCACTGGCCACCTCATTTTAGAAATACCTGTTGATTGTGGAATTACAATATTATTTGAATCAGTAATTTGATCTGATGAATCATTTATGGACTTATGTGTTTTTACCTGTGTAGGAGAATTTTTCTCAATTTCTAACGTATTGTTTTTTACCGCAGGAGCAGTTTTTATGGGTTCTTTATATACAGATGTAGGAATTTTTTTCTGTTCAACAGAAGATAAATTCTTAGACTGATATGAAGATACCTTTTTTGATACATCTAAAGTACTATCTTGAAGATTTGAAGCCATTTTTGTACTTCGATCTGGGATAATCAACGACTGACCAATATAAATAGAATTAGCGTTTATACCATTAACTAATCTTAGCGCATCAACACTAACGCCCAGTTGTTGTGCAATACTTAATAATGTATCTCCATTTTGCACAATATAAGAGTTCCGCTTAAAAACAGGCAAAGTATTTACCTGTGAACGAGGAAGAATTCCAAGATTTTGAGGCGGTGTTCCCATAACCCGCCCATCAGAAAAAAACTGCTTGTTCTTATCAGAATAAAACACTTCCTCTTGTCTTGAAGAATCATTATATGGGGAATTATAATTAATCCCTGAAACACCACTTGATTCTACAGGTGGCAATTCGCTGCTTTGTATTTCAACATTTTGTGATAACATTCGTGGATTGTCAGTCATAGTCATGAATGTAGTTGACTGAACAGACGTGGTATTATTATAAGAATCACTAGAAAAACGTTGTGTATTAGAACTACAACCATTAGTTATTGCTGTTACTACTGAAAGAGTCACTCTCAGAAAATTAAACTTTAAAATGCTATTCAAAACCTTTAAATGCATAGTTTTGCTCACTAGCTAATATTTAAATCACTCTATTAAAGCTTCCTAATCTTACCTAAGAGTTAAAATTTAAAAAAATATCCATAAATATCCTTATGATAAAATCAAAATGTATTCGTCATTAGGTAGAACAACTAAAACATTTAGCAATATCTTAAATTCACAATTACAAAATTTCTGCAATATTTTCAATTAAGGGTTGATAACGTACTTGAAACATTTCTGAGCTTTCAAATTGGCTACCAATTTTTGTATAACGCATCACTTTTTGTATCCCTTCATCTGGTCCAATAGCTTGAATTAGAAGCCCATTTCCTGCTAGTAATTCTAAACATTCTTTTGGTTCATTAGAACGTGATGGCCAAATGAGAATACGATCAAATGATCCCAAACCGGTAACACCTCGACTTCCATCGATCTGCCGTATAATAATATTTTCAATCCCTAAGTTCTCAAATCTTTGTCGTGCTAAATCAACAAGTGTTTTATAACGATCAACCGTCGTCACACGATCACTAAGACAAGCCATAAGGGCAGTGCAAAAACCAGAACCTGTACCAATTTCTAAAACACGATGTTTTTTTTTCAACGATAATGCGGAAAGAATCAAAAGCTGCTCCTCTAGACGCTCAATATATTCACCACATTCAATCGGAATAACCTTATTATCATAGGCACTGTTAAGCCAAGGAGCAGAAACAAACTTCTGACGTGGAACTCTTTCTAATGCCGCAAAAAAGTTTATATCATCAATGCCTTTACTGCGCATTTTTAGTACAAGTCCTGCTAACTCTTCACGAAATCGTAAAATGCCTTTCTGCTCCATGATATCATTTGAACTCCAATGCGATAGCTATCCCATTAATATATTAATATATATGTGTTGTTCTCTCATAAACAGTCAAACTTTGCATATAAATACCATCAATTCACCCTACAAATAAAACCAATGGGTTGCTTGCTTTTGTTTTTTTAATTCCCTCTCAGAATCCACACTTTAGCGGATATTCCAATTTCCTCTTAATTTATTAAGAATAAACTACCAATATAAATAGAAAGATAATAAAAAACGACGTAGATATCACGATATGTATGGATATTTAATGAAGTGCAAAATAGCTTCCAATTATAATATGCTCTTAATCATAACATTAGAAAAAACTACTAAAGCTTCAGTAGTTTGAAACTGTCCACAAAATTAAATAACAATGTATTTTTGAATGCTCCTACCTTAATTTAAGTACTAGATTATCAACCACCAAAAATATGATTTATAGAGAAACAAACCTTTATGAAAATATAAAATTTGTGTATCCTAAAATTTCTCTTTTTTATACATAAAAGAAATATTTGGATTTTTTATACAAAACTTATATTATAAACGTCCTAATCATAATAAATCTGAATATATCAGCACTCCAACCTTTTGAGAAGATTAAGATAATAATTTAACAAAACTTTCGAATAAATTCCTTCATTGCACTCAAATTGAGCACGCTGGTTATAAGGTTGGTCTTAGTATTTAAGAGACCTTAAAATAGTTTTTTAGAATCACCTTTGTTGTTTTAAAGCATTATTGATTACCCTCCCTCTAAGTTTATGAGAAATAAAGAAAAAGAATTCTAATAGACTGAAAGCTTATTGAGTAAAGCGATAAAAAACTGAAATAGTTAAATATTATAAACAACCACTAAAATAGCAGAATTTACTGAGCTTTTTATATACTAGAGCTTTAATATACGCTTTTAAAAACTCTTTTTAAGAGTTTTATTATCAGAAAATTTTCATAATTTCATCTTCTATCAAATAATGTCACATACTGCGAATCCAATGAATACTTATACTATATTACTCACATAACATAAATAGATTTCTGTATTATACTTATCGTATTTAAGAAATTAAAGGGAGAGATGATTATATGTATGTATGTATGTATGTATGTATGTATGTATGTATGTATGTATGGTAAAAAAACTATTGAATAGCAGTAAATAATATTGAATAAAAAAGGATATTAAACTTAAAATGAGGTAAATTTACTACTTGACAATATTTTATTTTTAAGTATTTAAAGAACGAAATGCTATTTAAATCTTAATTACTAAACCATAGCGTGGTAAAGTGAAAATGTGTTTTTTACTTTATAAAAGTTAAAAGCTGATTTTAAAAATCAAGGAAGGTTGCATGAAAATAACTTAAACTGTTGGTTTTGTTTCTATCATATCGCAATAATTATAAAAGCATTGTTAAGTTATTTAGTGCAGATGTTGTTATATATGTGATTGGAAGGTAAAATTTCATTAATAAAATGCTCGAAACCTTAACAAAAAGCGTGAATGAGGAATTATTTACTGAAAAAATTTAGTACTTAATGTAACATAATTTGTGAAGGAATAATCATGTCGATAAGAGATCATAATGCCTTAAAACAAGCAAAGCAATCGTTATTAGAACAAAGCAATAATTATACCTATAGTGAAAATAGCAATGTATTAAAAAATAAACTTAATATACAAAACAGTCAAGTCTTTAAGATGAAATGTGCACATATGGTAGCAAAAGAATTTGTTAATGTGCACCAAGAACCAACACCAAAAAAAATTGATCACTCTTATCTAAAACAGCTTCATAAGCAATTATTTGGAAAAATATTTGACTGGGCTGGAGAAACTCGTGATACCGCAGTTAAAATGTCAGATGGTACAACTGCTAACGTGTCAACGAACGAACAAGTTCTTCCTTTTGCCTCTGATGAGGGAGTAAAACTCTGCCTAACTGAACTTAATGAAAAGCTTGCTAAAAGGAATGAAGATATATCAAAAGAACAAGAGAAACAGAAAAAATTTTCCGAAGATATATCAACTATTTACGCATTACTTAGTCATGCGCATGCTTTTTTAGATGGTAATGAAATTACGCAACGATTGTTTGTGGAAAAACTCTCTCAAAGTGAGAATCGTAAGATAGATTTTTCGGTTGTAACACAAAAACGTATGCAAGATGCAGTTGTCAATGCGGCGAATGACAATTTAGGACCTATGAAACATCTATTTGAAGATGCTTCTAATCCAGAAAAGGTTCAAGATTTAAAAGCCGCCATAAATGAAATTAAGTCCAACGATGAAGAAAAAAGTCTCGCAGAACGAATTGTTACAACACCAATTCCAGGAAAAAGCTACACAGGTGTTTTTGAAAACCGTAAACTGGATACTATTGTGATTAGAACAGCTGATTCTTTGGTTGTATGCAATAGACATGTTATTCCAAGGGACAAACTTCGGAATGCTAAAATAGGTGATAAAATTACATTTAAGGCTCTCGATGACATTAATCAAGTTTTTATCCCAGGAAGAGAGTTGCCTAATTTAACAGACTATCAAATTATGGAAAATACTGTAACGAGTCCTTCTGTTCGAGAACAAAGAAGAGAAGTTGAGCGTTTGACAAGACTTGTGTTTGGAAACCGGGAAAAGTTAACTAATCAACTAGAACGGATTTGTGAAAATCCAAATCTTGCACAACAGCTTTCCGTAAGCATTGCACATGATCCTAAATCTGTTAGTAAACTTGCAGGTTTTAAAAAGCTTGGACTAAAAAGTCCAAAACGTAAGGAAGCTGAAAAAAATGTTATTCCACTCAGTGAAGCAGTTAGAAAGTTTGCGGATTGTTTGAAATCTGCTAGAGAAGAAGTTCTTCAAGCTCATAGAGAAGAGCAATACCGAACTGGGCAAGCAGTAGAAAACCCTACAGAAAAAGTGAAGCATTTTCTTAGTATGTCACAAGAAGAGCGTGAAAATGCTTTGAAAACAGAGGGGAATATTACTATTTACAAAGAACTTCATAATTTTTTAAGTAAAGTTAGTCTTCGTCTCTCAGCAAATGAAAATAAAATGATTAAAAACAATGATTTTAGCTTACTTGCTAAAAGTATTGATATACCAGACAATAAAGCGAAGGAGATTATAGAAACTGTTAAAGAAGCTCAAAATATGAAAAATCAGATTAAATTAACTAAACCTCCTCGTACAAAAGCAATGGCTTTAGCTTAAAAGTGTAAAATTTTTCATTTGCCTTTATAAGGAAACTGTTTTTAGGAAAATTCTTCGGAGTTTTACAAAAAAAAGATAATGAGTTTTAAAAAAAAATATGGAAAATCTTGTTTTTTTTATTTCTCCTCGAAAAATATCTTCTTTAAGTGAAGAGTCATATGCTAGAGGGATTTTAGACGATTTTTATGTTCAAAAACAAAAAAAAGAAGTTGAGCGTCTATCAAAAATTGTGTTTGGACAAAGAAAGGCTTTAGCTAATCAGCTAAATCGAGTGGAGGAGTATCCACTTTTTGTGGGAGCTATTGCCTATAAACTTAGAAATGATGCTAAATATTTTTCTAAGCTTTCAGGTTTTAAAATACTTGGAATAAAAAGTTCAAAACGTAAAGAAGCTGAAAAACATATTTCTCAACTCAGTGAAGCATTTGAGAAATATGTAGATATCATAGTAACTGTTCATCAAGAAATCACTGTTAGTCATGAAAAAAAACAAATGTATTCCGGAAGGTCAGTATTAATGCTTAGCGATGAAGTGCGGCATCTGCTTGATCTACCAAAAGACAAGTGGAAGAAAGTTTTAAAAGATCAGAACATACCTCAAATTCATAAAGAACTTTCGATTTTTTTAAATCAAATCAATTTTTGTCTTCTAGAAGACGAACTTAAAATGCTTAAGGATTGTAATTCTAGAATGCTCGCTGATAGTCTGGGAATATCAAAAAACAAGAGTCAGGAAATTATAGATGTTGTTAAGAAAGTAAAAGAAATGAAAGAAGAAATTACTCCAATTAAACCTTTTTTTTATTCATCGCATTCTCTAACGATTTAAAAAAAATTTTTTGAATTTAAATCGTGTCTTATCTTCAGTAGACGAATATAAAATGTTTGGAATTTGACAATGTAAATATATCAAAAATCAAAACATGAAGCGACCAAAAAAAACAGAAATTTTTATAAATCTCAAGTTGAATGAAATTCAAAAACAAGGTTTTGAGCATGTTTTTATTCCTTCCTCAAAACTAGCTTCTTTAACCCAGAGTGAACTTATAAAAAAAGCTGTATATAATCCTTCTGTTCAAAAACAAAAAAAAGAAGTTGAGCATTTATCAAAATTTGTATTCAAAAAATGGGAGAAGTTAACTAATCAATTAGAACGAATTCATGAAAATCCAGATTTCTTACAACAACTTTCCATAAACATTGCACATGATACTCATGCTAGGCTTGCAGGTTTTAAAATACTTGGAATAAAAAGTCCAAAACGTAAAGAAGCTCAAAGAAATATTGTTCAATTCAATGAAGCAGTTAGAAAATTTTTGGATTGTCTGGAATTTTCTAAAAAAGAAGTACTTCAAGCTCATAGAGAAGAGCAATACCGCGTTGCACAAATAGTAGAGCAACCTACAGAAACAATAAAGCATTTTCTTGACATGTCATCAGAAGCACGTAAAAATGTTTTACAAATAAAGGGGAATCCTAATCTTCACAGAGAACTTTCAATTTTTTTAAATCAAGTCAACTCTCGTCTCTCAGCAGATGAACATAAAATGATTAATAGTAATGATTTTAGATCATTTGCTAAAAGTATTGATGTACCAACTAACAAAGCGAAGCAGATTATAGAAATTATTAAGCAAACCAAGGAGATGCGAAATCAGATTAAATTAATCAAACCTCCTCGCCAAAGACTGGCTATAACCAAATAAAGATGTAAAGTTTTTCATTTTAATCTTTATAAGAGGACTGTTTTAGAAGAAACTTTCAAAGAAATATTTTAAAAGAGAATGTTTTCTTAGTTTAGACGTAGTGGAGGGCTTTATATAGTTGGAAATAATTAAATAAATAAAGGAGTGTATATTATTTTATTGACTGTTAATAGCGTAGAGACATCAGAAGACAAAGTACAACAAATTATAAATCTTGTTAAAAAGGTTGAAAATTATGGAGAAACAGGATCAAAAAATTAAATCTCATCATGAGAATGAAACCATTCAATATGCAGAAGTTCTTATAAATTCTAAGTCAAATGAAAATAAAAATCCTCACAAGGAAGAAAACGTTCAATATATAGAAATCAATAAAAATCATTATGAGAATAAAGTTCAAGAAAAAAATCCCGCATATTTTTTCATCGCTCCAAAAGAATTAGATCCTTTAACTCCGAATCAACTTATCAAAAAGGCTGCATCTGATATTTCTGTTCAAGAGCAAAAAAGAGGAGTTATGCATTTAGCAAAAACTGTATTCGCAAATCCGAGCCAATTAGATTCCAAACTAAAACAGATCAATGATGATGTAACTTTAGGGAAAGTACTTTCTAATACAGTGCAAAACTCTCCTGAAGCTATTAGTGAGCTTGCAGGTTCAAAAATATTTGGAATAATAAAAAGTCCAAAACGTAGAGCAGCTGAAAAACATATTTCTCAACTCAGTCAAGAAATTGAAAAATATGCGGATACTGTGGAAGATTCTATGAAAAGAGTTATTAAACATCATAATGCAAAAAACAAACGCCTTGTACAACCAGTAAAAATGCTGAGTGTTGAAACACAACGTATCCTTGATCTTCCAAAAGACTTAAGGAACGAGATTCTTCAAAATCAGGATAATTCTAAGCTTAAAAGCGAACTCGCAAGTTTTTTACATCAGATGAATTGTCGTTTTTCAAGAGAGGAAAAGATAATGCTTAAGGCTGGTAATTGTAAGATGCTCGCAGGAAGTATGGAGATATCAAAGGAAAAGGCAGAGAATATTATAAATACCTTTCATGACGTCAAAGATCTGTACTACAATATTCCGATAGACAAGACCCCTTACAAAATAGAAATATCTCAAACAAGTTAACTTTTATAATCTCCTTAGATGAATATAAGGGGATTGTAGCTATAAGATATTTATAAATTAAGTTAAATATATTAAAAATTAAAAGTATATTTATAAACTTTATTCAAGAATTTTAAATATAGATTAGGAAAATTTAAAATGTTAAAAGCAAAACAAATTGTCTCGAAAGTACTTAATCGAAACCTAAACAAGAATATCGCCATCGATAAAGTAGAAGAACCAATTTACTATGAAAGTTCTGATCTCTATGAAGAAATTACACACACTGAAGAAATTACACACACTAAAGAGGTTGATAATGTAAGCATTTATGAAAATACCAGTTTTAGTTCCGATTCGGATGGCTATAATTCCGAGCCAGATTTCTATGAAAATGTCAATATAGCCCCTCCTAAATCTAGTAATATGGTTTATGCAAATTTTAACACACGTAACAGTAATTATATGAATCAAGTTAAAGAAGATTCTAAATATTTTTTAAACGGAAAAAGATTACCTTCTTTAACTGAAGAGGAAATTATCAAAAAGGTTCTCTGTAATCCTTCTGTTCGAGAACAAAAAAAAGAAATTAAGTGTCTTGCAGGAATTGTATTCGGAAATTCGGAACAATTAAACCACCAGATGGAACAGATTATTAGCGATCCAGAGTTTGGAAAATTACTTTCTAATACAATGAGAACCTCCCCTAAGTCTTTTGCTAAACTTGCAGGTTTTAAAAAATTTGGAATAAAAAGTCCAAAACGTAGAACAGCTGAAAAACATACTTTGAACCTCAGTATGGCTATTAGAGAATATGCAACCACTATAAAATATTCTAAGGACCTAGTTCTTGAACATCATAGAGAAAAACAAAAACGCTTTAGTAGACCAGTATATATGCTTAATAAAGACGTAGAAGATATTCTTAATCTACCACCTAGTATACAAGCCACTGCTTTACACAAGATTAATAGTACTTATTTAAAAAAAGAGCTTACGACTTTTTTAAATCAAATTAATGATCGTCTTTCAAAAAGAGAGCGTACAATGATTAAGAATGGTGATCATAAAATGCTTGCTAAAAGTATGGATATATCAGAACAGCAGTCAAAAAAACTTATAAAGCTTGTTACAAAAGCCAAAAACTTGCATAATGGAATTAAATCAAAAAAGCCTTCTAACCAAAAAGGGATAGCTATAACCGGTTAACAACGTGAGATCTTTCTTTCAATCTTTATAAAAGAGGGGATATTTTAGAAAAAATTCTCAAGGAAGGATTTTAAAAGAATGTTTTTGTATTTTTCAATTTGGTAAAAAATTTTCTATCATTAAAAACAGTTTAAAAAATAAAAATCTGTATTTTATCGAAAGTGAATAGCACGCATAAATCGCGCACGACAAAGCGGTTCTCTATTCTGAATCAATGATTTCTTTTGAAAAGAAGACAACCCTATTCAAAACGCTGATGCACAATAAAAAACGATAAACGATTTATACAATTTATTAGCGATCATTTATCAAAAATAAATATATGTCAGATCTCTTTTTACTCAATTAAGCTGTAATATAATTCATCCCTTGCATATAAGGTCGTAAAACATCCGGAATAATAATTGAACCATTAGCTTGTTGGTAATTTTCAAGAATAGCTACAAGACAACGACCAATAGCTGTACCAGAGCCATTTAGACTATGAGCAAAGCGCAATGCTTTTTCACCTTCTAGACGATACCGAGCATTCATGCGACGACCTTGAAAATCACCACAAACTGAACAACTTGAAATTTCACGATAACATTCTTGTCCAGGAAGCCATACTTCAATATCATAAGTCTTACGCGCTGCAAATCCCATATCTCCAGTAGAAAGGACAACAGTACGAAAAGGTAAACCAAGACGCTTCAAAACATTTTCTGCGCATTCTGTCATACGTTCTAGTTCATCTAAAGATTGCTCCTTTGTGGTAATCGATACAAGTTCTACTTTCCTAAATTGATGTTGACGTAACATACCACGTGTATCACGCCCTGCAGCACCCGCTTCTGAACGAAAACAAGGAGTAAGAGACGTAAAACGCAAAGGTAATTCTGTTACATCAAGAATTTCACCGTTGACTAAATTGACTAAAGGTACCTCGGCTGTAGAAATAAGCCAACGACCATCTGTCGTTCGAAAAAGATCTTCAGAAAATTTTGGTAATTGGGCTGCTCCATAAACAATTTCATCACGGACAAGAAGAGGAACTGAAATCTCTTGATAACCATGTTCATCAACATGCAGATCAAGCATAAACTGGCCTAAGGCTCTTTCCAAACGCGCTAATGAACCTGAAAGAACAGTAAAGCGTGAACCTGATAATCGACTAGCTCGTTCAAAATCCATCTGCTTAAGATTTTGACCAAGATCGGAATGCTCCTTTGGGAAAAAATCAAATGTCGGTGGAGTACCAAAATGGCGCACAACAACGTTATCGCTTTCATCTTTTCCTTCTGGAACATCATCTAATGGAATATTTGGTATTACTGAAAGAGCTTCTTCTAATCTATCTGTTAGCCTCTTTTCTTCTAAAACAGCAGAAGAAAGAAAAACTTTTATTTCTTCAACCTGAGCTTTAATATAATCAGCGGTTTTTTGGTCACCAACAGCCAAGGCTTGTCTTATCTTTTCTGAAGATGCATTGCGCAACTCTTGCGCTTGTTGTACTTTAGAAACATGGAAGCGACGCTCAAGATCAAACTCCAACAAATTTTTAGCTTGTGGCTCAATACCTCTCTTTGCAAGTGCCGCATCTAATTCCTCAGGATGATCACGGATCCATTTAATATCAAGCATTAAAAACCCTCTTTTGCATCATTTCTACTCACTTTGTACCGTAAAAAATATAATTTCACTATAAGGATTTTTTGTTTTTTTCCATCCAGCACGCAATCAAAATTGATACCTCATAAAGAACGACAGTTGGTAAAGCCACTGCGAACATAGTAAAAAAATCTGATGGTGTTACCATAGCAGCAACTATAAAAGAAATTAGAATGGCCCACTTTCGTTTGGATGCTAACATATGACCAGTTAATAGTCCAACTCTCGTTAAAAGACTTGTGATAAGAGGCAATTGAAAAATCAAACCAAAAATCAAGATAAAAGATATCATAAAATTTAAATAGTCTGAGATACGAGCTATAAACTCTATCCTTAAATGAAAATCCGGTAAAACTTGTTGAGAAAGACTAAACCACAGCATTAGTGGAGCTAAGAGACCATAAACAAATGCTCCTCCAATAATAAATAAAATTGGTGCACTAATAAGAAATGGCAAAAAAGCTCTACGCTCATTTTTATAAAGTCCTGGTGCTATAAAACTATACAGCTGAAAAGCTATATAAGGAAATGATAAAATAACTGCACCAAATCCAGCAAGTTTTATCTTCGTTAAGAAAGTTTCCCATACTTGTGTTGATTGAAGACGAATATTTCCAGGATAATCATCTGATATCTCGATCGCCCACTGATAAGGCCATATCAAAAAATTCAAAATATAATCTTTGACAAGAAAGCACAAAATAAAAGCTATAAAAAACACAATCAGAGCTGCAATAATCCTCTGACGAAGCTCAATCAAATGCTCTAGAAGTGTGCCTTTGACATCAACTTCATCTTTTTCAGAACTCACGATGTATTTCCCTTATTTTTAGAAGATGTATAAATAATTTCATGACTATTAGAAGTAGATACTGTCAAATCTTCATTAATTTCACTTGTATCAAATTCAAAAATCTGTATATCTTTTCCTTTTTATGGGGTGTTGTATTAAAATCAGAATTATCCGAAACACCCTTTTTTTCATCATATATTGAATCATAAGCGGCTTCTAAATCTTTTCTAAAATTAAAATCACCGGTATCTGACAATATCTTTTTTAAGTCATCTAACTCAGCTTGTTTCATTGCATCATCAAAATGATGACGAAATTCATTAGCTGTTGAACGCACATATGTAAAAGCTTTTGCTATAACTTTTAGCATTTTAGGCAAATCTTTTGGTCCAACCACGATGACGAAAATAAGTAAGATAACTAGAAATTCGGATCCATCAATTCCCAACATCGCTTATACTCAACTTCTCCATTTACAAAGACTATGGCTAAAATTATGATCTCATCTTTAGTTACTTCGTACATCACTCTTTCGAAACAGAATCCTTCTTCGTCTTAGTTGAAGAAGTGCCGTTTTTTGAACCTACCGCACGCTTTGCTGATAATGGTGGAGAATGCCGAGACTCAACATCTATTGTTTTAGAATAATCAACCACTTCAAACTCATTTTCAATATTTTCCTCTTCTTCCTTCATGTTATTTTTAAAAGCTTTAATACCTTTAGCAACATCACCCATTAATTCAGAGACCTTACCACGCCCGAAAAGCACAAGGATGATCAGCAAAATTACAATTAAATGCGTTGGTGAAAAAATATTACCCATTACTTCATCTATACCTCTAAGACTAATTTAATTCGCCTACACTCATTCTATAAATATTATTCAAAACATAACTATGTCCTTATATTCTGCTTAATATTATATTTTCTTCACAAATTAAAGGCAACAAAACTGCTATTTTAAAATAACATTTTCAATTCTGCATATCATATTATCATGGACTCTAATATTAAAACTTCTCTTCTTCCATTTAAACAAGAGCTACAAGATTTGAAAATTCTTCTCTTAAAGCATCTTCATCGGAATGATCAGGTTTTGTAACTTTAAAGCAAATATCACATACACGCTCCAATGCTTTTCCTTCCAAAAATGGAGCAGCATTAGCAACAAGATGCATCTCTTGTTGTTTACCATGACAATGAAGAACAATATCACAACCTGCCGAAAAAATTTTACTTGTTAGATCTGAAAGATTTTTTGAAAGTTTACTCCCTGAAAGGGCTTTCATTGATAAATCATCCGACATTAAAAGCCCATCAAAACCTATTTTTTTACGAATAACATTTTCAATAACCCTTTTAGATAGCGTTGCTGGTAATTTATCATCAATCGCTTCATAAACGATATGGGCAGTCATTGCAGCCGGTAAATCAGATAAATTTTTAAATGGAACAAAATCACTCTGCTCCAAAATATCAAGTGATGCATCTACACGTGCTAGCTCTAAATGTGTATCAGAAAATGCTCGCCCATGCCCAGGTATATGTTTCATTACCGGTAAAACACCACCATCTAAAAGCCCTCTAGCAGCAGAACGTCCCAATGCAGCAACAGCTTTTGGATCTTGAGAATAAGCGCGCGTTCCAATCACATCATGAGCTCCTGCCACGGGTACATCTAAAACGGGAATGCAATTCGCGTTAATACCATATCTCATCAAATCAAAAGCATGAAGCCGTGACATAATCCACGCAGCACGAATTCCTTTATTTTGATCTTTTTTATAAATTTCTCCTAAGGCTTTAGCAGCCGGATAATTGGGTACCAAAGGTGGACGCAAACGTTGCACTCTCCCACCTTCTTGATCAATAAAAATAAAAACATCATCACGTTTACTTAATTCACGTAAAGAAGTAGTAAGTGCTTTTAGATCATCCACTGCACCTATATTCCGCGCAAACAAAATAAAAGCCCAAGGCTTATGCTCAATAATAAATTCTTTCTCATAATCTTCCAGAAAAAGACCAGAAACACCAGAAATTATAGCTTTTATTCCTGACATAATCATACCTCCCCAATACTGACTACCCAATATTTTTATAAAAAATTCCCAGTGTAGTTAAAATAACCTTATACCCAATATCAATTTAAAAGTCATATCTTTAATATTATGTACAAAAAATCGCTTCTTTTAATAACAAGGATTGCTTTCCCATAAAAACTATCATTTAGAAAATTGCAAATTAAAAATATTATAAAATAAAAATGATGCTAAACATTTACCGATTTAAAGAAAAATCTAATAAATTTTTATATTGTAAATTTAATCAAAAACGCAAAAAATCAAAATTATTTTCTTATTAACATCATCATGTACCTAAAGTCATGATAGGTTTCACAAACCAATCTGGATATATTGATTTAATAAAACAAGCTGCTTTTTGTGCTGCTTGCTGATCTTTAAAAATTCCAAAACACGTTGCACCTGAACCAGACATACGAGAAAAAAGAGCTCCACTTTTATCCAATGCATATAGGACTTCGGTCAACTGAGGAGCAATTTTTAATGCAGGAATAAAAAGATCATTACGCGTTTCTTGTAAAGATTCAACCAATGAAAAAACCGTCTTGAAAGCAGATAAATCGATTTTCAAATGAGAATGATTACACTCTTCTAAAGCTTTAAAAATAGTCTCTGTAGCAATGTGCTGACCATGATTAACCAATACCATTGCAAAAGAACAAGCTTCCTTTACGGGTGTTATATCATCACCAATTCCTTTAACAAAAAGTGGCCGTTGATATTCCAACGCAAATAAACACATCGGAACATCAGCTCCAAGAACCAAGCTCATTTCTGCTAATTTTTCACAAGAACAATCAAGTTTCCATTGCCGATGTAACATATGCAATACGCTTGCAGCATCACCCGATCCACCTCCAATACCTGAAGCAATAGGCAATGTTTTAACAAGCCGAAAAAAGCTAGGTTTAGCATTTTTAGGAAATTTCTCGTGCATAAAATCACGGGCGCGGATAACCAAATTTTCTGTGTCAGAAACAATTCTATTCGCAAAAGGGCCTGTTACAACAAAGCGATCATTTTCAAAAGGCATATAACCTAAACAATCACCGCTAAGACTGAAATAAACCAAGCTTTCTAACAAATGATAGCCATCAGCACGCCGCCCTACAACGTGCAAAGCTAAATTCAATTTAATAGGCGTAAATACATAAAAACATTTTTTAAGCGAAACATGTGCATTTGATATCATTGAACGTAATATTCACCTGTACAAGGATCTTTCACTAATGTTGCTTTTATACTTGTATATGATTTAACTTTTGAACGAAAGATATACCGATATACTGATTGTAAACAGCACTTCAATAAACAATAGCTATAAAGAGCTATAGTACACATCAAACTAAATAAAATAAAACGTACCATTGTTAATTTTTTCTCCTATTGGCATTTCTGATAACAATTAAAAACTTTTTAAGCATTTATTGAAGCACTATTTTCATCACAAACCATACCGTTGCCAAAGTGCCCGCTCTTCTACCGCCATCATAACGCCATCAACTGCCTTATAAGCAACATCAGCAGAAATACCTAAAGGGACTTTAGATGATAAAAGACTTTTCGGAGGAGAAATCAAACGTAACTTTGCATTATTACCAAACCTTTTTTTAATAACAGAACGGACATTACCTAATTCATCAATTAAGCCAAGCTCAACACCTTTTTGTCCGTTCCAAAACATTCCTGTAAAAATATTTGAATCATCTGACAACTTTGACGTGCGCCTTTCCTTAACCAAATCAATAAAAGTCTGATGAATTTCAAGTTGCAAAGATTTTAAATGGTCAACATCTGTTTTCTTTTCTGGTTGAAATGGATCTAATGTAACCTTGTTTTTTCCTGCTGTATAGACACGACGCTCCACACCAATTTTCTTCAAAAGTTCAGGAAAACCAAAGGAAGCTGAGACAACACCAATGGAACCAACAATAGAGGAAGGATCAGCAAAAATTTCATCCCCAGCACAAGCAATCATATAACCACCCGATGCTGCTACATCCTCAACAAATGTGAAAACCTGTTTGTTTTTTTCATTTGCCAAATCACGAATTCTCTGAAAAATAAGACGCGATTGAACAGGCGAACCACCAGGAGAGTTAATAATTAAAGCAACTACTGGTGATTTTTTATAAGAAAAAGCCTTATCTAAAAGGCTTGCACACCTCGCCAATGACAGTGTATGTGACATCAATGAATTTGATGATATAATCGCTCCCTGAAGCCGTACTACAGGGATTTGAACCGTATTAGAATGAAAACAACGTGAAATTAAATTCTTTATACAACCCATCAAAACAAAAGCTCCCTATAAGAAATCCAAAAGACAAACAATTCTTATCAAATAAAACTCTTCATTTGAATTTAAGAAATAAATTTAAAAACGCAAGTATTAAAAACTGTCCCACAAACTGATATATCCATTATTAATCGCATCAACTCTTGGTGAAAAAACATGACTACCACTCTTATGCACAATCAATGCTGGCAATATAGATAAACTTGCTCTACTCCCCCGTTTTGCATAAAACAAAATACGAATCGCAGCTGTGTCAGCGTGTGAATGAATAGGAATTATATGTACATTACCAAAACGTCCTTCCAAAGCATACAATATATCAGTCAATGATTGTGGACGTGCAATTAATCCTAAATATCCACCTGGTTTAACAATTGCTGATGCACATCGGAACCAATTTTCAAACATTAATTCAGGCATAACATGTGCTTCTAATTTTTCCTCATCAGGTGTTTTACGATCTGCTGAACTATTAAAAGGCGGATTCATAATTGCAAAATCAAAAGCATTATTCATTAGACCTGCCTTTAAACGTTCCTTACCTTTTAAAGTAATATCTGCATTTAATAAACAAACTCTGCTAGCTAATTTCTCATTTTGTTTTAGTGTGAGTGTTTTTTGAGCATAAGATATCATAAAAGAAGACCGTTCAACTAATGTAATATGAGCTTCAATACAACGTGAAGCAACTGCCAGTCCTGCAGCACCAGCACCTGCCCCTAAATCAATAACCTTCCCTTTAAAAACACTAGGTACCAAACTAGCAAGTAACATAGCATCCATACCAGAACGATGACCCTGTAAACGTGGTTGCACTAAATAAAACTTACCATGATGAAAAGCATCTATTGTTTCATCACTATGATTGTTTATCCTACACATCTAAAAGCTTAATATTGTTCTGATTATGTTATCTATATTGTTGAGATCTCTATTTAAACTACCCTATTTTAATTTATATGGTTAGTGTAAAAAAAATATTTTTTCAATATTATTAAAACTTTCATTTCAAATCAGCACCAAAGCTTGAGTCAAAACTCATCCCTCTTTATGCTAAAAAAATATCTATTCGAAATATTTTAGGAGTGAACAAATTGGGCACCATAACAAAACTAAATCATGAAAAAAAAGAGCAGAATTCTCTCCATTCTCTTTTAAATCTTACTAAAGAAGATATGGAGCATATAAATCAATTGATCATTTCTATGGCCAAATCGAACGTTGAAATGATTCCTGAAATTTCTAATCATCTTATTTCATCCGGTGGTAAACGAATACGCCCAATGATTACCCTAGCCGCTGCTCATATGTTTGGATACCAAGGTGATAAACATATAAAACTCGCAACAGCAGTTGAGTTTATGCATACAGCAACCCTATTACACGATGATGTAGTCGATGAAAGCGAGCTACGAAGGGGAAAATCTACTGCACGAATGATTTGGGGCAATCAAGCCAGTGTTCTTGTTGGTGATTTTTTATTAGGACAAGCCTTTAAAATGATGGTAGATGTTGGTTCTCTGGAAGCACTCTCTGTCTTAGCAAATGCTGCTGCAATCATTGCTGAAGGAGAAGTTATGCAGCTCTCCGCCGCAAAAAATATAGAAACCAACGTCTCAGACTATCTCAAAATTATAAATGCAAAAACAGCTGCTCTTTTCTCAGCAGCTGCTGAAGTCGGACCAATTATTGCTGGTTACGGACATGAAGAACGTTCTGCATTACATCAATATGGTCTATCATTAGGATTAGCTTTTCAATTGATTGACGATGTTCTTGATTACAGTAGCAGTGCTCAATATCTAGGAAAAAATATTGGTGATGACTTCCGAGAAGGCAAAATTACGATGCCTGTTATTCTTTCATATACACGCGGTAATGACACAGAAAAAACATTTTGGAAACAAGCTCTTGAAAATAACCATAACAATGATGAAGCCCTAAAATATGCAAAACAATTAATAGAAAAATACGATGGTCTAACCGATACAATAGAGCAAGCTCGAATTTATGGAAAACTTGCAATTGATGCTCTTTCTTCAATAAAAGAAAATCCTGCTAAAAATGCATTAATTGATATTATCGACTTTTGTATCGAACGTGTAAACTGATTCTTTTTAAGAATCACAGTATTTTCCAGTAAAACAATCAGACATAGTTTATAAATTATAGAAATAATTAATTATCTTTTAAGAAGGATTAACTTTATGCGCAGTGCAACAGTATCCCATTTTTTTACTCTCATAGGAATCATACTAATGCTACTGCCCACTTACAGTGCAGCTGAAAAAATTGATACAAATTCATTTACAGGTGCTTATCTAGCAGGACGAATTGCGAATTACGAAAATAAAATGAATCTTGCTATCCATTATTTTCAACAAGCACTTACTTATAAACCTAATAATCTTGAAACACAAAAAGAAATTTTTCAAGCAATGCTAAGTGTAGGAGCATTCACAGAAGCTGTTCGACAAGCAAAAAAATTGAAAGAAAAAAACATTATTACGCCTCTCATTTCCTTAACATTATCAATAGAAAATCTTATCAAAAAAAATTACAAAGAAGCTCAACTACTTCTACAAGCTAAAACATCCATCTCTGATAATAATCTAATATTTGAGCTAACCAATGCTTGGACTAAATTTGAATCTGGTAATCAATTTCAAGCAATCACTGACCTTGAAAAACGTTTAGGACCAACTTGGTATAACTTTTTTATACATTATCATCTTGCACTCATGAGTGATTTAGCAAAACGCCCACAAGATGCAAAAAAATACTTCATTCAAGCATTAAAAAACCAACAAGGTGCCATTACAGCCACAGATACCTATGAACGCGTTATTATAGCCTATGCCTCATTCCAATTACGTCAGCACATGCGTAACGATGCTATAAAAACTCTCAAGTATGGAGAAAAGATATTATTAGGCTATGAAACACTAAAAAATATCCGTCAAAAAGTTGAAAAAGGAGCCAATATAGAAAATCTTATTACAACACCTCAACAAGGAATTGGCGAAGTATTATATAATTTCGGAACAATTTTTAATAAAAAAGGCTCAGAACGGATTGCACGTATTTTTCAACAATTCTCTTTAGTTCTTTATCCTAAAAATGAAGCAACGCTGTTTCAATTAGCAAAAATTTCTGCAAAATTCGATGATTATGATCAAGCAATTAAAATTTATCGTGCTTTACCACCTAACTCCCCTTATTATAGGGATGGACAATTCCAACTTGCATTGACTCTTACTAAGAATGGAAACCGCGATGAAGCCATCAAATTATTAATATTATTAGAGAAAAAATTTCCTAATGACCGCCATATTATCATTGCCCTAGCTGCTATCTATATGCAGGAAAATAACTTTCCTGAAGCGATCAAAATCCTGGATCAAGCTATTGCAAAAATAAAAGACTTTCAACGAGATAATTGGAAACTTTTTTATCAACGTGGCATCGCATTTAATTATCTAAAACAATGGTCAAAAGCTGAAACTGATTTTCGCAAAGCGCTTACGTTTTTTCCGGATCAACCGCAAGTACTTAATTATTTAGCTTATTCCCTTATTGATCGTAATCAAAAACTTGAAGAATCATTAAATATGCTAAAAAAAGCTATTACTTTACAATCACAAAACAGTTATATTCTTGATTCTTTAGGATGGGCTTATTACAAACTTAAACAATATTCCCAAGCTGTTAGAACATTAGAAACTGCTGTTAGGTTACAACCTAGTGATCCAATAATTAATGATCATTTGGGTGATGCTTATTGGCAAGTTGGGTGCAAACGTGAAGCGATATTTCAGTGGAACCATGCAATTGATGGAGAACCAGAAAATCCGGAAAGAATTAAAGAAAAAATAAAGTTTGGTCTGTAAAAAATGATGATACTTGACCATAACAATATGAAGCAATAGACAGTAATAAAAGCTGAAATTCCTTTAGTCTTTATTATCGGTTAAACATTAAAATGGTATTCAAAGAGTGAACCCACCTTCAAATTTAAATTCCACATGCTCTTTTCAAGGACTTATTTTAAGCCTTCAAAATTACTGGGCTCAGCATGGATGTGCAATTTTGCAACCTTATGACATGGAAGTAGGGGCTGGAACTTTTCATCCAGCTACAACACTACGTTCATTAGGTCCACGCCCTTGGAAAGCAGCTTATGTCCAACCTACTCGACGCCCAACGGATGGGCGATATGGTAAAAATCCTAACCGTTTACAACACTATTACCAATTTCAAGTGCTCCTTAAACCTTCTCCTCCAAATTTACAAGAACTTTATATCGGCTCTCTACAAGCTATCGGCCTTAACATGAAGCTCCATGATATCCGCTTTGTTGAAGATGATTGGGAAAGTCCAACACTTGGTGCTTGGGGACTTGGATGGGAATGTTGGTGCGATGGAATGGAGGTTTCTCAATTCACTTATTTTCAACAAGTATGCGGCATTGAATGTTCTCCAGTCTCAGGAGAAATCACCTATGGGCTTGAGCGATTAGCAATGTATATTCAAGATGTCAGTAATGTTTACGATCTTAATTTTAACGGCTTAGATGGTGCAAACCGAATAAGTTATGGTGATATTTTTCTACAGGCAGAACAAGAATATTCACATTATAATTTTGAATTTGCTAATATCAACCTTTTGCAACAACAGTTCATTAACGCAGAACGTGAATGCATCGCACTTCTTGATGCTGGAAAGCCAAAAAAAGAGAATAGGTCCCATTTATGCGTCTTTCCAGCTTACGACCAATGTATTAAAGCAAGCCATATCTTTAATCTCTTACAAGCACGTGGTGTTATTTCTGTTACTGAACGACAAAGTTATATTCTTCGTGTTCGCGATCTTGCACGCCGCTGCGGTGAAGCCTTCTTATTAACCGAAGCTGGTAATATATCAAAAAACGGAGATGTATAATGCCCGATCTCCTGCTTGAACTCTTTAGTGAAGAAATCCCTGCTCACATGCAGCGCAGAGCTGCTTCTGATCTTAAAAAATGTGTTACAGATAAACTTGTTAATGCAGGCTTAACTTATAAAGCAGCCTGTGAATATTGGACACCTCGTCGGTTAACATTAAATATACGCGGTCTTTCCAAAAGTTCGCCAGATGTTCATGAAGAACGTAAAGGACCTAATGTACAATCACCAAAACAAGTTATTGATGCTTTTTTACGCGCTACAGGTCTAAATGATATTTCCAAAGTAGACATTATACATGATAATAAAAAGGGCGACTTTTATATTGCCAAAACAACCAAAAAAGGTCGTTTAGCCGAAGAAATCATTGCAGATATTTTACCTGATATTATTCGTAATTTCCCATGGAAAAAATCTATGCGTTGGGGGCAAGAGTCATCTAAAAGTGGTGCCTTAAGATGGATACGATCTTTACAAAACATTCTTTGTGTTTTTGGATCAGCAATTGGTGAAACACACATTATTCCATTTACAGTTGGTTCCCTAAAAAGTAATAACTTAACCTATGGTCACCGCTTCTTAAGTAATGGAAAACCTATCGAGGTACGCCGTTTTGATGACTATGTAACACAACTTGAAAACCATAAAGTTATCTTAGATGCGGAGAGACGAAAAAATATTATTTTAGCAGATGCTCAAAATCTTTGCTTTGCAAATGGCTTGGAATTAGTTGAAGATAAGACTCTTTTGGAAGAAGTTTCAGGACTCGTTGAATGGCCTGTTGTACTCATGGGTACCTTTGATAAAACTTTTCTCAATATTCCCCCAGAAATTATTCGTTTGACCATTCAAACTCATCAAAAATGCTTTGTAACACGCAAACGAGGTGAAAAGAACAAACTCTCTAACTATTTCATTCTTGTTGCCAACATTCTTGCCAGTGACAAAGGAATAGAAATTTCTAAGGGAAATAGTAAAGTCGTAAATGCCCGTCTTTCTGATGCACTCTATTTTTGGCAAACAGATCAGTGTAATTTACCCAATATTAAGCATTTAGAATCTTCTGCTAAAAAACTCGATCTTGATTTAAATAAACCTCTCGATCAACGAATAGCAAATCTTGATTATTTGAATGTTACTTTCCATGCTAAATTAGGAACACAAGGTGCAAGAGTAGAAAGAATTGTTGCTTTAACACAAACAATTGCACCTTTAATACAAGCAGATTCTATATTGGCTAAACGTGCAGCAGTATTAGCAAAAGCTGATTTACAAACAGAAATTGTTGGTGAATTTCCTGAACTGCAAGGGTTGATAGGACGAAAATGTGCATTACTTCAAGGAGAAGATTCGCGTGTAGCTGAAGCCATTGAAGACCACTATAAGCCTCTGGGACCTAAAGATCGTATCCCATGTGAACCTATTGCTATAACAGTTGCATTAGCTGATAAAATTGATACGCTAGCTGGTTTTTGGTTCATTAATGAAAAACCAACTAGTTCAAAAGACCCTTATGCATTAAGACGAGCAGCATTGGGAATTATCAAGCTTATTCTTCTAAATAATTGGAAAATAAGCCTTATGCCGCTTTTTCATCAGGCAATGAATTTTTTATTACAACAAAAAATTCAGTACGCAACATCTGAAACAAAAGTTACACAACTTCAAAATATATTTGTAGAAAAAACGGAAAATATTGTATTAGATTTATTAGCATTTTTTCATGAACGACTAAAAGGTTATCTCAAAGATGAAGGCGCGCACCATGATATTGTTGAAGCTGTTTTAACAAAAGATGCCGATGATATTTTATTAATTGTGCGCCGAGTTGAAGCACTTACCTCCTTTATCAACACCAATGATGGGAACAGCCTTTTAATTGCAGTAAAACGCGCTATCAATATTCTTGAAAATGAAACAAAAAACGGAACGATAATAATAAACGAAGTTAGACCTGAGCTTTTTATTGAAACAGAAGAAAAACAGCTCTATCAAACAACAATTGAAATAGAAAAAAAGCTTGCTGATCATATTCATGTAAAAGAATTATCATCTACATTGAATAGCTTAGTACTCCTCAAAAAGCCTATTAACGCATTCTTTGAAAAAGTATTTGTAAATGATAGCAATATAAATATTCGAGCTAATCGTCTTGCTCTTCTTGAATGTATTCGCATAATTACACAAAACGTTGCAGATTTCTCGAAATTACAGTCTAAAATCTAATGCACTTCTAAGTAAAAACACGATGCATCTCTTTTATTTTTAGTACTTTCTACACTAAATGTCTTAAAATAAAAGCCATAAAAATAATAACTCAAATAATTCTACTTCTCTATCAATTGTTTAATGACATGCAAATAAGTAGTTTTGTTTGCTTCAAAATAAGAAAGTGTTATTTTTTTCGACTTTTAATTTAGTATGAAAAAAATAATAGATTATCTTTATATATCAGAATATTATTTTTTTAAAAAATCTACAAGAGACATTTGAGCAGATCCTGGAGGTATGGGTTTCTGTTGCTTTGGGTCAGGAGCCCAACCAGAGAGCCAAATGAAAGAGAAATGCGCACGAATACGACCGTCGGGATCACTGAATTTTTTTGCATAAATTTCATCAGCGAGATAGAAAAATCGCTTTGATACAGGACGTCGGGAGCGACTAAGAAGTGCATTTTGCATTCCCATAGCTTTAAGATCACGCATAAGATCAAACATGCTATTGTAGCGTATAGTGATATCTTCAACATCTACTACGGGCATAGCAAAACCCACACGCTGTAAGAGAGCTCCTACATCACGAATATCTGCAAAGGGATAAATCCTTGGGCTAACACCACCGTAAATTTCGTTTTCAGCTTGCATTAAACTTTCACGCAATTCCCTTAACGTACCAGCTCCAGTCATAACAGCAAGAAATAAGCCATCTGGTTTAAGGATATTTTTTATTTGACTGAGAACACCAGGAATATCATTAGTCAACTGTAAGGAGAGAAGTGAAACAATAAGATCACAGTAATGCTGAGGAAAATCAAGCAATTCTCGATGACGCAAATGAAATGGATTGTCGTAATTTTGGTAAAGAATATTGGTTTCAACACGTTCTATAGAACCTATTTTACCAGATTTTTTTAAAGTTTGCACTGCAAGACCTGTATGACCATGTAAATCTAAGGCCAATATGAAATTACGATTAACAGCATTGAGACGTTTGTGGAGATCATCAACCACATAAGAAAGCAAAAAATCACACCCTTTTTTTGCTCTTTTAAAAGCACGTTGACGAAATTGTTCAATACAATTGTAATCAAAGATCAAAGGAGGAGACATATCTTATAGTACTTTTAGCACTTTTAATTTTGAGATTATATGATTTATAATAGGATTATTTCATACACGCTATATGAATTTTATAATACAAAAAAAATAATTTCAAAAAAGAATAGAGGAGTTAAAAAATTAAATTTTATTCTTTTAAGATATAAAAGAATTTTTGCGAATTATTTATAGTAATTAATAACTTTATTTAAAATAATTTGAAGATACTTTTTTGATTATTGGTGATATATTGAATAAATTAATCAAGCGTTTAATAACAATTTTGTATCCACCAATTTGTTATGGATGTGCAAAAATTGTTTCCGATTATGGGATTATTTGTCCTGGCTGTTGGAAAGATCTTCAATTCATCACAAAACCCTACTGTCCTATTATGGGAACTCCTTTTGCGTACGATATGGGAGAAGGCTTTCTTAGCGGTGAAGCTATTCAGAATCCTCCTCCCTTTTCGTCTTTACGCTCAGCTGTTGTTCATAAAGGTTTAGCGCGAACTTTAGCAAAACAATTGAAATATGGTGACCGTTTAGAATTAGTATCTTTTATGGCGAATTCGATGATACTTGCTGGACATGAAATTATTAATGATTGCGACTTTATTATTCCTATTCCTTTACATTTTCGTCGTTTTTTTGTGAGACGTTATAATCAATCTGCTGAACTTGCTCGCTATATTGCAGAAAAAAAGAAAAAACCTTTCAAACCTGGCTGGCTTGTCCGTTACCGACACACACGCCCACAGGTTGGTTTATATGCCAAAGAACGAAAAATGAATATGCAAAATGCTTTTAAGGTACCTAGTGAAGTTAAAACGCATCTAAAAGGACGCTCTATTTTGCTTGTTGATGATGTTTTGACAACAGGTGTAACGGTTACTGTAGCAGCTAAAACATTAAAACATGCAGGTGCACAAAAGGTTAATGTATTGACATTTTCGCGTGTCTTAAAAGACAATTTTACTTTGCCTTATTATTGGGAATTTATTTAAAGCGTATTACATAAAAACCATTGGAGAATATCATGAAAGAAATCACACTTTATACACGTCCTAACTGTCCTTATTGCATAAAAGCGCGTGCTTTGCTTGATCAAAAAGGAGTAAAATACATTGATATTGATGCATCAACTTCTCTTCGCCAACAAATGGTGCAACGAGCAAATGGGCGTAATACATTCCCACAAATTTTTATAGGAGATTATCATGTTGGGGGATGTGATGATCTTTATGCTTTAGATACTGAAGGAAAGCTTGATTCTCTACTGAAAGATGCTTAACAACTGCTTGCTATAATGTGTTCATTAAGGCCGTTTTGCAAGAAGTATATAATTAACATCCATATCGCGTGAGGGGTTCCAGCTATCAGTTAATGGATTATAAGTAATACCAATTTCATCAATGATAGCTAAAGAATTTGTGCACAATAATTTTTTAAGTTCTTGAGGTTTTAGAAATTTTTTATAGTCATGTGTCCCTTTAGGAAGCCATTTTAAAATATATTCAGCACCTACAATGGCAAGCCCCCATGCTTTCCATGTGCGATTTAGTGTTGCAACAAATATGAGTCCTTGTGGCTTAAGCATTTTAGCCGTAACCTCTATAAAAAGATCAACATTCATAACATGTTCAACAACCTCCATATTAAGGATTACATCAAATTGTTCACCTGCACTTGCAAGGGCTTCTGCAGTAGTAGTGCGATAATCAATTGAAAGACCACCTTCCATTGCGTGGATTTTTGCGACTTCAATATTCGTTTGAGCAGCATCAACTCCTATTACAGTTGCTCCAAGGCGTGCCATTGGCTCGCATAACAAACCACCTCCACAACCAATATCAAGAATTTTCAAACCCTCAAAAGGCATAAGTGAAATAGGATTACGATCAAATGCCAAACAGATTTTTTCTTTGATATATGCAAGGCGTGTTGGATTGAAATTGTGAAGTAGTCGAAATTTTCCTTGTGGATCCCACCACTCAGCAGAAATACGCGAAAAATGATCAATTTCACTCTGATCAATTGTTGTAGGCATCTCATTTATCATATCGCTCTCCTTTTATTTGACTTATCAAGTCATGTGAATTCTTTCTAAAGTCAAGCTCAAATTAACATAAACATGTCAGACTTGTGAAAATGATAGATATTGTTTATGTCAAAATGGAAACTTGATGCAGCAGCACAAAGCTTTATGCTTATTGTTACTTAAAAAAAATCATAAGAGTGTTATAAATAATGCGTATTGTCATGAAATTTGGTGGAACATCTGTAGCAAACATTGAATATATTCATAATGTTGCACAGCATGTTAAAAGAGAAGTAGATGCAGGGAATGAAGTTGCAGTGGTGGTATCAGCAATGGCTGGTACAACCAATAAACTTGTTCAATGGACACGTGATATTGCACCATTAAATGATGCTTATGAATATGATGTCGTTGTTGCTTCTGGTGAACAGATAACAGCGGGTTTATTAGCTATTAAACTTCAGTCAATGGGAATAAATGCACGTTCATGGCTTGGTTGGCAAATTCCTATTCATACTGATGATGCTCATGGTAGTGCACGAATTACAGATATTGATGGATCTACTTTGATACAACGTCTTCAGAAAGGGCAAGTGGCAGTTATAGCTGGTTTTCAGGGTTTAGCTCCAAATAATCGAATTTCTACATTAGGACGTGGTGGATCAGATACAAGTGCCGTTGCAATAGCAGCAGCCTTAAAAGCTGATCGTTGTGATATTTATACAGATGTAGATGGTGTCTATACAACCGATCCTCGTATCGAGCCCAAAGCACGCCGTTTATCAAAAGTAGCTTTTGAAGAAATGCTTGAAATGGCTTCTCTTGGAGCAAAAGTTTTGCAGGTTCGTTCTGTTGAACTGGCTATGGTGCATAAAGTTCGTATTTTTGTACGCTCAAGTTTTGAGGATCCCAATGCTGTTTGTATGAACAATCTGATTACTGCCCTTGGAACACTTATTTGTAGTGAGGATGAAATTTTGGAACAAAAAACTGTTACTGGTATTGCCTTTGCTAAAGATGAAGCACAAATTTCGTTACGCCGACTTGCAGATCATCCAGGTATTTCTGCAGCAATTTTTTGCCCTTTAGCCGAAGAGCATATTAATGTTGATATGATTGTGCAAAATACTTCTGAAGATGGTTCGAAAACTGATATGACTTTTACAGTACCTTCAGCAGATGTAGAGAGAGCAGTTATACTTCTTGAAAAAAATCGTAAAAAAATTGGATTTGATGTTATCCAATCTGAAAGTGATCTTGCAAAAATTTCAATTATTGGGATCGGAATGCGTAGCCACGCAGGTGTTGCGGCTACAGCATTTAAGGCTTTAGCTGAAAAAGGTATTAATATTCAGGCAATCACTACTTCAGAGATTAAGATTTCCGTTCTGATCGATAGCGCTTATACTGAACTCGCGGTTAAAACGTTACATGGCATTTATAACCTCGACAAAGAATAAGCATTTTCTATCTTAAAAATCTCTAGAATAACAAAATGTATTTACACATGTCGAGTAATCGTAAATTATACAAAATAAGTCTTTGATGAAAGAAAAACATGTATTCTCTGTTTAATGTTTAACACATGTATTATTATTTTCTGAGTGATTCGTGGATATATGCGACAATTTTAAAAAGCGTAAAACTATCACACCTTTCCTGTCTTACACTATAAAAATATATAACTCGAATTGTGAGGTATAATGTGATCGAATTATTTGCCAAATTAAGTAAAATATAGGGATTGAATTTTATTCTTATTATGTTCTACATGCTTGGTAATTTTTTAAATTTTATGTAATCTGTAAATTGAATTATTATTACATATAATGCAATTATTCTTTCAATTATGAAAAATAATTATTATATTTTTACAATTATGAGAAAATTAATCTAAATAAACCAACCCTATTTTTAAAGGTTCGGTTAAGACTTAATCATCATTTTCTTTATTTGGATTTATCATATGTTTTTTACTTTTTTTGATATAAAAGAGGCCATATCCAAGGCCGATAAAAGCAGATAGACCAGACCCACAAAGTACACCAATTTTTGCAGAATCAAGTTGAACAATATCTTTAAAAGCAAGCATTGAAACAAATATAGACATTGTAAAGCCAATACCTGCTAAAAATCCAATCAGTAATATTCCTCCCCACGTCATGTTAGGTGGAAGACGGCAAAGACCCGATTTTACAGCAAGATAGCTAGCAGTAATAATACCAAGTGGTTTACCAACAAATAAACCAATAATAATACCGAGAACAATTAGAAATGATTTACCAGAAGAAAGATCGAAATTTGCAAAACTAACGCCAGCATTTGCAAAAGCAAAAGTTGGCATTATACCGTACGCTACCCATGGATGTAGCGCTTTTTGAACACGAATTACAGGCGCAATCATATCACGTTGTCCTTTACGTACTTTTTTTAATGTAATTGAAATATGATGCAGATCTTTGGTAGTATTTTTTTCTTGAAGAGATTTTACTGCATTGCTGAGCATTGTAAGTGGAGCTACAAGATGACGGGTAGGAAAAACTGGAGTCATCATGCCTAAAATTACACCAGAAAGTGATGGATGCACTCCTGTTACCATTAAGCCCCACCAAATAATTGCACCCGGCATAATATAAAGCCATGCCGATGCAAATCCAATCCATTGAAAAAATAAAACCAATACAATACCTGTTACAGCAATAACTAAACCACTAGGATCCAAGCTGGTTGAATAGAAAAAAGCAATAATTAAAACAGCGATGATATCATCAATAATAGCTAATGATAAAAGAATGATATGAAGATTGGAGGGGATTGCTTTTCCAAGAAGGGCAAGAATCCCTAGGGCAAAAGCAATATCAGTAGCAGTTGGTGTCGCCCAACCATACGTATACCCACCATTTAAATTGAAGCTAAGATAAATAATAGCAGGAAGACAAACTCCTCCTATTGCCGCAACAATTGGTAAAACTGCTTGCCTGAAGTTTGCAAGAGCTCCTTCATGAATTTCTCGCCGAATTTCCATACCCGCTACAAGAAAAAATATAGTCATAAGGACATCATTAACCCAAAAGTGCAGATCCCATGAAAGATTTAAATGTCCAAAATTAAAACCAAGAGATGTATGCCAAAGTGCTTCATAAAGAGAAGTATATTTAGAATTGGCACAAATGAGAGCTGCTGCTGCTGCAATTAACAGAATAATACCACTTAGAGCTTCTATATGAAGAAAACCTTCAATAGCAGAAAGTGCTCGATTGGTTACAACAGAAACACGATTGGGTAAGCGGTTTGATGACACATTAGGCATAAAACAACTCCAAATATCAACAATTTTGCTAATATATATTTTTGTTTACAGATTATCTTCGTGATACTTCTCATAGTATCATATAAAGATGAAAAGAGGAACGATCACCTTTAATTTATAACTAAATGATTTAAAACTAATTATTTTTTTAAAAAGATGCTTCATTTTTGACGGTTAAACTCATTTTATTTAAAATATTTGATAAATCATTTTGCAAAATATTTTTAAAATCGATAGCTGTAGGACCTTTGTTATCTTTTGCTCTCATTTTAATCTTTAATGTTTGTGGATTTTTAGCAAAATCTCCAAAGGATTTTGAAATATTTTCAGCTTCATCGTGATCTTTTAATAAAATTTTCAAACTTTTGGTTACAAGTAGATAAAAATAATCATAAAGCTCTTCTTTGAGATTATAATCATGATCACCGAAATTTTGTGCAAGATAAGAGAAAAATTTATCAATGAAACCAGTATCTTTATAATTCATATCAATTTCAGGTACGCTAAAATCCTGAGAAGCAATAATCATTGTATCTTTTTGACCTGAGAAGAATGCTTTATCAATATTAATTATTTTCGCTGATATACTCCCAGACCCGATATCCTTCATATTAAAAGATATCGTATTTAGCAAAAGTGTACGTTCTTCTTCATTGTATGAAATATCAATTTTTCCTGAAAGATTCAAATCTTCAAAATTTATTTTTCTAAGAAAATCTAAGTCCTTTTTTTCCATTTTTTTAGATAAAATTGAAAAACCATTGAGAGAAAGTAAAAGTTTTTGAGGTATGGATTGCTGCCATTGACTTGGTCTCAATTCAAATGATTCAAGTTTTGTTTTAAGCTGCGGCATATTAATTTCTGCTTTATTAATGGTAACATCAATAGATGTTATAGCTGAAAAACTATTTAAGAGAGCGTCATTTCTTACGGCTTTTACATCTTCCTGATTATTTGTCTCTCTTGCATTAAGATAGGCCTTGATAAGTTTCTCAGGGGAACGTTCCATCGGTTTCATTTTAAGACAAGAAGTTTTAAACTTACCAAGAGAGAAAGAGGTATTTTTGTTGCTTCCTCCAAAAATATCGACTATTATATTATCGAGTGTAATGGAACCAATAACGGTCTTGCTTTTCTTTGTTTTACTTGTACCAAAAATGATAGAGTGGGCATAATCAATATTGATATTATAAGCTTTCATTTCATCACTTTTAGCTATCAGACGTACTTCCTGAGCGTCATTTGCAGAGGTTAATACAAGATTTATATTCGTTATCATATTGTCGATACCAATAGAACGAATGCGCCCATTTTTAAAATCAGAAATTTGAAAGTTCTTTATGTTGATTTTTTCAGCTGATTTATTTCCACTGTTTATGAAAAGAAACATGTCTGGAGCAAAAACTGATGTGATATGAAGACGCATAAGCAACTGCAAAATAAGAGATTTAATTGTGATATCTCTTTCCTTTAAAAATACATTATCGATAGATATTTTGGGTATTTGTAAATGAATATTATTGTATTTTAAATCAATATTATAAAGTTTGAAAGTTCCTGGAATGAAGGTAATAGGAGGACGAGCTGAAATAGAGCCAATTTTAAGTAATATACCTTTAGGGGTTGGGAGAATAATATTAGTTAAGTTAACTTTTCCTATAATACTAACTTCCGATGTCTCAACATCGATAGAATGACGAGCCATTTCTTTTTTCACAAAGTTATCAAGATAAGGCTTTGCTATATAAAATCCCCCAACGAATATGATAACAAAAATAGCGATAAATCGAATGATATATATCAACCCGTTTTTTTGTTTGTTTTGATACTGACTACTAAAATTGGCCATCATTTTTCTTTCGATTTTATAATCCATAATGCAAAAATTTAGATAAATTCCCCTACAATTACAAATACACTGTAATATCTATTAAACAATTATCGATTTTTACCCCTTTTGCATTTTGCATGCATGTAGAGTTATTATCATCTTTTTTTCAATAAACTTTTATTAACTATCACCAATTTTCTTTAGTTTCATTTTCTGCAAAAACTATGATAAAGTATATGCTAAATATTAGCTTTATATTATCTTTTGATCATTTTTAATCAACTATTCATATTTTTAATCACCTATTCAATTGTAGCCATATTTGGTTTGATCTTGTTTCTAATGACAGGAACAGTTAAAAACAATATGTGCTTTGCAATCATTCTAAGTTAATAGGGAGAGATGGATGTCATGACAGAAGATCAAATAATGGCTTTTTCTATGATTTGTCTCATGATGATTGTTTTTATTTGGGACCGATTTCGTTATGATATTGTTGCTGTTTGTACATTATTGATTGCCTGTACAGTAGGTCTTGTTAGTCCAAAAGAGGCGTTTAGCGGTTTCAATAATGATATCGTCATTATTGTCGGTAGCGTATTTGTAGTTAGTGCAGCTGTATCACGCTCTGGTGTAATGGAATTGATTATTCAACATATATGGCCTGATGTGAAATCTGTACGGCTTCAACTAGCTTTTTTAGTTCTTTCTGTAGTATTCTTGTCAACATTTGTGAAAAACATTGGTGCTTTGGCTATCATGCTTCCGATAGCTTTTCAGTTTGCTCGACGTTCTCAGGTCACACCATCAGTATTTTTAATGCCAATGGCATTTGGTTCTTTATTGGGTGGTCTTATGACACAGATAGGCACATCTCCTAATATTGTTATTTCAGCTATGCAAGAGCGTTTAACAGGAGCCCCCTTTACCATGTTTGATTTTATGCCAGTCGGCATAGCAGTTGCCGCCTCTGGAGTATTATATTTGGTGTTTTTTTCTTGGCGTTTACCTATCCGTGCACATTCAGATGTATCATTTGATGATGCTATTGATATACGTAATTATGTTTCAGAAATACATATTCCAGCTTGTTCTCCGATTATTGGTAAAACCATTATTGACCTTGTTAAACCATCAAATGGCGAAGTTATGGTTATTCAGGTGGTTAGAAACCAAGTATTTATTTCTCCATTGCCCGATTTTGTTTTTTCTGAGGGAGATATTGTTTTGTTGGAGGGGTCGCACAAGGGGTTAGATATTGTTATTAATTCTTACCGTTTGGAATTTTTTACCGGCCGTGTCATATCTACCAACGACAAAGACAATGATCTTGATATTATTGAAGCAGTTATCGCACATGACTCACCTCTTATTGGCATTAGTGCTAAAAATTTTTCACTCTTTGAGCGTTATGATGTTAGTTTTCTTGCATTAAGTCGTCAACATGAAAGGGTTCGGGGAAGGCTTAGTGATATCATTTTTCGTCTTGGAGATGTTATTGTTTTACGAGGGCAAGATGTAGTGATTCCAAATTTACTACGGGAATTGAAATGTCTACCATTAGCAAAACGTAATATTATGTTTGGTAATTTACGGCATAGTCTTGCAGCTTTGTCTATTTTATTTATAGCAATTGCTTTAACAGCTTTCCAGATTATTCCAGCTGCGTTATCTTTCTTTGCAGCCGCCGTTGCAATGGTTATTTTTCGCGTTCTTCCGGCACGGAATTTATATCAAACTCTAGATGGTCAAATATTAGTATTATTAGCAGCTCTTATTCCAGTGAGTGAAGCATTAGAGAAAACAGGATGTACAAATTTAATTGGTCATTGGCTAAGTCAATTGGCTGTATTTTTACCACCATCTGGAGCATTGGCACTCATTTTAATTACGGCAATGTTGGTGACACCATTTTTAAATAATGCCGCAACAGTAATGGTGATAGCACCAATCGCATCAAGTTTTGCTCATTCTCTTCATTATAAACCTGAAGCTTTTCTAATGGCTGTCGCGATAGGTGCTGGATGTGATTTTCTTACACCTATTGGACATCAATGCAATATGTTAGTGATGGGTCCAGGTGGTTACCGTTTTAGTGATTATCCACGTTTTGGTATTCCATTAGCTATATTAATAGCAATCGTTGCTGTTCCTATGTTAATGTGGGTTTGGCCACTGCAATAGAATACTCTTAAATTTAGATGTGAGTTGTAGAAAAGTTCATGTAGATAAAAAAGAGAGATTTAATAATATTATTGAAATTATATAGACCTATAAAATAAATACTCAAAAGATAATTATTTATATGAAATTATCTTCTCTTAGATGTTATACTTTAACATTACAGAGCTATTATAAAAAATAATAAGAATTAAATAACCTGTATTATATTTGAATGAGTAATCAATTGAGTATCAATAAATGAGGGTATTAAAAATAGTTTTCACACTTTTATATAAGGTAAAATATCAAAGCTGTAATACTAATCAACAGATTTTAGATCGATTTTAAGTGGTATATAATTAAAAAATTCAATCGATGAAAATAAACACTCACTCTAATTTCATCAACTGAAATTATAGAATTTTTTGTTGATTAAGATTATTAACTTTATTCATTCTATGTAAAAGCGCATAATAATTTTTTTTCAAGGTAGAATATATGACAAATGATAATTTTATTTATGAAGTTAATGAAGAAATTCGTCAAGAAAAATTTTACGCTTTTTGGAAACGTTATGGTTTTTTAATCATTGGGGTAATTATTGTTTTTATTTTGATGATAGCTTTCTATCAAATTTATCAGCAGCAGCAGATGAGTAAAGCCAGCAATGTTGGTGATACATTTATAAAAAGCCTTGATTTAGCGGATGAACATCATTTCGATGAAGCGATTAAGCACTTAGAAAGTGTTAAAAAATCTGATTTTGGTGGATATCCTTTTCTTGCTAATTTACGTGAAGCTTCTCTGTGGATGGAACGAGGTGATGCTGTTAAATCAGTAAAAATGTTTGATATGATTGCAGCTGATGAAAAAGCACCGCAGATTTTGCGGAAAGTTGCAAAAATTCGGGCAGCTTATATTTTAGTTGATATAGGAACATTAGATGATGTGATACAGCGTGTTAAGGATATGGCCAATGATATTGATCCTATGCGCATGTCTGCAAGAGAAGCCTTAGGCTTAGCTGCTTATAAAGCTGATAAAATGGACAATGCAATTTATTATTTCCAGAAAATTGTTGAAGAGAGCGCTCTAGGATTTAAAGTAACAGATAGAGCAAAAATTATGCTTGATCTTATTCGAGCGAGTGGAAAAATAAACAAGGAATAAATTGATGAGCCTTACCATTGCTATAGTTGGTCGACCTAATGTTGGAAAATCGACACTATTTAATCGTTTGGTTGGGCAAAAGCTGGCTCTGGTTGATAATCAACCGGGTGTAACTCGTGATCGACGCATACATCCAGCTAAACTTCAAGATCTGCACTTTAATGTCATTGATACAGCTGGTTTAGAAAAAGCAGATAACCATACACTTGAAGGTCGTATGCGTTCCCAAACAAAGATTGCCATTGATGAAGCAGATCTCATTTTATTTGTGCTTGACGCTAAGAGTGGGATAACGTCTAGTGATTTAGATTTTGCTTCACTTATTCGCAAATCAGGAAAACCAATTGTGCTCGTTTCCAATAAATCTGAGTCAAAAACAGCGACAGCAGGAGAATACGAATCATGGTCATTAGGGTTGGGTGAGCCTTGCCCAGTATCTGCTGAACATGGTCAAGGTTTCTCAGACCTTCGTGATGCTATTGTAGATGCTATTGGTGCAGACAAAGTTTTTGATCTGCAGAAAGAAAAAGAAAATGCTCATATTACTGCTACACAGATTTCATCTATTAATGATAATATTGATGACAAAGTAGAAGAAGATCCTGTTTACGATGAAAAAAAAACCATTCGCGTAGCAATTGTTGGTCGTCCAAATACAGGGAAGTCAACACTTATCAATAGCATGTTAGGGCAAGATCGTTTACTGACAGGACCTGAAGCTGGTATTACTCGCGATTCTATTTCCGTAGATTGGGAATGGAATAATCGTTGTATTAAACTTTTTGATACTGCAGGTCTGCGTCGAAAATCAAAAGTTCAAAAAAAATTAGAAAGACTTTCTGTTGTAGATTCTTTACAAGCAATCCGTTTTGCCGAAGTCGTTGTGATTGTTTTTGATGCAACTGCATCTTTTGAAAAGCAAGATTTACAAATCTCTGATCTTGTGATTCGTGAAGGGCGTGTTCCTATAATTGCTTTTAACAAATGGGATCTTATTGAAAATCACCATGAAGCGTTAACTACTTTATATGAAAAATGTACTCGTCTTCTTCCTCAAGTGAAAGGCTTGAGAGCTGTCCCTTTATCAGGTCAGTATAGTCAAGGGATTGATAAATTGATGGAAAATATCATGATGATGCATCGTGTATGGAATCGTCGTATTTCTACAGGAAAGCTTAACCGTTGGCTTAAAACAATGATTGTCAATTATCCACCACCAGTTGTTTCCGGACGTCGACTTAGGATTAAATACATAACACAAATTAAGACACGTCCTCCTGGATTTGTGATTTCTTGTTCGCGATCGGAAGAAATACCTCAATCATATTTGCGTTACCTTTCTAACGGACTGCGAGATAAATTTGATATGCAAGGTATACCAATTCGTTTATCTTTGCGAACATCTGATAATCCTTTTGCAGAACGTATAAAAAAGTAATTTTCCTTCAGATATTGAGTAATTGTTAAATTTTATAAAATTAAAAACCGACATTTGGTCACTTAATTGTTTAAAAAACAAGTATTTGCAAATCTTTGAAAATTTAATGTATATTAGATTTCTAAGCAATAAAATAAATTTTAGGTGTTTTTATTTATCTATAAAATCTTTGTGTTAGACCTCTTTTGAGGACTTGACGAATAAATCTGACAGCAATATGCTACACAAGACCTGGTAAAGTATATTGTAACCTTGTTATTAATTAAGGAGCCAATTATGGCGAAGGGCGATGGACCCGATATGCCAAAAAGGGATATTGAAAAACAAAAACACAAACGAGTTTCTTCTCTTCAATCAGAAGATTTAGAGCGTCGTAGCAGCAATTTAGAGTTAGCTTTCATCAGTAAAAAAGTGTTAAAGGAGGAACAATCTGAAGTTGAAGGAGAAGAACAACAAAAAAAAATGGCATATGTTGTTAAGTTGTCGAGTGAATTTCTGGCAAATATTATTGTGGGAGCTGTTTTAGGATTTGGATTTGACAAATTATTAGGTTCATTACCATGGGGATTAGTATTTTTTCTTTTTCTTGGATTTGTTGCTGGTACATTAAGTATTCTTCGATCTGTAAAATATATTGCTCCCAGCCGATTAGAACAACGTGGTGCTTTGCAAAAAAATAAAGAAGATAATAGAGAGGTTTAAAAGTGACATCGCACGCTCCCGATCCTATTCATCAATTTGAGATTTCACGACTGATTAATATTTCTATTGGAAATATGGATTTGTCTTTCACAAATGTATCGTTCTTTATCGTTTTGACGGTTGTTCTATCTTCAACGTTTCTTTTTATTTCATCATCAAGTCGTCGGTTAGTTCCAACGCGGATGCAATCTATTTCCGAAATGATTTATGAATTTGTAGCATCAACTTTGCGAGAATCATCTGGCACACAAGGAATGAAATTTTTTCCTTTAGTTTTTTCATTATTCGTTTTTGTTCTTGTTGCCAATTTTATTGGCTTATTCCCTTATTTTTATACAATTACTTCTCAGATTGTGATTACTTTTTCATTAGCGATGTTGGTAATCTTGACAGTAATTGGGTATGGTTTTTATAAACATGGATTAAATTTTTTAAAACTCTTTGTTCCCAGTGGTGTTCCTATTATCGTTCTACCTTTGGTTACAATAATTGAGGTTATTTCTTTTTTGTCTCGTCCTATTAGTCTTTCATTTCGTCTGTTTGCTAATATGCTTGCAGGTCATATTACGCTTAAAGTATTTTCTGGCTTCATTGTTTCAATGGTTGGGATTGGAATCATAGGTTTAGGCGGTGCGATTTTATCACTTGCTATGACTGTAGCAATTACTGCTCTTGAATTTTTAGTTGCTTTTCTTCAAGCTTATGTTTTTACAGTTTTAGCTTGTATGTATATCAATGATGCAATCCATCCAGGGCATTGAAACCGACGGATTTTCGTCAAATTATGCAATTTCACTTCAAAGGAGAATAATATGGAATTAGTACTTGCAGCAAAATATATTGGTGCCGGTCTTGCTTGCTTCGGTATGGCTGGAACCGCACTCGGTCTTGGAAATATTTTTGGAAGCTACCTTTCTGGTGCTTTACGAAACCCATCAGCAGCAGATAGTCAATTTGGTCGTTTAGTATTTGGTTTTGCTGTAACAGAAGCTTTAGGTATTTTTTCACTGCTTATTGCCCTTTTGCTTCTTTTTGCAGTTTAATCATTTCTAAAAACCATGTCTGTTTTATCGATTGATTGAGAACAGACATAATTTTAACTCTTAATAAATAAAGTGAGTTATTGCTCATCAAAGGCTTTTATTAATAGAATCAGAATGATTATTTCGAAGGAAAATTAAATGTTGATTTCTAGCGATGATGCAAAAAATACTAAAATGCCAGAACGTTTTGATGATGAATCAGAGTTTGATCATGAAGATACTGAGATGCCTGAGTATCATGGTAATGAAGTAGAGTTTAATAGTATTACAGAGCATACAAGTCGCGCTTTTCCACCGTTCGATTTTATGTATTTTGGTTCACATTTTCTTTGGCTAGCAATTTCTTTTGGATTTTTCTATCTTTTCATTTCTCGTGTAATAGTACCACGTATCGGTGGTGTTATTGAAACACGTCGAGATCGGATTGTATCTGATTTAGATCAGGCAATGCGTCTGAAACAGGAAGCAGATACTGTAGTTAAACTCTATGAAAAAAAATTAGAAAAGACTCGTTTAGAAGCAAAAGCTTTAATACAGGTAGAGCGTAATGACATCAAAATAAAAGCTGATCTTCAACGAAAAAAAATTGAAGAAGATTTAGAGAAAAAGTTAAAAAAATCTGAAGATAAAATTAAAGAAATTCAAAATAAAGCAATGCAGAATGTTGGTTTAATCGCAGAAGAAATTGCTTTTGAAATCGTTAAGAAATTAATTGATGTTGATGTTAGTAAAAAATCTGTCAGCTCAGCTGTTAAGGCTGTACGTCATTAAGGATCACAAAAATGACTGATACATTTTGGGCTTTTATTGGATTAGTTCTTTTTTTAGCTCTTTTAATCTATTTTGAAGTTCCAGCTATATTGATACGTAAGCTTGATATGCGTGCAAAACGTATTAAGGATGAGCTTGATGAAGCTCTTCGTCTTCGTGAAGAGGCACAGGAAATACTTGCTGAATATCAGCGTAGAAATCTGGAAATAGAAAAAGAAATGCAAGAGATTATTGCTGAGGCTCAACGTGAAATTGAAGTTATTCTTATTGAAACTCGCGCAAAAACAGAAGAATATATAAAAAGTCGTAATAGATTAGCGGAACAGAAAATTGCTCAAGCAGAAGTTAATGCAGTGCGAATGGTTGCTTTATCTGCCATTGATTTAGCAGTTTCTGCTGCAAATACCCTTCTTATAAAAGAATTAAACGCTGAGCGAGCGAATAGCTTAATTAAAGAGTCTCTTGTTAAAGAGTCTCTAAAAAAAGTAAAAACATACTTCAATTGATATGCCCTTGATTAGAATTTGTTCAATAAACTATTGAGAATAGATGTTTAATTTATTGACTATTGAGATTATAATTGACTGTTGAAATATTGTTATGATGTAAAATTATCCCTACCATGCATCTTAAGAAAAGAATTTTTTGATGAATTTTGAAACAAATAAACAAAACAACAGATTATTCGACTATTACTTAATTTTAATTTTACCACAAGTTTTAAATTATAAGATAATAATTAACATTAATCTTGCTTTATGATTAGAAATTGCTGATTTAAATAATGCAGAGCCTTAACTGAGGTTATAATTTAGAAGTTTTTATTCGCAGTAAATGTGACATAAGGATCTGATAATAAATATTTCCCTTTTGAATAACTAAAAAGCCTTTAAAGAAATTTTTTGATTCACGTCAGCTCTAAAAATGTTTGGTAGTGAAACCTGAATTTATAAGCTAGCTAGAAAATTATACTAAACAATATTTTTTACTGAACAGTAGAATTTTATAATCATAGTAAATTTTTATCAAGCTAAGAAATAACAACTTAAAATAGCTATTGAAGTAAGTGGTTCTGCTATAATCTTGTAATTATTGTTTTGTAAAAAGAAAAAATAGCAGTATTTCCTTTTATACATAAAAACTGTTATCCAAAATATAAAGTTACAAAAGAAGATATAATAGCTGACAATTATAAATTTTATTATACTAGAGCTCCCAAAGATTAAAGAAATATAAAAAAAAGCAACTCCAATAAGTTTTATTGAATTTGAAAATTAAATAAGTGCAATTGTTAGATTTATGATAAAATTATAAAATTTCTAAAGATGCGACAACTTTCAAAAGTATCGAAATTTGGTAGTTCTAAGACTCTAATAAAATTCAGTTTTACGGTAAAATTATGATTTTTAAACAATATGCAAATTTGTAAGACGTTACATCTTATGTTGTATAAAGAGATAAAATTTTTAATAGGTAATAGAGGCTACACTGAAAAAACAATCGAAACAAACAGGAAAAAGCAATAGCCTTAATATGAAAATTATTTCTCAAAAATACTTTTATCTGTTGTACATAATATCTGGCTTGTTATAGTTCCAGCCAACATTGAACCATTTACGTTAAGAGCCGTACGTCCCATATCAACTAGAGGTTCAATAGAAATTAATACAGCGACCAAAGTAACAGGAAGTCCCATAATTGGTAAAACAATCAACGCAGCAAAAATAGCTCCTCCGCCAATACCAGCAACACCAATCGAACTTAATGTTACAACACCAACAAGGGTAACTATCCAAATAGGATCAAAAGGATCAATACCAACAGAAGGTGCTATCATAGTCGCAAGCATAGCTGGATAAAGACCTGCACAACCGTTTTGTCCAATTGTCGCACCAAAGGAAGCTGCAAAACTGGCAATTGACTGAGGTACACCAATCCATTGAGTTTGTGCCTCAATATTCAAAGGAATACTAGCAGCACTTGAACGACTGCTAAAGGCAAATGTTAAAACAGGAAAAACTTTTTTGAAAAAGCGAAATGGATTAATGCCTGATATACCAAGTAATATAATATGAACTCCAAATATAAGAATAATACCAACGTAAGAAATGACAATAAAAGCCAATAACTTTAAAATATCCGCAACGTTTGAAGTTGCTCCCACCTTAGTCATAAGTGCAAAAATACCATAGGGTGTTAAAGAAATTACAATACGTACTAATCGCATAGTTAAAGATTGTATAACCTGAATCAATAAAAGAACCTTTTCTCCTTTATCTGGTTCATCCTTTTTTAAAAGAATAACCGCTGCTCCTAAAAAAGATGAAAAAATAACAACACTAATAATTGACGTAGGCTTTGTCCCTATCAATTCAGCAAATAAATTTTGAGGAATAAATGATAAAATCACCTTTGGTATATTTATATTGTCAAACTGAGACATATGACTTCCAAGAATAGCCGATATATCTTCTCCTCCATGCACCAAACCATTTGTAGTGAGACCAAAGAGATTAACCACGAAGATACCAATCAATGCGGAAAAAGATGTCGTCAAAAGGAGTATTGAAATTGTTATTATACCAATCCTGCCAACAGCATAAACAGAATGCAAATGTGCTACTGCCGAAACGATAGAGACAAAAACCAATGGCATAACAATCATTTTTAACAACGATATATATCCATTACCAACAATGTTAAACCATTCAACAGACTCTAATAGAATGGGATTACCTTCCTTATAAATAATCTGCAAAATACTACCAAAAATCAAACCAGCAACAAGGCTTATTATAACGTGCAACGTAAGACTTTTTTTAATTTTCTTGCTATGAAAAAGGCATAACAAAAAAATAATAAATAAAATTAAATTAATAAAAAAACTAAATGTCATTACTTATGCCTAGTATTATTATTTTTTATAATTAAAAAGAAAATTATTTATCTAAAATAAAATATCTTCAAAAAAAAATAAATTTATGAATACTTCCTTATTTTATTCCAGCGTAAATAATACACAATTAAAGTACGCAATAATAATCAAATAATTTATTTTCAAGAATATAGAAATTCTCATAATAATCGCAAAGATCTTGTTTAAAAAACCAAGTGACTAAGATCACTTAATTAAAAAATATTAGCGAAAAGAGCTCCCTATTGTTCATAAATATTTTTTCCTCTATCAACATATCAAAGCAGCAAATTTTTTAACGCTTGAATCAATGGCTTATCAGCATCAGGCATAGAATATTTATCAAGACTACTAATGAAAACCCATTCTAAATTTTGCCCTTCTCGTCCTTTTGGAACCCCCTTATAATGACGACAAGTATATAATGGCATTAACAGATGAAAGGTTTCATAATTATAACTTGCAAACGTTAAAGGCAATAAATCATTTGGCTGAACACGAATGTCAAGCTCTTCTAATAATTCACGAATTAATGATGCCTCTGGCGTTTCACCTTTTTCAATCTTTCCACCAGGAAATTCCCATAAACCAGCTAATGATTTTCCTCGAGGTCGTTGCGCAAGCAAAACCCGATTATCATGATCTAATAATGCACATGCAACAACAAGAAGAAGTGATTTTTTTATATACATACTAATGGCCAAAAAAATAGATGACTATTATTTTTCCTATTGTAAATTTCTATCCTAAAATAAACAACTAATATCTAGTAATTCTCTCAAAGTACATAAATATCAAATATTCAAGTTTGTGTTATATGAACTAACTTCTATAATCACCATTAATCGAAACATATTCTTTCGTTAAATCGCAAGACCAAACCGTTGCTTTCCCACTTCCAAGGCCAATATCAACACAAATCTTAATGTGTTGACCCTTCATATAAGCACTCACTGCTTCCTCACTATAATGAGGATCACGTTCACCATTGAAAGCCAAACGATGTTCACCAAACCAAATTTTCAATCGATCGCGATCTGCTTCAACACCTGCTTTACCAACTGCCATAACAACCCTTCCCCAATTGGCATCTTCACCCGCAATAGCTGTTTTTACAAGTGGCGAATTTGCAACTGATAGAGCAATAGTCTTAGCAGCACTATTTGTTGAAGCGCCAATTACAGATACCTCAATTAAATGACGAGCTCCTTCACCATCACAAACAACTTGTAATGCAAGTTCATGCAAAAGCTCACGCAAGTGCTTTGTAAATGTCAAATAACGGGGATCAGATTGACTTTTCAAACAAGGGAGATAACCCTTCGCTTTTCCTGTTGCAAAGACCATTAATGTATCAGACGTTGAAGTATCACTATCGACAGTAATTGAATTGAAAGTTTCCTGAACAGCTTCTGATAACATAATTTGGAGTATATCTGAAGAAATCGATGCATCACTCACCACAAAAGAAAGCATCGTTGCCATATCTGGTGCAATCATACCAGCACCTTTTGCAATCCCATTAATAGTAATAAGCTCCCCCCCAAAATCAAATTGACGTGTCGCAAGTTTTGGAAACGTATCAGTTGTCATAATAGCTTTCGCAGCTTCTAACCAGTGTCCCTCCTCAGCTTTAAAAGCCATATCAGGCAAAAGATTTAAAATACAAGCCTCATCCATTGGTTCACCAATAACACCTGTAGAAGCTATAAAAATTTCATTTTCTTGCGCCTTTAAAGTATTGGCTGCAGAATGTACTATTGCATTTGTTGTCCGCTTACCTTTATACCCTGTAAAAGCATTTGCATTTCCAGAATTAACAACAAGACCCCTAGCAACCCCGTGAAAAAGCGATGCACGACAATGATCTACTGCAGAAGACCGACATTTTGAACGTGTAAAAACACCTGCTACGTTGGCTGGTTCATCAAACACAATAAAAAGAAGATCTGTACGGTTTTTATATTTAATACCAGCTTCGGCTGTCGCTATCCGCACACCGGATAATATTGGAAGCTCTTGTATTTTTTTAGGTGACAAAGGCGATATCTTGACAGCCATATATGCTTTTCCATAAATTCAGTTGAATGCAACTTAATAAAGCTGCTGAGTCTTTTAAAAGACCCAGCAGAGGAAAATATTATTCTCCTCCATCTAAATTGGATGTTTCACCCAAAAATGGTGCTCCATTTTCATTAATTGACTGCATGAGTTTTGCAAAATTAGAATCAGGATATTTTACATCAACCTCACTCCGCAAGTCAGTGATAAGCGTTTGATATCGTTCTCTTATAAGCTGTGTACGCAATACATCCTTAACATCATCAAAGACGGGAGGCTGTTTCAAACGACGATCTTCTACCTTAATAACATGCCAACCAAACGGACTTTCAACAGGCTTTTTAGTATATTCGTTGACTTTCAAATTAAATGCAACCTCTTCAAATGGTTTAACCATTTGACCACGACTAAAATAACCAAGATCTCCACCAACAGCAGAAGAACCATCTGTTGAGTCCTTTTTTGCAACTTCTTCAAAATTTTCACCTTTATTCAAACGATTAATAATTGCTTCCGCTTCTTCTTTTGTCTTAACTAAAATATGACGCGCTTTAATCTCATCTTCTTTAGGTAAAGCAGCAATTTCCTTATCATAAAGAGCTTTCACATCAGCATCTGCAATCTTATCAACAATCATTTCTTTAAAATAAAGTTGCTGAAGAATATTATCCCGCATTACTGCCATACGCTTATCATAAGCTTCTGTTTTATCCATTTTCTTCTTTAGTGCTGCTTTAGCAAGCGCTTGCATATCTAAATAGGCTTTTAAAACTGTTACACGACGTTGTTCATCAGGAATACGAACTAAATTAGGATTTATTTCGAGTGCTAGTTCATCCAATTGCCCCGCCGTAATATTTTTTCCATCAATCACTGCTATTACATGAGAAAGAGGAACTGTTTTTTCAACAGCTTTCTCTAAAGTATCTAAATCACTTTTTGCAGACTTTACATTCTCTTTGGCTATTACATCCATATTTATGTTAACCAGTAAAGTTGATGCCAAAAATAGAGCACTAAAATTGAATTTCATAAATATACTCCCTTTAAAAAAATAAATGCATTTTCAAATTCAAACTTTTTTACCATAGCACTTTAAAACCTAAACATAGATAAATTTGATAATTTTATTTTCACAAAAACTCATCCTTTTATCTTAATTACGCTTTTATTCCACATAATACAAAGCACGATAATATAGAAAAATGTCACATTATACCCTAAATTACTACATAACCTGCTATTCAAATAATATCACTAAAGTTGACACGATGAGTTTAGCCCCTTAATCTCTACTTTAGAAATGAAATGAAAAATACTACACACAAATCAATATAAAAACACTGCTCGCACTTGATTATATCAAAAATCTTAAGTGAGTCAGAGTAATAGGTACAATATACAAACACCCAATTGCGGTGACAATAAATAAAAGAAAGGACCAGAAATGGTCAATTTAGGTGCTCTTACGCATAAATTGTTCGGTTCGGCTCATGAACGCCGCCTTAAAGCACTGCGCCAAAAAACAATACAAATTAATACCTTAGAAGAACAATTACAGAAACTAAGTGATATACAATTACGTCAAAAAACCGTTGAATTCCGTAAACGATTAACTGAAGGAACAACTATTGATTCGCTCTTACCAGAAGCCTTTGCAACTGTCCGTGAAGCAGTGAAACGTGTTTATAGCATGCGTCTTTTTGACGTACAGCTTATTGGTGGAATGGTTCTTCATAACCAAGGAATTGCTGAAATGCGCACCGGTGAAGGTAAAACATTAATGGCAACCTTACCAGTCTATCTTAATGCATTAGAAGGAAAAGGGGTTCATGTTGTTACAGTAAATGATTATCTTGCCAGTCGCGATGCTGAAACAATGGGAAAAATTTATAATTTTTTAGGAATGACAACCGGCATCATTCTTAACAATCTTAATAATGATTCTCGTCGAACAGCTTATGCATGTGATATTACCTATGCAACAAACAATGAACTAGGATTTGATTACCTTCGCGATAATATGGCTTTTGATCGTAGTCAAATGGTGCAGCGTGGTCATCATTATGCAATTATTGATGAAGTTGATTCAATTCTTATTGATGAAGCACGAACCCCGCTTATTATTTCTGGTCCCTTAGAAAATCGTACTGACTTTTATAACCTTATTGATGCATTTATTGCGTTCCTAACACCAGAAGATTACGAAATAGATGAAAAACAAAAAACAACAACTTTCACTGAAAGTGGTACTGAAAAAATTGAAGAAATGCTCAAAAAAGCTGGGCATCTCAAAAATGAAAGCCTCTACGACATAGAAAATGTTACAATTGTTCACCATATTAATAACGCTCTAAAAGCACATAAATTGTTTATCCGTGATAAAGATTATATTGTCCGCAATGGTGAGATCGTTATTATTGATGAATTTACTGGTCGTATGATGCCAGGACGACGCTACTCTGAAGGATTACATCAAGCATTAGAAGCCAAAGAACATGTCACTATTCAACCAGAAAATCAGACCTTAGCTTCTATTACTTTCCAAAATTATTTTCGTATGTATAAAAAACTATCTGGTATGACTGGAACAGCTACAACGGAAGCTGAAGAATTTAATAATACATATAATCTTGATGTCGTTGAAGTTCCTACAAATTTACCCGTTCAACGCCGCGATGAAGATGACGAAATTTATAGAACTGTAGAGGAAAAATATCGAGCTATTGTTCGTGATATTCGTCAAGCTCATGAAAAAGGACAACCTATTCTAGTTGGAACTACTTCTATTGAAAAGTCAGAACAATTAGCAGAACGCTTGCGGAAAGAAGGTATTACTAATTTTCAAGTTTTGAATGCTCGTTATCATGAACAGGAAGCGCATATCATAGCGCAAGCAGGCGTTCCCAAAGCATTGACTATCGCAACCAATATGGCAGGTCGTGGTACCGATATACAACTTGGTGGTAATGTTGAAATACGTATTCGGCAAGAATTACAGAATATGCCTGAAGGTCCAGAACGAAATGCTAAAATTGAGGAAATCAAAGAAGATGTTCAACGACTTAAAGAGAAAGTGTTAGCTGCTGGAGGTCTTTACGTCATCGCGACTGAACGCCATGAGAGTCGTCGCATTGATAATCAACTTCGCGGTCGTTCTGGTCGTCAAGGTGATCCTGGGCGTTCGAAATTTTTTCTTTCTCTTCAAGATGATCTCATGCGTATCTTTGGCTCCGACCGTATGGATAGTATGCTACAAAAGCTTGGACTAAAAGAGGATGAAGCCATTACCCATCCATGGATTAATAAGGCTCTTGAAAAAGCTCAAAAAAAGGTCGAAGCGCGAAATTTCGAAATTCGTAAAAATCTTTTAAAATATGACGATGTGATGAACAATCAACGACAAGTTATTTTCGAGCAACGCATGGAAGTCATGAACGCAGAAAATTTAACCGAAATGATCACTGAAATGCGTAATGAAGTAATTGAAGATCTGGTAGAAACTTATATTCCATACGGAGTATATGCAGAAAAGTGGAATGTGAAAGATCTACAAAAGGAACTATATCAGATTTTCAATTTGGATCTTCCAATAGAAAAATGGGCAAAGGAAGAAGGAATTGCAGAAGAGCAAATTGTAGAACGCATAACAAAAGCTGTTGAAAACTTTGAAAAGGAGCGCTCTGAACGCTATAATCCAGAAGTAATTGCTTACTTTAGTAAAGTTATACTGCTTGAAACAATTGACATGTTATGGCGTGAGCATTTGGTTCATTTAGATCATTTACGTTCTGCTGTTGGCTTTCGTGGCTATGCACAACGAGATCCTCTCAATGAATATAAAACAGAATCATTTGAACTCTTTCAAACTATGCTCATTAATCTCCGTAAAAATTTTATTTCTAAATTCATGCATTTTGAAATCATTCAACAACCCATGGAATCACAAAAGCCTGAAAAATTGCTCTCCCAATATTCTTCTAATACTCAGAGCAGAAAAAACAACACAACGGCAGGGACACAGATAAACGAAAATATGTTAGTCAATCCGCAAAAACGTGATCCTAATGATCCAACAACATGGGGAAAAATTGGACGAAATGAATCTTGTCCTTGTGGTTCAAGAAAAAAATACAAACATTGTCATGGATCCTTTACCTAAAAAGTTAAAGAATTAAATGAATAAACAAAGTTATGAAAAAGAATTACGGGCTGCCGGTCTAAGGATAACGCGTCAAAGACGTATTATTCTTGATGTTTTAGTTGATACAGATGATCATCCGAATGCGTTTGAAATCTTTCAGCGTGTTCATAAAATAGACTCTAGTATTTCACTATCGACTGTTTACCGCACAATGAAAACATTAGAAGAAAATGGAACAATTCATCGCCATACCTTCAATGGAGGCCCTTCTCGTTTCGAACAAGCAAAAGGCAAACATCATGATCATCTTATTGATATAGAAACAGGAGAAGCTATTGAATTTCATTCTGCTATCATTGAAAAACTGCAAGAAGAAATTGCTTATTCCCTTGGTTACAATATTGTTCATCATCGTCTTGAAATTTACGGGAAAAAACGCAATTCCTAAATTAATAGACCTACGTGTATAATGAAAGCAATTACTTATGCACATTAAGTCTATACATAAATTTATTCTAAAATTTGATTGGAAAGAGTATTTTTCTTCTTTATCACCCTCTACAACATAATGGTATAATATTATCATTATCAATTTCTAACATTTAATAAATTAGGCCACTATTGCACATGGTTTCTTTGCCACAAGATCGTATGAAGCAGCTTGAAAAACGCTTTGAAATAATTGAAAGTCAAATGGCTGAGAACCCAAATGCGGAAACATATGTAAAATTAGCTTCTGAATACGCAGAATTACAGCCAATTATAGTTCCTATACGAGAATTAAATTCTCTCCATAAAGAAATAGCAGAGCTCGAAACTATAATCAGTGATACAAAAACAGATACAGAAATACGTAATTTGGCTCAAGAGGAGCTATTATCATTATATCAAAAAATTCAGCAAATTGAGAAAAAACTTCAAATTCTTCTTTTGCCCAAAGACATTGCTGATGAAAAAAGTGTTATTATTGAAATCCGAGCAGGAACGGGAGGATCAGAAGCAGCACTCTTTGCAGGAAATCTTTTCCGTATGTATGAACGTTATGCTAATACTCATAACTGGAAAGTTGAAGTCATTTCTTTGAGTGATGGTGAAGTCGGTGGATATAAAGAAATTATTGCTACCATTTCAGGAAAAGGTGTATTTTCTAAGCTTAAGTTTGAATCAGGTGTGCATCGCGTGCAACGCATCCCTGAAACAGAAACAGGAGGACGTATCCATACATCAGCCGCCACTGTTGCAGTCTTACCAGAAGCGGAAGAGATTGATATTGAAATTCGCCCAGAAGATATCCGTATTGATACAATGCGTGCATCTGGTGCAGGTGGGCAGCATGTCAATACAACAGATTCAGCTGTTCGTATTACACATATACCAACAGGGATTATGGTTGTGCAAGCAGAAAAATCACAACATCAAAATCGCGCGCGTGCACTTCAAATTTTACGTGCACGTTTATTCGATATTAAACGACAAAAAGCAGAGAGTGAACGTTCAGCATCCCGAAAAACTCAAGTTGGCTCTGGTGATCGATCAGAACGTATTCGTACCTATAATTTTCCACAAGGACGTGTAACTGACCATCGTATTAATCTGACTCTATATAAACTTGATCGTATTATGGAAGGGGATTTAAATGAACTAATTAATGCACTCATTTCTGATCATCAGACAACACTCCTTACTGAAATGGATCATAATAAATGAATGATCATTCCCTCAGCAATACTATTCAGAAAACACGAGAAAAATTTCGACATCAAGGAATTTCTGAAGCCGACCTTAACGCAAAAATACTCGTTGAGTGGATAACAGGCACTAATGCATTTGATAGAATTATTCGACCAAATATGTATTTATCTTCTAAACAGCTCGTACAATTAGAACAAGCTATAAATAGGCGTATTTCAGGTGAACCAGTCTATCGCATTATAGGAGAACGAGAATTTTACGGCATACCATTTGCTCTGTCCAAAGATACTTTGGAACCACGTCCTGATACAGAAACACTTGTTGATCTTGTTTTACCAATTCTCAAAACACATATAGAAAAATCAGAGCAAGCTACACTGCTTGATATGGGAACAGGAAGTGGAGCTATCGCCATTGCAATTCTTAAGCAAATTCCTCAAATCTATGCTGTAGCAGTTGATATTTCCGAAGATGCCTTAAAAACAGCTACAAAAAACGCACAACATGCAAATGTTGCCCACCGTTTTACACCTCTTCTCAGTAACTGGTTTGATTCCATCAAAGGACAGTTTGATCTCATTATTTCTAATCCCCCTTATATTCCAGAAAAAGAAATTAAAAATCTTGCAAAAGAAGTGAGCCAACATGACCCATTGCGCGCTCTGATTGGTGGAGAAGATGGCCTTGATTTTTATCGAAAATTGGCCCATGAATCAGAAAATTATTTAAAAGAGAAAGGTTATATCGCCGTTGAAATTGGCTTTTCTCAGGAAAAAAAAGTTTGTGATTTATTTGAAAAAAATGGATTTAAATGTTTAAAAATACGCGAAGATTTAAACGGAATACCTCGAGCGCTTCTCTTTTCCTTTACTCATTAAAACGCCCAATCCTCATCCACAGTTGCAACTGCTTTACCAATAACGTAAGAAGAACCTGATCCTGAAAAGAAATCATGATTTTCATCAGAATTCGGAGACAAAGCTGCTAAAATAGCAGGATTAACACGGCACACTTCAGGTGGGAAAAGAGCTTCAAAACCTAAATTCATTAATGCTTTATTTGCATTATAATGAAGAAAAACCTTAACATCTTCTGTTAATCCAATAGAATCATAAAGATCTTCAGTATATTTACACTCAATATTATAAAGATCAAAAAGTATGTTAAAAGCAAAATCTTTTATTTCTTGCTTTTTAGCTTCATCAAGCCTTGCAAAGCCTAATTGAAATTTATAACCGATATAATAACCATGAACAGCTTCATCACGAATAATAAGCCGAATTAAATCAGCAGTATTAGTCAGCTTAGCACGACTTGACCAATACATGGGCAAATAAAAACCGGAATAAAATAAAAAACTCTCAAGAAAAGTCGAAGCAATTTTTTTCTTTAGCGGTTCATTCGCTTCATAATGCTCAAGTATTAATCTGGCTTTTTTCTGCAAATAAGTATTTTCTTCCGACCATCTAAACGCATCATCAACTTCCATTGTCGAACATAAAGTTGAGAAAATAGAAGAATAAGAACGTGCATGAACTGCTTCCATAAATGCAATATTGGTTAATACTGCTTCCTCATGTTCTGTTACAGCATCTGCCATAAGCGAAATAGCTCCTACAGTATTTTGAACCGTATCAAGGAGAGTAAGACCTGTAAAAACGCGAATTGTTAGTTTTCGTTCTTCCTCCGTCAAACTAGCCCACGAAGGAATATCATTGGACAGTGGTACTTTCTCAGGCAACCAAAAATTACCAGTTAAACGATTCCAAACTTCAAGATCTTTTTCGTCATGTAGTCTATTCCAATTTACAGCACAAACAACAGGATTTTTGGTTGTAATTTTGGTCATATAATCATCTCCTATAAGCTACACGAAACACAACCTTCAACTTCTGTTCCACTCAATGCCATTTGCCGTAACCGTACATAATAAATGCTCTTTATACCTTTTTTCCAGGCATAAATTTGCGCACGATTAATATCACGTGTAGTTGCTGTATCAGGAAAAAATAACGTTAAAGAAAGACCTTGATCAACATGCTGCGTAGCTACAGCATAAGTATCAATAATTTTTTCAGGCCCAATTTCATAAGCATCCTGATAAAATTCTAAATTCGTATTATCCATATAAGGAGCAGGATAATAAACACGTCCAATTTTCCCCTCTTTGCGAATTTCAATCTTTGAAGCAATCGGATGAATAGAAGAAGTTGCATAGTTAATATAGGAAATAGATCCTGTAGGTGGTACAGCCTGAAGATAGCGATTATAAAGCCCATATTGAGCAACTAATTGTTTGAGCTCTTGCCAATCTTTTTGGCCAGGAATAATAATATTATTACGTGTAAAAAGCTCTTGTACCAATTCAAATTGTGGTTTCCATTCTCTCTCAATATACTTTATAAAAAAATGTCCATCTGCATAAGCTGATTTTTCAAACCCTACGAACATTTTTTGGCGTTCACGTGCAATTAAATTAGAAGCACGCAATGCGTGATATGTGACTGTGTAAAAATAGATATTGGTAAAATCAATTGCTTCCGGCGTTCCATAATAGATCTTTTCACGTGCAAGAAAGCCATGCAAATTCATTTGCCCCAAACCAATCGCATGACTTTCGGCATTGCCCTTCGCAATAGAAGGCACACAAGTAATATTACTCATATCAGAAACAGCTGTTAAAGCACGAACAGCTGTTTCCACTGTTTTTCCAAAATCATCACTCTCCATCGCTTTTGCAATATTCATTGAGCCAAGATTACAAGATATATCATTACCAACAGCACGATAGGTCAAATCTGTTTCCAGCTCACTTGCTTCACTCACCTGCAAAATTTCTGTGCATAAATTGCTCATACTAATACGACCTGATATTGGATTAGTCCGATTGACCGTATCTTCAAATAAAATATACGGATATCCAGATTCAAACTGAATTTCCGCCAATGTCTGAAAGAAAACTCGTGCACTTATTTTCTTTTTACGTATCTTTGAATTATCAACAAAAAAGCGATAATGCTCTGTCAAAGAAATATCGCTAAAAGGTTTTCCTGTAACCCGCTCAATATCGTAAGATGAGAAAAGATACATATCCTCATTATTACGAGCAAGCTCAAAAGTAATATCAGGAATAATAACACCAAGTGAAAGTGTTTTAATTCTGACCTTTTCGTCAGCATTTTCTCGCTTCGTATCTAAAAATTTCATAATATCTAAATGATGTGCGTGCAAATAAACAGCACCAGCCCCCTGTCTCGCCCCAAGTTGATTAGCATAAGAAAACACATCTTCTAACATTTTCATCACAGGTAAAATACCTGATGACTGATTTTCTATTTTCTTGATCGGTGCCCCTGCTTCTCTTAAATTAGTCAAACAAAGTGCCACACCTCCACCACGTTTTGAAAGCTGTAAAGCTGAATTGATCGAACGGCCTATTGATTCCATATTATCTTCAACGCGTAATAAAAAGCACGACACTAATTCACCTCGTTGCTTCTTACCTGCATTCAAAAACGTTGGTGTTGCTGGTTGAAAGCGTCCTGTAATAATTTCATCAACTAACCCCTCAGCAAGGGCTTTATTCCCTTGTGCTAAATATAAAGCTACAAGACAAACACGATCTTCATAACGCTCAAGATAGCGTTTACCATCAAAAGTCTTTAATGTGTAACTGGTATAATATTTGAATGCACCTAGAAAAGTAGGAAAACGAAATTTAAATGCATAAGCGCGTTTAAAAAGCTTTTTGATAAAAGAAAAATCATAAAGTTCAAATAACTCTCTCTCATAATAATTTTCTTCTATCAAGTAATCTATTTTCTCCTTTAAATTATGAAAAAAAACCGTATTTTGATTAACATGTTGGAGAAAATACTGCCGAGCAGCAAGTCTATCCATCTCAAATTGAATATGACCATTCTCATCATAAAGATTAAGCATCGCATTGAGTGCATGATAATCTGTAATTTGATCTGACATCTCTAGTTTTTTTACACTTATTGCTTCCAAAATTTTTCCAATCCCTTTTTCACACAAATAACATCTTCTTCAGTTCCCCGCAGCTCAAAACGGTATAGGCAAGGCACGCAGCATTTTTCTGCAATAATCTTGCTCGCTAAATTATAATAACAACCGAAATTACGATTTCCGCCACCAATGACACCACGAATCAATTTACGGTTTTCTCCCTCATTAAGAAAATGAATAACTGCTTTTGGAACAGCCAATCTACCTTCACCATCTGCATAAGTAGGTACAGCCAACACATACGGCTCACCGACCAATATTGATGAATTTTTTTTATCAATTTTGAAAAGCCGTTGATCAAGCTGAGAAACAAAATGTTCAGTATTACCCGTTACACTCGAATAATAAACAATAAGACCCATTAGCCACAGAGACCATTAATCATATCTGGTCTAAAACCTGACCAATGATTGTCACCACAAACTACTACAGGCACCTGGCGATATCCCAAAGACTGGACAAAACTATACGCTTGTTCATCACGAGAAATATCAATAACATTATAATTAATACCCTTAGCATCAAAGGCACGATAGGTAGCATTGCATTGAACACAAGATGGTTTACTATAAATAGTGATCATTCTTTCCGACTTCCATAATTCAAAAAAAAACAAATCAGAAAAAAATTAATTCTGATAATTTCACAATACTCACAAAATAAACAAAAATAGTAATTACGTAATAAAAACGCTTAGTCATATTTCAATTAAAAATGACTTAACAAACTTCTGGATCCAGCTTTAAATCACTACATTTTTTTAAAAACAAAAAATAATGCAAATAAATAAAGACTTTAAGGCCTAAACAATTGCTCTCTGTTGCACAACAACTATCTACTCGCATTTTTTTACTTCTACTGTTTTCCAATTAAAAGCACCACACTATAAACTATTTTTGTAGCTACTCTGTTAAGTATCTATTTGTTTTTCTAATGTAAAATAATACATAGACAATCAACAAATCCCTCTAAGGCGATATTCTAATTGAACTGCTACTCTAAAAATTGGTACTATACTATACTGTGAACAATCTGGTCTCAAACGAAACAGACATCCGATTAATTTAGCGCTTATTTTGAATCACCAATCATTCTGACACTATATATAGTATACATACACATGATTTCGTCAAGAAAAATTCAAAGCTATTTAAAATTTTCCACGACCTTCACACTGCCATACACAGTTTACTAAAAACATAAGTAATAATATAACATTTTATTGACAAATGTAATTATATAACATAACCTTTTAGGGGAAAATAATAAGGAATAGTATCAATTATGCACTTACAGTTCGACAATGTGACATTAGGCTATACCAACAAAATTGTCATAAAAAAATTTTCAGCAAAGCTAAAAAAGGGTTCATTAATTGCAATAATTGGTGATAATGGCTCTGGAAAATCTACATTTCTTAAAACTATTGCCGGATTAATTAAACCAATTAGTGGTAAAATTAAAAAGCCAACGAGAAGTTGTATTGCTTACCTTGGGCAATATTGTGATATTGATCGAACATTTCCAATCGATATAGAAACAATTCTTAAAATGGGACTATGGTCTTTTTGTGGATTATGGAAAAGCCAACGGTCTTATCAAGATAAAATTCAAAATGCACTAGAAATAGTTGGGCTTACAAAATTAGCACACCATCCACTTGTTACGCTATCAAGTGGCCAATTACAACGCGCTCTTTTTGCACGCATTATTGTGCAAGATTCTGACATTATCTTGCTTGATGAACCTTTCAACGGTGTAGATCTTAAGACCAAAAATGATCTCCTTGCATTGATTACTCAATGGCGACAACAAGGTCGAACAATTCTTATAGCGCTCCATGAACCCTTTATTGTTCAAGAATATTTTCCACAAACGATTCACATCAATAAACAACATGTTTTTTATGGGGAAACAAAACAGTTATTAAGCACTAACAATCATTTTATCACACCACTTCTCATACCTAATTTTTTCCATATCAATCCACAAGAGCAAGTTTTTTCTGTTAATTAGTTTATCTAAACTGGATCATCATACGTGTACGAATTTTTTCTCGCACCTTTTATTGATTTTCAATTTATGCAAAATGCTTTAATTGGTTCTATTTTATTAACAATCAGTGCCTGTCCTATCGGGGTTTTTTTAATGTTACGTGGTATGAGCTTAACAGGTGATGCGATATCACACGCTATTCTTCCTGGTGTTGCAATCGCTTTTCTTTTTTGTGGTTTTTCTCCCATATCCATGACTATTGGTGGCATTGGAGCAGGTATTATTGTCGCTCTAGCAACCGTTTTAATTTCAAGAAATGGCTTTCAAAAAGAAGATGCTTCAATGACAGTTTTCTATCTTTTTGCACTAGCAACAGGCGTCACGATCATTTCACTCAAAAAATCAACAATTGACTTATTGCATCTTTTATTCGGTTCAGTACTTTCTATTAACACACAAGCACTTTCGTTGATTACTTTTATAATGCTCATAACAATAAGTAGTCTTTGTATTTTTTGGCGAGCTCTTGTAGTAGAAAGTTTCGATCCATTATTTTTTAAATCACTCTCTCCGCTAGGAAAATATGTTCATATATTATTACTTGGGCTAATGGTAATAAACCTAGCTGGTGGGTTTCAATCACTAGGCACACTGATGTCAGTCGGCATTATGATGATTCCCGCCATCACTGCTCGTTTTTGGCTTTCGCGTTTGGGCCCTATCTGTATATTATCGGTTATCTTAGGAATAATTTCCAGTGTATTTGGCCTTCTGCTTTCTTTTCACATGTCCCTTCCCTCCGGTGCTTCTATTATTATAGTAGCCGGATTTATTTATCTTATCACCTGTCTCATAAGCCCACGCGGACTTATTATAACCTTGTTGCCCCGCCTTTATTTATACATCCCTTCTATCATTAAGAAAACAAAATGCATAAATTTATTAAACAATTTGTTCTGCTGAACTCTCTCCTGTTGCTTCTCTTCCCTCTTTCTGTCACTGCACATCAAAAAATTAATGTTGTCGCAAGCTTTTCTATTATTGCAGATTTGGTAAAAAATGTAGGAGGTGATTATATTTCGATCACTACCCTTGTTGGTCCTAATGCAAGCATCCATAGTTACGAGCCTACTCCTCATGATGCAAAAACTCTTAAAAATGCTCATATTATTTTCATCAACGGTCTGCATTTAGAAGGTTTCATAAACCGGCTCACTACAGCAACCGGAACAAAAGCACTTCTTGTGGAAGTTAGTGCTAATATTTCCCCATTCGAAATTAATGAAATTAAATACCAAAAAAACAACAGCACACATCGGATACATCATCATGGTAGTATTGATCCACATGCTTGGCAAACTATCCCCAACGTTGAAATTTACATCAAAAATATCGCCATTGCTTTCTGTAAAATCGATCAACAATCATGTGAAAATTATAATAAAAATGCTCGTATCTATATTCAAAAACTAAAAGCAATGCATGCAACCATCACAAAGAAAATGTCTACTCTTCCGAAAGACAAGCGAACCATTATCACATCTCATGACGCCTTTGGTTATTTCGCTCATGAATACAATCTCACCATCCTTGCTCCCGAAAGCGCTTCAAAGGAAGCTACTGCAGCAGATGTTGCAAAACTTATCAAACAAATTAAAAACAATAAAGTATCCGCATTATTTGTTGAAAATATCTCTAATCCTCGTCTTATAGAACAAATTTCAAAAGAAACAGGTTTAAAAATTGGTGGTATACTTTATTCCGATGCATTATCAGGAAAAGAAGGCCCTGCTGCAACTTATCTTGATATGATGGAGTATAACGTTAACACCATCATCAATGCGATAACCAAACTTAAGACACATAATATTACTGGAATGTAAACAATAAACCTAAAGATTATATCACCTCATCTAAGCGCCCTTGACTGCTTGCCTCTCTTATTATCTTTTTTTAATTTTCTTTCGGAATTACTGGCTATTTTACAAGTTTACTTTACAATGATATCGAGACAATCATAAAAGTTGTAAAACTAGTCAATTTACACAAATTCGTTTGACCTTTGCATGGTTCATGTTTAAATGAACTGACATCTTTCTGAAATAGAACCGTCATGATATATTGATGAATTATATTAATAGTCCTGAGAAAAACGCACTCCATCAATTTAAAAAGGGTGAATCATGAATTGTCTTTATCTTTCTGCAGCAGCATTTATGATTGCTATAACTGCAACAACAACCGGTTTTACACGAACAAAAATCAGCTTTTGGCATTCTATGAGTGGAGATTTAGGAAAACAAACTGAAAATCTCATTAACGATTTTAATACAAGTCAATCTGATTACAAAATTGTTCCTTCATTTCGCGGTGAGTATGAAGAAAGTATGATATCGCTTATCGCAGCATTTCGAGGGAAACAACAACCAGTTCTTGCTCAAATCTATGAAGTTGGCACAGGCACTATGATGGCTGCAAAAAGTGCAATCTATCCACTTTACCAACTCATGGCTGATACAAAGCAAAAATTTGACATTTTAGACTATTTACCTGCTATCAGTGGCTATTATTCTGATGCTCAGGGACGTATGCTCTCTATGCCATTTAATGTTTCCTCACCGATTCTTTTTTATAATAAAGATATTTTTAAAAAAGCAGGACTTGATCCAGAACGCCCCCCCAAAACATGGAAAGATATAGAAAATTTTTCAAAAAAAATTCTTGATAACAAAGCTGCAAGTTGTGGTTTTACAATGACTTATGCAGCTCAATGGATTGGCATAGAAAATTTTTCAGCATTTCATAATATTCCTATAGGAACAAAAAGAAATGGACTTGATGGACTCGATGCAGAATTAACATTGAACGGACCTTTACAAATACGCATGTGGACTGACCTTAAAAGATGGTCAGATCAAGGTATCTTTCGTTACGGAGGTCCAGCTGGTGCGCTTGATTCAGTACCAATGTTTATGTCGCAAAGTTGTGCGATTTTGATACAATCGTCAGGATCACGCGGTGGAGTTGTTGCAGAAGCCCAATTTAATGTTGGATTTGGTATTCTTCCCTATTATGCTGATGTAAAAGATGCTCCACAAAACTCAATTATTGGCGGTGCTTCTATCTGGGCTTTTAAAGGTCATACACCTAAAGAATATGCAGGTGCAGCAGCTTTTCTTAAATTTCTCTCGCAAGTAAACAATCAAGCTAAATGGCATCAAAAAACAGGTTACCTTCCCATCACAAAAGCCGCTTATGAGTTAAGCATAAAACAAAATTTTTATGATAAGAATCCAGGTGCGGATATTGCCATTCAACAAATTAATCTCAATCCACCGACAGAAAATTCAAAAGGGATAAGATTTGGCAGCTTACCGCAAATCCGTTCTATTCTCGATCAAGAATTAGAAGCCGTTCTGAATGGTTCCAAATCACCAAAAGAGGGATTAGATGAAGTAGTTAAACGTGGTAATAAGCTTTTACGCGAATTTGAAAAAGCCAATCATTAAAGTTTCATGATCATTGTTCAAGGTTGAAAAATTCGATTTCAAAGTCGACGTATTTCAATTTTCTTTTCCCAATGACTCTTATTTAAAGAGCCTCGCACATGCAAGAAAAACATGCATATTTTAGAAATAGCCTCCTTCCTTATTGGCTACTCCTCCCTCAACTTGCGATAACTTTTTTGTTTTTTCTTTGGCCTGCCATTCAAGCAATAAAATCATCATTTGAACGTGAAGATCCTTTTGGTTTTTCAACAACCTTTATTGGTCTTGAAAACTACATAACTATTTTCTCTGACACCAATTATATACAATCACTGCTTACAACAATCATATTTTCTGTTTCTGTCACTCTTGTTTCAATGACAATATCACTTATTCTAGCTGTTTCTGTTGATCGTATTATCCATGCAAAAAAAGCTTATACTATGCTCTTACTCTGGCCCTATGCAATTGCACCTGTATTAGCAGGTATATTATGGTTATTTATTTTCCATCCAACTATTGGAACTTTTCCTTTCCTCCTTGAAAAAATAGGTATTATATGGAATCATCGTATTAACGGTGTTCAAGCTATGATTCTGATTGTGATTGCAGCTAGTTGGCAGCAGATTTCCTATAATTTTCTCTTTTTTCTTGCTGGTCTTCAATCTGTTCCTCACTCACAAATAGAAGCTGCAGCTATTGATGGTGCTGGCCCTTTTAAACGATTTTGGACTATAATATTTCCTCAAATTTCGCCAACAACTTTTTTTCTTCTTATTATTAATGTCAATTATGCCATGTTTGACACATTTGGTATTATTGATAACATGACTTCTGGAGGGCCTGCACGTGCAACAAGCACAATCGTTTATAAAGTGTATGAAGATGGTTTTAAAAATCAAATGATCGGTGCATCAGCTGCGCAATCAACCATATTAATGCTAATGGTTATTATTTTAACACTAATCCAATTCCGCTGGATTGAACGTCGCGTCCAATATTAGGAAAGAGATTATGGTTGAAAATCGTCCTTTTTTGAAATTTTTAACCCATTTCATTCTCATTATTGGTATTCTTATTATCTGCTTTCCAGTTTACGTTGCCATTATCGCATCAACCCATAATTCAGGGACATTTAATACAGGAACGCTTCCTCTCTTACCAGGGCAATATGGTTTAGAAAATTATAAAATAATCTTTGGTGATGGCCTTGTACAACTGGGTCTTCCACGTCTTTGGCCACTCTTAATGAACTCATTCATTATGGCTATTGGTATTAGTATTGGAAAAATTATTATTTCACTCTTCTCTGCTTATGCAATTGTCTATATGCGCTTCCCCTTTCGTAAAACTGCTTTTGCTCTTATTTTTATTACATTAATGCTCCCTATTGAAATTCGCATTATTCCAACATATGCAATAGTAGCACAGCTAGGAATGATAAATACCTATAGTGGAATGATTATTCCATTAATTGCATCAGCAACCGCCACATTTTTATTTCGTCAATTTTTTCTCACTGTTCCTGATGAACTCTTAGAAGCTGCCCGTGTTGATGGCGCAGGACCATTGAAATTTTTTAAGGATATTCTTCTTCCCCTTAGCAAAAGCAATATCGCTGCTTTATTTATTATTATGTTCATATACGGATGGATACAATATCTCTGGCCTCTTATTATCACAACAGATCAAGACCATCAAACCATTCTTGTTATCTTGAAACAACTTGTTGTAGAATCACTTCAACATGATCCTCAATGGAACATCCTTATGGCAGTATCAGTTGTTGCTATGGCTCCTCCTGTTTTAGTGGTTATTTTCATGCAACGGCTTTTTGTCAAAGGCCTCATTGAAACGGAGAAATAATTGTGGCTACAATCCAACTACTAAATGTAACAAAACAGTATGACAACGATAGTTTGGTTATTAATAATTTAAATTTAACTGTTTCTGACAAAGAACTCCTCGTTCTTGTTGGTCCATCAGGATGTGGAAAATCAACTCTATTACGTATTATTGCTGGACTTGAACAAGTTACCTCCGGTGAACTTTATATTGACAATGAGCTCATTAATAATCGTGAACCAGCAGACCGTGATATTGCTATGGTTTTTCAAAATTATGCACTCTATCCACATATGACTGTACGTGGAAACCTGGAATATGGCCTCAAAAATCGAAAAACTCCCAAAGAGGAAATGAATAAACGTATTGCTCATGCTGCAAAACTTTTGGAAATAGAACCATTTCTTGACCGTAAACCGAGGCAGTTATCAGGAGGACAACGCCAACGTGTTGCAATGGGCCGTGTTATTGTTCGCCAACCACGTGTTTTTCTCTTTGATGAGCCACTTTCAAATCTTGACGCGAAATTACGAGCTCAAATGTGTATTGAAATTAAAACGCTCCAGCGTTCATTAGGAACAACGAGCCTTTATGTCACACATGATCAACTAGAAGCTATGACATTAGCCGATAGAATAGTTGTCATGAATAAAGGACATATTGAACAAATTGGAACTCCAATGGAAATCTATGATTATCCAGCTACAACCTTTGTTGCTGGTTTCATTGGTTCTCCTCCTATTAATTTTCTTGATCGTCAGATCTTAGAACAACATTTAGGCAGCTCATTTTCTTGTAATAAAGAGACTGATATTTTTGCATTTAGACCAGAAGCAACTTTATTGGGTGAATATCCAGAAAAAGGACCTGTTTTTCACGCACAAATTGAACTTATAAAACCAGTAGGTACAGGATGTCATGTTTTAACACGCTGGAATAATATTATTTTTACTGTTGAAATAAAAGAGCGTCTCACAAACGATTATGGACAAAAATTAAGCTTCACTGTTCCCCATCAGAATTTTCATACTTTTAATAAATGCACAGGAAAACGTACATAATCACCCTGGGAAAATTTTGAGTTCCAGATCAATTAATCAAGCAGAGTTCCTCCTTTATCATTTTCATCCTTTATCAAGCCAAAGGATCCATTACATTATTTCACGATTATTTGTAAAATAAATGATAAATGTAATTTTTGATAATTTTTAAATGAACTACCAAAATCTATAATCAAAGTCATATTTATATTAAAAAGGTGATTTATTTCACTATATTTACAGACCTTTGTATTCAGAACATTACCGCGTTTGTTATGTCCATAACTTCTCTAAAGAATCGCCTTGTAACCCTTATGTAAAAAGTGTTGAACATTTTTGAACATTTGTCACTGTTAGATAGAAACTTAGTCATTTACATCTAAATAGAAGAGAGCATAAAATCTTATCCAGTTGCTTTCAAAAGGTGATCTTAAACTTGCGGATATCTTTAATCCTGAAGAGCTTTATTACGTCACAGAAATGAAATTCGCTAGTAAAGATAAGATAAAAGGTAAATCTACAGTGATTTACAATAGCAATATCATAATGACAGATATCCCTCTTGAAATCTATAACTATCGTGAATAGCAAACCTGCTTTTGAATGGATAAAGGAACGCCAATGTGTTAAGATCGATAAAAAAGTGATACTATTAAATGACACTGATCTCTCTGCTATTGAAGAAACGGTTAGTAATTCTGTTTACCCATCAATTTCAATAGACTATTACTGTCAGTTTAGAAATAATGAAAACCATTCACAATTTTCCAAAATTGGACATTAAAAAAGATAAGAGACACATCCTCACCTTACAAGATTGTATAGGATATCAATAATTATTGAATCCTTACTTTTATTTTTGTGAACGCAATCGTAAAGCAAGATCAGGTTGGTCCGTTGTAATATAATGCACTGGCATATCAAGCCAATGGGACAAACGAGACACCCCATTGACCGTCCATACGCCTACAGTGAAACCAGCATCAAAGGCAGCTTCAATAAAGTCTCGTGATACAATAGAGCTATCCAAACTGAGATCAGAATAGCCTAATTTTTTCCATTCAGAAAAACAGAAAGATATATCACCTTTAAAATTATCAATACATGGACCCGATGGTATTCCTGCTTCAATAAAAGAACGAAGACTCGTAGCATCAAAACTAATTGCTGAAACTCGTTTTTCTAAGTGTCGACTTTTGATCAATTCAAGTGCTTTTTGGGATAAAAGAGTTTCACGCTCAACCTCACCACATGTTTTGATTTCAAGATGAAGTGCTACATCGGTTGGCACCAAAAGATCAAGCAATTCTTCTAATAAAGGAGGTGCTTCATTACTCCCTTTCACACAGAGTTGCTGACGTGTTTCATTATCAATCTCATGAATATATCCTTTTTTCCCAACCAACTGTTCAAGGGAAAAATCGTGAAATATAACAACTTCACCACTTTTAAGAAGATGAATATCACATTCAATTTCATCCACTCCCAATGCAATCGCATGGCGAAATGCTGAAAGTGTATTTTCAGAATAAAGACTAGCTCCACCACGATGAGCAATAATTTTTTGTTTAAGCATATTATTTTACACTTCTCTTAATTTCAAACAATACTCGTTAAAATGAAATTAATGATAATTTGAAATCATGAATACAAGACATATAATAATTTTTTCTTTTTATTTGCTAACTTTTTGAAATGCTAAATCCTAAAAGCACCATATCTTTAATATCCTTGATTTCAATCATTCCCACTCAATAGTGCCAGGAGGCTTTGAAGTTATATCATAAACAACACGATTAATACCTCGAACTTCATTAATAATACGTGTTGCTGCTTTACTCAAAAATTCCATATCGTACGGATAAAAGTCAGCAGTCATACCGTCTATAGATACTATAGCACGAAGAGCACAGACAAACTCATAAGTACGTGCATCACCCATTACACCAACGGTTTGAACAGGAAGAAGAACAGCAAAAGCTTGCCAAATTTTATCATAAAGACCAGCTTTGCGGATTTCATCAAGGTAAATAGCATCTGCTTCACGCAAAATTTCTAATTTTTCACGCGTAATTGCACCTGGACATCGAATTGCCAAACCAGGCCCTGGAAAAGGATGACGTCCAATAAACTGCTCAGGTAAACCTAATTCTCGCCCCAAAGAACGAACATCATCCTTAAAAAGTTCACGCAATGGTTCTACAAGTTGCATCTTCATACGTTCTGGTAGCCCACCTACATTATGATGACTTTTAATCGTTATGGATTCACCAATCGCTGAAACACTTTCAATGACATCTGGGTAAAGCGTTCCTTGTGCTAAAAACTCCACGCCGCCTATTTTTTTTGTTTCTTCTTCAAAAACTTCAATAAAAAGGCGACCAATTATCTTTCGCTTTTTTTCTGGATCTATTTCACCTTCAAGCGCATTAATAAACATATCAGCAGCATTAACATGAACCAGTTTTATATCATAATGATCCCGGAAAATCGTAAGAACTTCTTCTGCCTCATTTTTACGCATCAACCCATGATCGACAAAAACACATGTTAATTGATCACCTATAGCCTCATGAAGTAATACAGCCACAACTGATGAATCAACACCACCTGAAAGACCGCAAATTACACGACTTTTTCCAACCTTCTTGCGTATCGCAACAACTGCCTGTTCACGATAAGCGGCCATTGACCAATTGCTTTTAAGACCAGAAATTTTATGAACAAAATTTTTTAAGAGTTTCGCACCATCCGTTGTATGAACAACTTCAGGATGAAATTGTACTGCATAAAAACGTCGTTTTTCGTCAGCAATAGCAGCATAAGGAGCTCCTTTTGATGTTCCGATGACATGAAAACCTTCTGGCAAAGCAACTACACAATCACCATGACTCATCCAAACCTGATGGCATGATCCTTTCTCCCAAACACCATCAAAAAGAGCACTTTCTTCTTTTACATCTAACAAAGCACGTCCAAATTCACGTTCATGTCCTGCTTCAACTTTTCCGCCAAGCTGAACACACATGACTTGTTCACCATAACAAATTCCAAGAACCGGAATACCGGCATTAAAAATCTCCATTGGAACACGTGGTGAACCATCATCGACAGTTGAATAAGGACTGCCTGATAAAATAACAGCTCGAGGCTTAATTCGCTTAAATTCCCCTAAAGCAGATTGGAAAGGAATAATTTCGGAATAAACACCTATTTCTCGCACCCGCCGTGCAATAAGTTGTGTAACTTGTGAACCAAAATCAATGATAAGAACAGTATCTGAACGCAATATGCTCATAAAAAACCAATCAATAATTACCTAAAATAAAAAAATGTATTATTCAATCTTTCTGTTTTCACAAGTCTATTGATATAAGAAGAAGATTCTTTCCAATATTAAAGTGCGAAATAGAAAAGTTAAAATACCCATTAGAGTTCCTTTTGTAAAATAGATAAAAAGAAACCATCCGTTTTAGTTGCTGCTGGTGATAAAGTCAGTCCATAACTTGAAAATGCTGGTTGCATAATTGAATGACTAAAATGCTGGTGCCAAAGTGTCTTCATATTGACTGGAGAGAAATTAGAATACTTTTGAAGAAACCGGGAAATTTGTTCTTCATTTTCATCATTAAAAAGAGAACATGTAATATAAGCTAAACGCCCTCCTGGCTTTATATAAATCAAAGCTTCATTCAAAATAGCGAACTGTTCTTCCTGACGTTGTTTCACTTGTTGTAATGTCAAACGCCATTTCGCATCTGGACGACGGCGCCATGTTCCTGTCCCACTACATGGAGTATCCAATAAAACGATATCCATTTGACCTATTAATGATTTTAATTCCTCTTTACACGCTCGTGGTTGTACGTTACGAATACCAGCTCGCCGAAGCCGATTAAAAATAGGAGTCAAACGAACTTTCTCTGAATCATAAGCATAAATTTGACCTCTATTATCCATATTGGCAGCTAAAGCTAGTGTTTTTCCTCCGGCTCCTGCACAATAATCTAATAACTGCATACCTGCCTTTGCTTCTATAAGATAAGAAACAATTTGAGATCCCAAATCCTGTATTTCAAAATATCCTTTTTGAAAAGCGGGCTCAGCCTGAACATTAGGATGGCGATCAAATTTTTCAATCGGTTCAATCCTCAACGCTTGCTGAAACCACGAAAAGGACTTAACTTTTGTTTTTTCTAATGCTTTGATTACTTTCTTAGGTGTTGCCTTTAAACTGTTCACACGTAAATCTAAAGAAGGACGTGTTGCTAAAGCAGCAGCTTCCCTAATCCAATTATCTGCAAATAAAGGATACAGATGAGCTTGACACCATTGAGGAATATCAGCGCGAATGTAGTCTGGCGCATTTACTAACTGGCGTTGCTGCCATGCTTGCCTCTGCTGAGGTGCTAATAATTGCGGTGCAAATCGATCTCCCTCTAAAATTTTATCAACTTGCTCAATTGTCATCATACCAGAATCGAACAAAGTACCAAAAACTATATCTCGAAGATTGTCACTATCCATACGCCATTGCAACGAATAACGCCGCCTTAAAACATCATACACAATTGTTCCAATTGCTGCACGATCACTTACTCCAGCAAAACGATGAGAAAGCGCCCAATCTTTTAAAGCTTCACCTGCAGGGCGATAACGCATTTCTATTTCCTGTAGAATATCTATTGCCGCCTGCAATCGCCCACCCAATCGCATTTATTTCTCCTATTCAATCTCTAAAATCTAAATGATTTAACTCAAAAATAAAAATTACCTTCTTATTTTTTAGCATGAACTTTAAAAACAGTCTAAAAAGTGATACTTAAGTCGAATAGTTCTAGTGTTCTGATCTGAAATGTTTTACTCTAAAGTGAAAGAGGAACCATTATTTTTATAATCTATAAATCTTAAAGAAGCTAATGAAGTATTCCATAACACGAACACATCGAAAGACTAAAAATGAAAAAACCAATACTCGCTCTTATTGATTCTTCAATATATGCAAACCCTGTATGTGACCTAGCTTTATGGGCTGCTAAATCTATGCAAACAACAATCCGACTGTTGCATGTATTGGATAAATCAGAAGAAGAAATTAGTTTACCAAATACAAAACAAATAAATATTAACAATAATATCCCAGATCTGTCGATCCTAGAACAGACAGATCCTACTTTTGCTAAAGCACTTTTTGCTCAAAAGGTTGGACAAACCATTTTAGAAGAAGCGAAAAATTACCTCAACTCTCATAGTGAAATCGAAATTGAAACACGTCTACGTCATGGAACTCTTCTGGATGCATTAAATATTTATAGCAATCAATCATCAATGATTGTGATGGGAAAACGTGGTGAACAAACAGCGTCTGACAAAAAGCGGTTAGGACTCAACTTTGAAAATGTCGTACGCTCTTCTGAGCTTCCAATCCTTGTTGCCTCACGTCACCCTCATCCTATTCAACGAATTCTGATAGCTTTTGATGGTGGCCCATTAATTATGAAAGCTATTGATTTTATTTGCTCAAAAGAATCTTTTAAAAATATAACTTTTATATTAGGGATGGCAGAACGGCAAACACAAGCCATACAAAATAGCTTTAACGCAGCATTAGCACGGTTACAATCTGCTGGATTTAATACTGAATCACTTAAAACAGAAATTAATTTTGAGCAAATGATTCTTCATAACATAGAACCACTTAATCTTAATATGATCCTTATGGGTGCTTTCCATCATTCTAAAATGCATAATTTTTTATTTGGCTCCAAAAGTCAAGCTATCATCCACAAAGCACCTGTTCCAGTTATGATTATGAGAGAATTATAGTTATTATCAAATCCATAACATAAGCATTTATTGTCTCAATAAGCGACTAAATATTGAAACATAGATAACCGGTAAAGTTTTTTCCGTGAAAAATAAAAATACGTCTGAAAATATTATATAGGTTCATCTCTTCTTCTCAAAAAGCATAAATGAACTTTTTAGAAAATTATTGGAACTACTCTCTAGCATGACCGTTTGTCTTACAGTGGTGTATGCCAGATAATTAAAAAGGAGAAAATAATGAAGACTTCTAGTCATGGAAAAATAACTGCATCCAAAAGCAGCCAAAATAAAATGCCCTCAAACAGTGGCAAGAAATCCGTCCAAAGTAGTCTACTTAACAATCGCCAATGTGCGTCGAAAACAGGACGGAAGAATATAAAAAGCTAATTTTTCATTTATATAACTTCTACATAACTACAACTTCCAGAAAGAATTGGAGTATTAATATCCAATTCTTTCCTTTTATAGATCTGAAATATTTAAATAGGAAAACTTATCTAAAAAATGACCGGCAACCTAATTATTTCCTTCCAAGAATTTCTTCATAATAAAATTTTAGCCTATACCTATCAAATAGGACCGCGATAATTTGGACTTTCGCGCGTAATAGAAACATCATGTGTATGACTCTCATAAAGACCAGCATTCGTAATACGTACGAAAGTTGCTTTTTCACGAAACTCAACTAAATTTTGCGCTCCCACATACCCCATAGAAGCACGTAACCCACCCGCCAGTTGATGTAAAACTGATGCTATAGGACCTTTATAAGCGACTTGTCCTTCAACACCTTCAGGAACTAATTTGAGTGTATCTCGAACTTCAGCCTGAAAATAACGATCTGCTGATCCTCTTGCCATAGCACCGACCGACCCCATACCACGATAAGCTTTAAAGGATCGACCCTGATAGAGATAAACTTCTCCTGGACTTTCTTCTGTACCAGCAAGAAGAGAACCAATCATAGCAGCACAAGCGCCACCTGCTAAAGCTTTAGCAAAATCACCCGAAGCTTTAATACCACCATCAGCAATAACGGGAATTCCTGCTTTATCAGCAATTTCTGCAGCTCCCATAATAGCTGCAAGCTGAGGAATACCAACACCTGCAACAATTCGCGTTGTACAAATAGAACCAGGTCCAATACCAACCTTTACCGCATCAGCACCACTATCAATCAAAGCTTGTGTTGCTTGAGGAGTTGCTACGTTACCAGCAATAACAATCGTAGAAAGCGCCATTTTTTTTATACGCTCAACCATGTCCAACACACGTTGAGAATGCCCATGAGCTGTATCGATCACTAATAGATCGATACCCGCATCGATTAACCGTTCAGCACGTTCAATTCCTTCATCCCCAACACCACTTGCAGCGGCAACACGTAAACGACCCTGAGAATCTTTTGCAGCATTCGGATTTAATCGTGCCTTTTCAATATCTTTCACTGTCACCAAACCAACACAGCGATTTTGTTCATCTACAACAAGTAACTTTTCAATACGGTGATGATGTAAAAGATATTTTGCTTCATCTAGTTGAACATTTTCACGTACTGTAATTAAATTTTCATGCGTCATGAGTTCATGGATTTTTTGTTTTGGATCCGATGCAAAACGCACATCCCTATTAGTCAAAATGCCAACAAGTCGACCTGAAATTCCGCTCTTAGAACCACTTTCGACAACTGGAATACCTGAAATACTATAAGAACGCATCAAAGCCTTGGCTTCTTCAAGTGTTGCATCAGGACCAATTGTCACTGGATTGACAACCATACCAGACTCAAATTTTTTCACTTGACGTACTTCTTCAGCTTGCTCTACAGGAGACATATTCCGATGAATAACACCAAGACCACCAGCTTGAGCCATAGCAATCGCTAAACGCGACTCTGTCACTGTATCCATTGCAGCAGAAAGAAGTGGCAAATTTAATTCAATATCCCCTGCAATACGTGTTTTAAGATCTACTTGGCTAGGCATGACGAGAGAATGGCCTGGTTGTAAAAGCACGTCATCAAAAGTTAGTGCCAACGCACCTGTGCTTGTTTCAATAATTTTTGCCATCGCCAAATTCCTCTAATACTAAAACACTGCAATAGTTATAGGACGCAACTTTAATTCTCTATAAGTCGCAAATTGGCAATCAATTATGCCATGTGACTGATAAAATGAAAAGAGAAAATAAATATTTTTCTAAAACAGAACTTATACAGTTTATAATTGCGATTCAATGGGCAACCAACTCATTATTTTTGCAAATGCACGACGTTTCAAATTACTTTTTGGTTCATAATCAACACTGCGTTTTTTTTCATTTTCAATAAAATCCCAATAAATGCGATTATTATCACCAAGACGTAAACAATAACTCATTTCACCGGTTATTTCTTCAGAAAAAAGTAAATCTAATCTCGCTGCAATTGGTGCACATTCAAAAAGAATACCCATTTCTGTATTTAACGAAACTGAACGAGGATCAAAATTTAAAGATCCAATAAAAGCAGTTTTACAATCAATTAAAAAAGCCTTTGTATGCAAGCTCGCCTTATTAGATCTAAACAATCGCAATCGATGAGTTCCTCCATCTGGTTTTAGTTCATAAAGTTGAACACCACTTTTCAATAACATCTTACGATAAGGCGCATAACCACCATGTACAATGGCTACATCAGTAGCTGCTAAAGAATTAGTAAGAATTTTAACATCAATACCTTTTGATACCAACTTGCGAAAACTCTGAGTCCCTGCTTTGCCAGGAACAAAATAAGGCGATGTAATCTGGATTGTTTTTTTTGCACCATTAATAACCTGTGAAAGCGCTTCCATTAGCCAATTTGCTGTATGCTTACGCAATGCCTTTTCTGGAGGATCTGAAAGAACATCAACTTTATCTGCAACAAATAAGCGTTTGCCTGTTTGAAAAAAATATTCAAAATTGATATGTTCATTGACATAATTTAAATAAATTTTGGCAATTTTTGAGTTACGAAATCTACGTAATTTAGCTCTCCAAATATCGAGGTCTCTTACTCTGTTAGGAACAACCAAAGTGTGGATCGGTAAAACTACAGGGCTATTCCAAAAATTATCAAAAATGGTTTCTACTTTTTTAACCGATGGACCAATTAACATGAGATCTAAATCTCGAAAACTTGATTTTTTACTTGCACCCAAATAAGAATCTGCAAGATTTCGTCCTCCTACAAAAGCCACTCGCCCATCAACAACAAAAGCTTTATTGTGCATTCTGCGTGTTACCATAATTGCCCGCAATATAATCTCCAAACCACGACGTAATCCACCCTTACGCGCGCGTCCTGGATTAAACACTCTCACCTCAATATGAGGATGTTTATTAAGCGCAATATAGGCTGGATCACGCCCCTGAGCATTAATATCATCCAAAAGAAGACGCACCCGTACACCACGATCAGCTGCCTCTACTACTTCGCTAAGCAACAAGCGACCTGTTAAATCATCATCCCAAATGTAATACATCAGATCAAGACTTCGTCCAGCTTGCGCTGCGCCTATCGCACGAACACAAAATGCATCTAGATTGCTGACAATAAGTGAAAGAGCATCTTTATCAATCCCTACCCCATTTGTTTCTTTTGCTAATCGGTTAACTATACGATCAATTTTGGTCTCACTTTTCTCAACACTCAATGCATAAGAACACGCTCCCCTAGCACTTCTAACAAAACAACCATAAGCATAAATTGCGAACATAGAAGCAATAATAAAAAGTGTGGTAAAACCAACAATAATGTTTAACAGTGTCAAGGAGATGAACTTTCTTTCTAAAATTATCACAACACATTCAATAAATACGTAAAAAAACATTAGAATCAATGTCTCTATATCTTAATCTGTAAATGTGATCATATTTCCAAAATATATAAAGAACATCATCGTTTGAAAATATTTTAAACGAACAAATTATTATAATAAATTACTTCCATTGCTACTTTTAGAATAACTTCTTTTTTTGATGATTAAGATAAGCACACTCTTTTGAACCATTATAGTTTTTAGGAAAGATGTTTTGCTACAGATTTTATTACTGTTTTTGATTATTAATTGTCTTCAATTCCTCTATTCTACGATAAAGCGTAGAGCGCCCAATCTGAAGACGCCGAGCAATTTCACTCATACGCCCTTTATAATGTGCAACTGCCTTTTCAATAATATCACGCTCCATCTCAGAAAAAGTGCGTACATGCCCATCGGTGTTAAAAAACTGTATAAATTTTTTCTCGTTGCGTTCTTGAATATCATAATCAATCATCTTTGAAACAATCATGAGTGGATTTTTTATTAATTGCGGAAAATCTCGCACAGTTAACAATGGCCCTTCGCTCATCAAAACCGCACGGAAGAGTAAATTTTCCAGTTCTCTATAATTACCAGGCCAATCATATTGCATAAACATAGAAATAACTGCCCCTGCTAAACCATGCACATGCGATTGCCCTGTTTCAGTAATAATATGGTCAATTAAACACTGAGAAATTTCTGGAAGATCATCCCTTAACTCTCGCAAAGACGGAATGCTGATATATAATTGTGAGATTTGTTCAAAAAAACTATGTATAAAAAAACCTTCCTGAACTAAATCTGCAAGACGTGATGTTGAAAGAGAAATAATGCGAAAAGGTGGATTTGTGCCTTTTATTGCTTCTGCTCTCTCTTTAAGGTAATGCGCAAAACGTTTTTGCTGTATAGGCTCAAGCCGATCAATATCACATAAGCAAAGCGTTCCATGTTCAAGAGAAGAAATCAATGGTAAAAAATCTTCAAACCACAAACGATTCTCTTCCTGTAAATCAAAAACCGGTAAACATTGAAAACGGACAAAAGTCCCCTTCGAAAAAGAACTTTCATGGTGGATAACGCGGGCTAATTTCTCGTGACCAGTTCCTACCTCACCTTCTATCAAAAGATTCTGTAAAGAAGTCGCTGCACTTTTGGATTTTTCTAGAATCACCTGCATTAAACTGCTTTTTTTATAGATATTGGAGAATTGCAAATGATTTTCTTTTTGTTTACGAATAGACTGCACTTCACTTTTCAATGCAGTGATGAGTGCAAGATTATTTAGAGTAACTCTTAACCGCAGCGGTGTAACTGGATAGATCCAATAATCAATAGCTCCAGCGTTTAAAGCTTTTTGAATGAGTTCCTGAGTATCTTGTTTTGCTATAACAACAATAGGAGCAGAAATTCCAACTGTTCTAACCATTTTAATTAGGTCACTTATGCTTAGATCACTCATAGCAATATCAAGCAAAATAAGCATAATATTTTTACGCTTATATAAAAGATCAACTGTACGTAAGCTATTTTCTGCTTCAATAACGCGGTAGCCAAACCCTCGAAGCATGGTAGAAAGCTCCGCACGCTTCCTGTGATCTTCACCCGCAACAAGAACAGGACCAACCATAACTTTAACAATTTCCTCTGAGACTACTAAATCTTTATAATAAGATTCATTAAAAACCACAAAATATATTTTACCTTTTGTAACCGGCATGCTAATTTTAGCAAATTACTCATTAAACACAATGTTAAGAATTTTTTCAATTTTTTGCTTTTACTTTAAAACTGTCATAATTAAAGTAATAGAAAACACCAAAACAAATAGAGTAAAGAAAATGAAACACATCTGCTGTATTTTGTACCTAACAATCACTACTTTGATATTAGTTGCTTGTAATTTTTCAAGAAATAACGGACAATATATATTTGTCAACAATATACCAACTGGAATCGATGGAGAATGGATCGATACAAATGGTATTACTTCCTCTTTTCATAATGGTATTTTTGAAACAAGAGCAGCAGATACAAAAGAAAAACTTTCAGAAGGAACCTATCATTATATCAACACTCACCACGTAGAAATTGAAATACATTCACTTCTTCGTGGAACCATCTCTAGAGCAAGTTGTACAATATCCCACGATACAATGCGACTTCTCTGTACATCAGATACTGGTTCACAATTTCCCCTCAAACGCAAAACCTAAACAAAAGTTAAAACTTCTCAGCACTCTCACAGGAAGAGGTTTCCTCTTCCTTTTGGTAAATTGTTAGGCGAGAACACATTATAATATTTCTAAGGTTACGCTATATCATGAACTTAAAAAAATGATCACCTATCAATAGATATCTCAAAAATCGCTTCTCTTAAAGATACTGCTATTGTTTCATTATTTTTTGTTACCAAATAATAAAATGACATTGGATCGTCAGTATTAATCAAATTACACTACACCAATACGTAAAAGATCATGAAAATGAACAATTCCTATAGGTTTCTTATTTTCAATCACGAAAAACGCGCCAATATGATGATCAGTAATAAATGCTGTCGCAGCACCAACAAGTGTATCTGGACTAACGGTCTTTGGATTTTTAGTCATTACCTCATCAACATTGAATCGTGATAAATCCTTGTGAATATTTCGAGCAAGATCACCATCCGTTACAATTCCAATTAATTCACCTCTTGAATTCACAACACCAACACAACCAAAATGTTTTCTAACCAAAATCTGCATAGCTTCGATCATAGACATTCCCTGTGCAACCAAAGGCAAACGATCACCTTGATGCATAATATCACGCACATATTTAAGGTTTGCACCAAGAGAACCTCCAGGATGATAAATTTTGAAATCAGTTGCAGTAAAACCTCGCATTTCCAAAAGAGCAATAGCTAATGCATCCCCTACTACCAATTGCATAGTTGTTGAAGTTGTCGGAGCAAGTCCATGAGGACAAGCTTCCTCTACTTTTGGCAATAATAAGACAATATCAGCTTGCCGCCCTAATATAGAGTGTTCACCAGATGTTATTGCAATCAATGGTATACGAAAACGTGCAGCATGGCTTATAATGCCACTTAACTCTGTAGTTTCTCCTGACCATGATAAAGCAAGAATAACATCATCAGAACCAATCATACCAAGATCACCATGATTAGCTTCCGCGGCATGGATGAAAAAAGCAGGTGTTCCAGTTGAAGCTAAAGTCGCAGCAATTTTCGTTCCTATATGACCACTCTTGCCAAGACCAGTAATCACTACATGACCATTCGCATTGCTAATAGTTTGAACAGTTTCACTAAAAGAATCAGCAAGCTTCTCATGAAAAGCCTTCTCAAGAACTTCAAGTCCTCGTTTTTCAATAGAAATAGTTTTAAGCGCTAAAGATAACAGCATTTTGTAAAGTTAACGTATGAGGGGGCTGCATCATCATAACTAAATTCGATAAATGAAATCATATTCAAAGTCTATATCATTTTTCAATGTTAATTTTTGCAAGTAAATTTTCAACGATACAGAAAGTTGTTGATACATATCAGTACGTGAAAGAGCGAATGCAACATTAGCTTCAATAAAACCAATTTTAGAACCACAATCAAAAGTGTATCCATCTAACTGAAAACCAAAAAAAGTCTGCTTATTTGAAAGTCGTACCATAGCATCTGTTAATTGAATTTCATTTCCTGTTCCTTGTTTTTGATCAGATAAAATATCAAAAATCTCTGGCTGCAAAATATAACGCCCATTAATATACAGATTAGATGGAGCTATTTCTACAGCTGGTTTCTCTACCATCTGTGTGATTTCAAAACCATTTGCAACCTGCTTTCCTTTTCCCACAATACCATATTTATATACTTCTTCAGGATTGCACTCTTGAACAGCAATAACATTACCTCCTCCTGTTTTTTCATAAAGTTGGATCATTTCAGAAAGGCAACCTTTTTCAGTTTGCATAAGCATATCGGGCAATAATAAGGCAAAGGGTTCATTTCCAATGAGTTCACGCGCACACCAAACAGCATGCCCTAATCCCAAAGGTTGCTGTTGCCGAGTAAAAGAAGTTGTTCCTGGCTGTAATTGCAAATCTTTTAAATGCTCTAGCTCCTCTATTCTTCCACATTTAGCAAGAGTTGTATATAATTCAACTTGAGCATCAAAGTAATCTTCAATAACTGCTTTATTGCGCCCAGTAACAAAAATGAAATGCTCAATACCTGCTTCACGTGCCTCATCCACAACATACTGAATAACAGGTTTGTCAACAATAGTTAGCATTTCTTTAGGAACTGTTTTTGTTGCTGGAAGAAAACGAGTACCAAGACCTGCTACAGGAAATACTGCCTTACGGATTTTACGTACGCTCATCTTCCTACTTACCAATACAATATTTATCGTATACTTTTCTGATACAATATATTTTAACTACAACTAAATAAGGATTTTTTATTCTATCGGATATTTTATATAATAAACATAAAAATGATGAATTTTAATAAATTGCTTTATTTTAAAACAACAATTTGAACAGTTTTACTTAACATGCTATATAAATTACTAAATACAAAAACAAATGACTACACATCCAAACACTTTATACACAGATAAAAATCAGAAAATGAAAATTACAAAATTTAGTACATTATTTTTTTCAGAAAAAATCAAAAATCGAAGACCCCTGTTTATTAGTTTATTCTCTATCTTTGCCTCTCTTCCAATAGTTTTTTCCTCACTTACATACGCTGATAATGGTTTTCAACACTGGATCAATGAATTTAAAAAAATGGCTTTAGCTAATAATATTTCATCATCCACATTTGATATAGCTTTTAAAACAATTAATACAATTGACCAAGAAGTCTTAAAAAAAGCAGCATATCAACCAGAATTTGTTGATATGGCATGGGAATATTTTGATAATCGTATTCATGATGATGCAATTTTAGAAGGAAAGCAGCAAGCTAAACAATGGGAGCAATGGCTACCAAAAATTGAAAAACGTTTTGGTGTTAACCGAAATTTCCTCCTTGCTATTTGGTCTATGGAAAGTAGCTATGGAAAAGTTTTAACAAATAAAGATGTAATGCGTGATACCATCCGTTCACTCGCAACTTTAGCTTATGCCGACCCAAAACGTAAAAAATATGCCCATGCACAACTTATTGCTGCAATGAAAATTTTACAAAGCGGTGAAATTCATCGCTCTCAACTCGTAGGATCTTGGGCTGGAGCGCTAGGACATACGCAATTTATTCCAAGCAGTTATCTTATCTATGCTATTGATATGGATGGAAGTGGTCGCTCTGATATTTGGAATTCGATTCCAGATGCACTTGCTACTGCTGCTAACCTTCTCCATATGAATGGTTGGCAATCTAATCTCACATGGGGAATTGAAGTTAAATTACCAAATAACAAACAACTACCTGAAAACTGGTTATCCTTTGAAGAATGGAAAGAATTAGGTGTTCAACACGCACATGGAAAACCTTTTCCTTCTTTATCTGAACAAGCAATATTGAAATTTCCTGATGGCCCAAAAGGACCTGCATTTCTAGTAACAAAAAATTTCTTTGTTATTAAACGTTATAATAATGCTGATCGTTATGCTTTTGCTGTTGGCCTTCTTGCCGACCGTATCGCTGGACATCCTAAACTATTTCAAGATTGGAATCGACCATTTAAACCTATGACTTTCAAAGAACGTATAGAGCTGCAATCTCGTTTAGCAACACTTGGAGATTATGAAGGGGAAATTGATGGTAAAATTGGTACAGCCTCCAAGAAAGCAATTAAAGCTTTTCAGCTACGTCATGGTTTAGAAGCAAATGGATATCCAAGCTACGAAACTCTTTCTCATATCAGAAAACAACATCCTTAAAGTAAAATGCTTGTCTCACTTTAACTTGATTTATTGAATTTTTTATTTTTGATCATCTAACATTCTCAAATTGGAAAAACTTTTATTTTAGGAGTTTTTTTATTTTTAAAAAATTTCTAAAATAAATTGAAATGAAATTTTTCACTATATGGAATGTATTATGCAATTATAAGAAAACGCTATGGCTGCCCACTATGCGTTTCAAGAATAAGGACTTCATTGCATTATTCAAATACAATTATATTTCAAAATTATTTATCTTTACAGGCCAAGTTTCTTTATCATTGGCTCTAATGAAGGCAATCGCCCTCGAAAAGATTTATAGAGTTCTTCGGGATCACAACTCCCTCCAGCAGAATAGATAAAACGCTTTAATCGATCAGCAAGTTCTGAATTGAAAACATCACCTGTTTGCTCAAAGGCCTGAAAAGCGTCAGCATCAAGTACTTTTGACCACATATAAGAATAATAACCAGCCGCATAACCATCACTTGAAAATACATGCGCAAAATGCGGAGGGCGATGACGCATAATAATTGAGTCAGGCATCCCTAGCTTTTCTAGTTCCTTACGCTCAAAAAGTGTTGGATCCACAACCTTTTCTTCTTGATGGAAAGCCATATCTACTAAAGCAGATGAAAGAAACTCAACAGCATTAAAACCAGCATTAAATGTATGTGCTGACAAAATTTTATCCAACAGAGCTTGCGGTATAGGAGTACCTGTTTCGACATGCGTAGCATAAAATTGCAACACTTCTGGTACAATTAACCAATGTTCATAAAGTTGAGAGGGAAACTCAACAAAATCAAGTACAACTGATGTTCCTGCTACAGATGGCCATGTTACATCAGAAAGCAGACCATGCAACCCATGCCCAAATTCATGGAAAAGAGTTCGTGCATCATCAAGTGATAAAAGAGCAGTCTTTCCTTTAGGAGGCTTAGCAAAATTGCATACATTGTAAACGATAGGTTTTCTTCCTCCATCCAATTTATGCTGTGATTGTAATCTACTCATCCACGCTCCAGATCGTTTTGAAGAACGTGCAAAATAATCACCAATAAAATAGCCAATTAAACTTCCATCAGATTTTTTGACCTCCCATAATCGTGCATCAGAATGCCAAAGTGCAACAGCAGTTTTTTCTTCAAATGAAATTCCAAAAAGTTTTTTTGCGACAAAAAAAGCTGCTTCAATCATGTGATCAAGCTGCAAATAATATTTAACTTCTGTTTCATCAAACAAAAATTTCTCAGTACGCAGTTTTTCAGCATAATAACGCCAATCCCAAGCTTTTAAGGACTCATTATTTTCTTGATTTTTTGCAAAATTTTGTAATTCTGCTTGTTCAGTAGCAGCCTTAATTTTTGCGCGCTCCCATATAGATGTAAGAAAATTCATAACTGAGTCAATACTTTTAGCCATAGTATTGTCAAGCTTCAAATCCGCAAAAGATTTATAACCAAGCAATTTAGCCTTTTCACTTCGAAGCGCAATTATCTCAGCAATAATTGTTCTATTATCATTAGTATTCTCACCTCGTTGGGACCAAGCTTGAAACGCCGTTTTGCGCAAATCACGACGATGAGAGAATTTTAAAAAAGGTTCAATAATCGAGCGCGTTAATATCAATGCATACAGTCCATCATGACCTCTTTCACAAGCAATTTCCTTCATAGAAGCAACAAGATCATCGGGCAAACCAGATAAATCTGTTTGTTCTAAAAACAAAACCCATTCAGCTTCATCTTTTAAGATATGTTGACCAAAAATAGCACCTAAAAGGGCAAGCCTTTCGTCAATTTCAATAAGACGTTTTTTATCTTTTTCATAAAGTCTTGCACCATTATGAATAAATCTCTTCCACCACAATTCAATTACACGTTTAGTTTCGTCATCGTACAAACCTTGTTGTGCTTGTTGATAGAGCATATCCATTTTCGCAAATATTCGTGTATTCATCATAATTTTTGAAGAATAATGCGAAAGTCTTACAACAAATTCTTGTTCTAATTTTTGAATCAATTCATTGCTGTATGCACTCGCATACAAAAAAAATATCGAGCATACACGGTCAAGGTTCGTCCCAGCAAGCTCAAAAGGTTGCAAAAAATTCTCAAGTGTTGGTAGCTCCTCTACAGCAGCAATGGCTTCTATTTCCTCTTCAGCTTCTTTAAGTGCCTGTTCAAAAGCAGATCTAAAATCACCATCATTTATTGAAGCAAAATCAGGAAGCCCTGAAAATTTCATCCAGTCTAACATTGCTGTTTGTGTCATAATATTGCCTCTATTAATAAATTCAAAATAGAATAATCACCTATATGATGCAAATAAACGGATCCATTAACAATAACTTTTCATATCCCAAAACAGCCTTTTAAATTGAAATTTTTATGTAAAAATAAAAAATATTATTTTATAATTACGCACTAAATAAAAAGATCTCTTTTTCTAATCAAATAAAATTATTTACAGATTACAATCTATCCTTGACTTTACTTTGAATATTAACAATTGAAAATACTGATATTCTAAGTTGTCTATAATTTTGATTCATTGCTATCTATATATTGCTAATCTTTTAGAAGGTGCTTTACTATGACTGAAATCAAAACAACCACTCGCAATCTCAAAGACTTACCTTCTGAAGTTCTTGCTGAAGAATTAAAAAATCTTCATTTTGCTGACTCGATTGATATCATCAATGACCTTGATATTATGGAGCGGGTAACTATTCTCAGTCTTTTACCTCTTGATTATGCCATTGAACTTTTTGACAAACCGGAACTTGAAAAACCAGCAGCTATTCTTGAACTTTTGCCAATGAATCTTGCCGTTGAAATTCTTGATGGTATGTCTGCAGATGCCGCTGCAGATGTCTTCCAAGAAATCGATAAAGCAACTCGTACACGGCTTTATGCATTGCTAAAACCTTTAACTCGAACTGAATTAAAAAAACTTACCAGTTACCCTGATCATACAGCTGGTGCATTAATGACAACAGAGTTTATAACAGTACCAGCAAATTGGACTGTAAAAAAAACTTTAGATCATATTCGTGATGTTGAAAGAACACGCGAGACAGTTTACACAAGTTATGTAATCGATCCGAAAACAACTACTCTTCTCAAAGCTGTTTCTCTCCGTAATCTTATTCTTGCCTCACCTGATGACAAAATTTTAAATGTCTCCACACATGAAACACCTATCACAATATCACCTTTTACCCATCATGAAGATATTGCTCGCCTTTTTCAACGTCATGATCTTCTCTCTGTACCTGTTATCGATGACAGTAATCACGTTATCGGTATTGTAACAGTTGACGATGTACTTGACTCCATGGTCGATGAAATGAGTGAAGATGCTTATAAATTTGGTGGATTGGAAGCTTTAGATAAACCATATATGCAGATAAATTTTTTTGGAATGATGAAAAAACGCGGTGGCTGGCTGGCTTTACTCTTTATGGGTGAAATGTTGACAGCAAGTGCTATGCAATATTTCGAAACAGAACTTGAAAAAGTAATTGCCCTTACATTATTCATTCCTCTCATTATGAGTTCAGGAGGAAACTCTGGTTCACAAGCAACATCTCTTATTATTCGTGCACTAGCCTTACGGGAACTCACACTCAAAGACTGGTGGAAAGTTATCATTCGTGAGATCCCAACAGGCATATCTCTTGGTATTTTACTCGGAATCATAGGTATTATGCGAATTGCTTTCTGGCAACAACTCGGAATTTATAATTATGGTGAATATTGGTTTTTTATTGCTATAACTGTAGGAGCAGCTTTAGTTGGAATTGTTACATTCGGTTCCTTAGCCGGATCTATGTTACCCTTTATTCTTAAACGTTTACAATTTGACCCAGCAAGTGCTTCAGCTCCCTTTGTTGCAACCTTAGTAGATGTCATGGGCATTATAATCTACTTTTCTGTCGCCTCTTTTGTTTTATCTGGAATCTTGCTCTAAGATAGAAAATACTAAAATATCTTATACCATTTTTTTATAAAGAATGTTCTCCCTCTTCCCAAATTCTAAAAAAAACTGTAAGGTATTTCAAACTGTAAATAAAAAACATAAAAAACTTTACCTCAAATAAAATTTTATTAAACGAAAAGAAGAAAATTTATGCAATTGCGTAATATTGCTATCATTGCCCACGTTGACCACGGTAAAACAACACTTGTAGACGAACTCCTCAAACAATCAGGAAATTTTCGTGATAATCAGCGCACAAGTGAGCGCATGATGGATTCAAATGATATCGAAAAAGAACGCGGTATTACAATTCTAGCAAAAGTAACATCTGTTGTTTGGAAAGATACCCGAATTAACATTGTTGATACTCCTGGTCACGCTGACTTTGGTGGTGAAGTAGAACGTATTCTTAATATGGTAGATGGAGCCATTGTTCTTGTTGATGCTGCTGAAGGCCCTATGCCGCAAACCAAATTTGTTGTTGGAAAAGCATTAAAAGTAGGATTATGTCCTATTGTTGCGATCAATAAAATTGATCGACCTGATGCTCGTGCTGAAGAAGTTGTCAATGAAGTTTTTGATCTTTTCGCTGCTCTTGATGCAACCGATGAACAACTTGATTTCCCCATTCTTTACGGGTCAGGTCGTGATGGATGGATGGCTGCATTACCTGAAGGACCAAAAGATCAAGGATTAAATGCCTTGTTTGATCTTGTAATTCGTCATGTCCCTACACCAACCATTGCTGAAGGACCGTTCCGCATGATCGGTACTATTCTTGAAGCAGATCCCTTTCTGGGACGAATCATTACAGGACGCATCCATTCAGGCTCAATTAAGCCCAATCAAAATGTTAAAGTTCTGGGACAAGATGGAAAACTTTTAGAAACTGGGCGTATTTCAAAAATTTTAGCATTCCGTGGACTAGAACGACAGCCTATCGAAGAGAGTGCTGCTGGGGATATTATAGCAATTGCAGGACTCCAAAAAGGAACTGTTGCTGATACCTTTTGTGATCCTTCCGTTAATGAATCTCTTATAGCTCAACCAATTGATCCCCCTACTGTCACTATGAGCTTTCTTGTAAATGATAGTCCCCTTGCTGGTACAGAAGGAGATAAGGTAACAAGTCGCGTTATCCGTGATCGTTTGTTAAAGGAAGCAGAAGGAAATGTCGCCCTTAAAATTGAGGAATCAGCCGATAAGGACTCCTTTTATGTTTCAGGACGAGGAGAATTACAACTTGCAGTTCTTATTGAAAATATGCGTCGTGAAGGATTTGAACTAAGTGTTTCACGACCACGCGTAGTAATGCAAAAAGATGAAAATGGAATAACTTTAGAACCAATTGAAGAAGTTGTGATTGATGTTGATGAAGAATATTCTGGAACTATTGTTCAAAAAATGTCAGAACGCAAAGGAGAAATGATTGAACTGCGTCCATCTGGTGGAAATCGTGTACGCCTTGTTTTTTACGCACCAACCCGCGGGCTTATTGGTTACCAATCTGAACTTTTAACTGATACACGTGGGACAGCAATTATGAATCGTCTTTTCCATGCCTACGAGCCTTATAAGGGAGAAATTGGTGGCCGTACCAATGGTGTAATGATTTCAAATGATAATGGTGAAGCCGTTGCTTATGCACTTTTCAATCTTGAAGATCGTGGTCCTATGATGATCGATGCTGGCGTTAAAGTTTATCAAGGTATGATTATTGGCATACACTCACGTGATAATGACTTAGAAGTAAATGTTTTAAAAGGAAAGAAGCTAACTAACATGCGCGCCTCTGGTAAAGATGAAGCCGTAAAATTGAGTCCTCCAATTAAAATGACCTTAGAACGTGCATTGTCATGGATACAAGATGATGAGCTGGTAGAAGTGACACCTAAAAATATTCGTCTACGTAAACTCTACCTAGACCCAAATGAACGTAAACGTTTCGAAAAAACACGTTCATCACTTGTTTGACAATGATCTCTTCACCTCAATGTACTATTCTGTTTAATTTTACTTAATCCTTAGAAAGGATAATGACATGAATATTAATGAAATACCTGTTGGCAAAAATCCGCCAGAAGACGTCAATGTTATCATTGAAGTTGCTCTTGGTAGCCAACCAATAAAATATGAAATGGATAAAAAGTCTGGATCATTATTTGTTGACCGTTTTCTTCATACACCAATGGTTTATCCTGGAAATTATGGCTTCATCCCGCATACACTTTCAGAAGATGGTGATCCCATTGACGTTCTCATCAGCAATACTCGCCCACTTATTCCAGGCTGTGTCATTAATGTATACCCAATCGGTGTTCTCATGATGGAAGATGATAGTGGTAAAGATGAAAAAATTATTGCCGTTCCTGCTCCAAAATTAACAAAACGCTATGTCAATGTTCATAATTATACAGATCTTCCCGAAATTATATTAAAACAAATTGAGCACTTTTTTGGACATTACAAAGATCTTGAACCTGGAAAATGGGTTAAAATTGAAGGCTGGCGTGATAAAGACTATGCACTTGAATTGATTAAAAAGGCTATTGAGCGCAATAAAAAATAATTGTTCTCTTTGAAGAAAATGTACAGCCTGTACTTTAAACAGGCTATCATTTTTTTGATTTTTCTATAGGATCATAATTTCTAAAAGATTGTAATATTTGCTCTATTTCTTTTAAATATTTTGAAAAATAAAGCTGTTTATACTGTGATGTTGCACCACTTCCAAGTAAGATGCAGGATGATGGAATTTTCCACTGTTTCGCTAAAAATTTAATTAATGCTTTGTTTGCCTTATTATTTTCGGGAATAGCACGCAGACGGATAATCAAATGCTGCTTCCCATCATCTCTATCTTCAACCTTTATTACACTATCAACTGAGGATTTCGGAATCAAACGAACAAATAAAATCAAACGATGAGTATCAACTCGATAAAACATTTTTATTCGCCTGAGAAGCTATCTATTTTCACTTTTATAAAAACATCCCTGCATAAGCACGCCACATAAAGATACGAATAAAATAAATAATCATAAAGACCACAATAGGTGAAATATCAATCGTCCCAAGATTAGGTAAAAAACGTCTAATACAGCGCAGAACTGGTTCTGTTGTACGATATAGAAAATCCCCTATCATAGTAACAAGGGTATTCCGTGTATTGATAATATTAAATGTATAAAGCCAAGAAAAAATAGTGTGAGCTATTAAAATAGTAACGTAAATACTAAATATCAAATCCAGCACACTAAGCAAAGCATAGATCATTCCTGATTTCCTTTACCAATCAATAGAATGAAAACTCATATAAAAAATTTAACAAAATAAATTCTTCAAAAAATAGTCTCACCAATTATTCTTCTTTTTCATTGCTAAGAAAACAAGATAAAAATTAATGCTTTTAGCATATATCGTCATGATGCAATATAATAAAAATATTAAAATAAACCAATAGCACACCAAAATAGAAAAAGAATTTACAAAACCTCACCATTTAGCCAATTTAATCTTTGCTTTAGCTTACAAACTATTTCTAAACAGACTCGGCCTTAAAAGGCCGATTTCCTTTTTAATTATAAAATTACATCTGCAAAGCAATAAAACGGTTAAGTGCATCACTAAAACCAGTTAACTGCACAAATAAATCATTCAGAGCTGGCTCCCCTGGAGTAGCAACTACCATCGCTAAATTCAACTTCTTTCCAGCACGTAAAGCTGCCACATAACTTTTGTCAAAACTTACTGGAACAACACAACCTGCTGGTACGCAAGTTCGAATACTAGTTTCAATAACATTTTTCCCATCATCCACTTGTAAACGAACAGGCTTAGAAACTAAAATACCAAAAGGAACTGTCAAATTTCCTGACAAAGAACCATCGGAATTGGAAGAAATATTCATAGCTAATATGACACGATTCTGATCATTAACTTCTTGGCGATACATAAAGCAAACTTTTTTTCCTTCCTGTAGATTACAGTTAACACTCCACAAACCATAAGTCTCAGATAAAGAAGAAGCGCCATTCGGCAATGAGGCTTCAGAAAATTTTTTTGTAGTTGGCTTTGTATTCTGCGCAAACGCAATAGAAACACTTAAAAGTGTAAAAGTTATAAACAAATTGAATATTTTTTTCATCTCACATCCTAGTTTTTAAACATACAATAGAATCATTTCTATTATTTCTGATAAAAGGCATAATACAAAGTATCTTAAGAAAAGAATAGCTTTTACAACTATAGGTTTATAAACACCTAAAACTATTCCGAAACTCTTTCACAACTTGTGTATAAACATATTTCTTAAAAGAAACAACAATTGAAGAAAGCTCTTCTAAATCAACCCATTTCCATTGATCAAACTCTACCTTATTGCCATCAGGTGGTGGATTAATCATAATCTCAGAAATTTCTCCCGTAAATTGAAAAGAAAACCATTTTTGTGTTTGACCACGATATTTATTGTTTAAAACATGTCCCATAAGTTCTTGTGGAAAATCATATTTAAACCAATCTTGAGCTTCCTTAATTAACTTAACTGACTTGATACCTGTTTCTTCATAAAGTTCACGCCGTGCTGCATCTATTGGCTTTTCTCCCTGATTAATTCCCCCCTGTGGCAACTGCCAAAGTTTAGACATGTCAACGTGTGCATGAGAAATTGTCATAAAACGACGTCCAACCCAAACCTTACCTTCATGATTAAACACAAGAATTCCAACACATTTCCGATAAGGGAGAGCTTTAAAAGCAATAATTCTATCCATCTCATTATCCCCTATATTAAAGTGCAACTCATAAAAAATATATACTGTACACATTTCTCCTTACTTTAAAGTATCTTGATGAGGATCCGGTGGAAATGCCTTATGCGTTATCTCACCTCGTAAAAGCTTATAAGCTTCATTTAATTGCACATCATCCTTAGGATCTTTAGGAACAAAAGCGGCTGAACCAGAACCTTTATCACTTTCTTGTTTTCCTCTGATATGTCCTTGTAACTCAGATTCACCAAGTGTTACATTATAACCCTTATATTTTTCAGGTAATGGTTGCTCTACAATAATATCAGGTGTGATCCCAGTTCCTTGAATCGATGTACCAGTTGGTGTATAATAAAGTGCTGTCGTTAAACGTAAGGCTCCATTTTCACCTAAAGGAATAATCGTTTGAACAGATCCCTTACCAAAAGATTGCGTTCCTAAAATTGTAGCACGGCGATGATCTTGTAAAGCTCCTGCGACAATTTCAGAAGCACTTGCTGAACCACCATTAATAAGTACAATGAGAGGTTTACCATTAATTAAATCTCCTGGTCTAGCATCAAATCTCGTCACATCTTTCTTTCTGCGACCACGAATTGATACAATCTCACCTTTATTAAGAAAAGCACCTGAAATACTAACAGCTTGTTCTAAGAGTCCTCCAGGGTTAAGGCGTAAATCAAGCACATATCCTTTTAAACGATCTTTAGAAATTTTGGATTGAATATCTTTAACTGCAGCTTGCAGATCACCAAAAGTCTGTTCAGAAAATTGAATGAGTCTTAAATAACCAATATCATTTTCAATACGATATTTAACCACCTTCACCTTGATAACATCACGAATAACTTTGATCTCAAATGGTTTATCAACACCAGAACGAATAATTGTCAGTGTAACCGGTGTACCAATATTACCTCTCATCTGCTTCACAGCTTCATTCAAGGATTGACCGTTTACCTGTTTACCATCAATCTTTGAAATAACATCTCCTGCTAAAATACCAGCTTTTGAAGCTGGCGTATCTTCAATTGGGGAAACAACTTTAAGGAGGTTCTTTTCCATGGTCACCTCAATACCAAGACCACCAAACTCTCCCTTAGTAGAAGCTCGCATATCTTTTGCTGCTTCAGCATCCATATAAGAAGAATGGGGATCAAGTGAAGAAAGCATACCGTTAATAGCATTTTCAACAAGCTTTTTATCATTTGGAACTGTCACATAGTGCGCACGCACTCGTTCAAATACATCACCAAATATAGCCAATTGTTTATAAGTATTACTGTCATTATTGGCAGAAACAGACTGCACCATAATTATTGAACCAGCGCTGAGCAACATCACAGCGACCGAAAGAATAACTTTACGAATCATTTTTGTTCCTTTTCAATTGTTCAGTCTGCCACCAAGGATTTGGATTCACAGGTCTTCCATGCTTTCTAAACTCAATGTAAAGCATTGGAGTTCTTTTGCCTATATCTAATGCGAGAGTACTCGCAAGAAATTGCGTTCCCATCATACCAATAGGTTCACCTGAAAGAACAAACTGTCCCTGATTTACATTGATTTTAGCCATTCCGATAAGAATAATATAATAACCATTTCCAACACTAAGAATGATTAATTGCCCATAAGAACGGAACGATCCAGCAAAAGCAACAAGAGCGTCAGTAGGAGCAACAACCACAGCTGCTGGTTCTGTTGCAATAATTTCACCAAAGCGTGCAACATGCGAACTATTATTAAACTGTTGAATTTTTTTTCCTAAAACAGGTAAAAATAAGCGACCTTTTTTGTTTTTAAAATCCATCCGTTCTAATAATTGTAAATTCTTTTGCATCTCTTCTGATAAAGAAGAATCGGATTGTGCTTGATGATCAAGCTCTAAAATTAATTCTTCTAAAGACTGAGCTTTTTTTATAAGAGTAATATTTTTTTGTCGCAGCATTATAAGCTCTTTTTCTGATCTTTTCTGTAATTTCGCTTTTTCACCTAATAAAAACTCTAAATGTTTAAGCTGTTCAGCCTGACTCTGCATTTTAGCTTTTAAATTCGCGCATTCTGTAGTAATTACACGGTTTAAATCGGTTAATTTTTTTAGACTTTTTGTTAAATCCTGTGTTTTTTCTAGCATATCAGGAATGACTGCTCCCAATAAAATAGAGCTGCGTATAGAAGCAAGAACATCTTTAGGTCTTGCTATAAGAGCAGGAGGCAGTTTTAATCCTGCGCGCGCTAAAATGGCTAATATTTCTGCAAATTCAGCTCGACGATTTTTTAAATTTTGATACACTTGCATCTGTTGTTCTAAAAGTTGTTTAAGTTTTTTTTCTCTTTCAATAACATTATTTGCGAAATTACGTTCTATTTTAGCAACTTTTATAAGTTTATCAGTCAAAGTACGTTGATCTTTTTTTAAGCGATCAACTTTTTGTATCAATAAAGCAATATACTCACTTGATACAGAAATATTATTGCGAATATCCTGCAATGTTTTTCTTACTACTTCACGACTGTCTATATCTTCAGCATGCAATATAGATATCCCCATACCCATGCTTAATATCAGTATTAGAAATATCACCTTATTGCATAAATAATGTATTTTTATCTTTTCATGAAGAAACCTCTTCATTTACCTAACCATAAAGCTAAATTACATAAACTAAGGATGTTTTAAATGCTGTCACCTAAAACAATGTTAATAAGCAAATAAATAGATATAAAACATATGAAACTTAGAAACGATGATAAGGGTGCTGACTAATGATTGTTACGGCCCTATAAAGTTGTTCTGTAAGTAATACACGTGCAATTTGATGCGGCCATGTCATAAAACCAAAAGATAAAAGAAAATTAGCTCGATTTCTAACCTGTTCACTATGTCCATCAGGTCCTCCTAAAGCAAGTATCAAATCAGGAACACCTTCATTACGATAAAATGCTAATTTTTCAGCAAAAACAAATGATGATATCGACTTTCCACGCTCATCCAATACAATCAATCGGCATTTTTCAGGCAAAGACTCAAAAAGTTTTTTCCCTTCTTCTTCTACACGCTGACAGACTGTCTGAGCACGACTTTCTGATATTTCCTGCATTTTCCCAAAATGAAACCCTACAGCTCTAGCACTTTTAGAAAAACGATCCAAATAACGGTGAACTAATACTTGTTCAGCACCTTGTTTCATACGACCAACAGCAAAAATAGAAATTTGCATGTCAGTTGTCTCCAACAAAAACTGATTCAATATTATCCAAACCTGAATCGAGCCACATTTTTTCTAAATTATAAAAAGTACGAATTTCCGGACGAAAAAGGTGGATAATGATATCGCCTGTATCAATCAGCACCCAATTTCCTCCAGCCATTCCTTCTACCCTTGCCTTACCGTATCCACTTTCTTTCCAAACATGTAAAAGATGATCAGTGATAGCCGAAACATGACGCTGCGAATAACCAGAAGCAATAACCATATAATCAGCCAAAAAAGACTTCCCCTGCAAATCAATAGAAATAACATTCTCTGCTTTTATATCTTCTAAACTGCTGAGAATAATTTTAAGACCATGAGTAACTGATAAGCATTTTTCTTTTGCCGAAGTAGCAATAATATTACAGTGTTTTTGTACAAATTTTTCCAGATTAATATCCTTTCTCATTATTTACAACATAAGAGTGAAGAGGATCTACTTTCAAATAGTTGTAGAATCCTATACAATGTTCAAGAAGAATTATTCCCTTCTAAACGAATCTTCGTTGAAGATTGAAAAGATAAAGGTCCATGCAAATAAATCCACGCAGGTGGTTTCATAAAAGGCAATATTGTACTTGCTCTCTCACCCACACGAAAATAGCGATAAGTTCTGGCCATAGGAGAAGAAAGCGCAGACATACGTACTGAAGGACGGTTAACAATTGCGACAGGAAGCATAGACATGATATCATGCCACCTATGCCAATAATGAAATGTTGCTAAATTATCTGCCCCCATAATCCACACAAAATATACTCCCTTATGGCGGGTAAAAATATGAGAAATTGTGTCAATTGATATTTTGCTTCCTATAGCCCTCTCAAAACCTGTTACGCGAATCTTTGGATGGTTAAGAAGTTCCAAACTTAACTCCATTCTCCGGTGTAAAGATGGCAATTGTACACAATTTTTTAAAGGATTTCGCGGAGTCACCATCCACCATAATTGGTTAAGACGCAAACGCAAAATTGCAGTCTTTGCAACAAGAATATGACCTGCATGCGGTGGATTAAAGGACCCACCGAAAAGGCCAATAACATTAGACTTCTCAACATGTGGTATACGATTTTCCCATGGAAAAAATAATTGCTTCAAAGTCTAACCTGTCCATTTCCACTAATGTGATATTGAAATGATGTCAACTGTTCAACCCCTATTGGTCCCCGTGCATGTATTTTCCCTGTCGCAATACCAATTTCCGCTCCAAAACCAAATTCACCTCCATCAGCAAACTGTGTAGATGCATTATGAAGCAAAATGGCTGAATCCAAATGATCAAAAAACATTTTAACCACCTCCATATCTTCACTAATAATTGATTCAGTATGTCCTGATGAATAACGCTTAATGTGTGCAATAGCTCCCTCAACACCCTCAACAGTTTTGACAGATAAAATTGCATCAAGATATTCACAAGACCAATCCTCTTCAGAGGCTAATCTAATTCCAGACATGAGAAAAAAAATATCCTCTGTTGCACGAATTTCGCACCCATTCTCCTGTAAAGCAGCAAGAACAGGAAGAAATTTTTTTAATGCCTGACTGTCAATCAAAACTGTCTCAACAGCTCCACATATACCTGTACGCCTTAATTTTGCATTCAGTACGATTTTACGTGCCATATCTAAATCCGCTGATTTATCAATATAGATATGACAGAGGCCTTCTAAATGTGCAAAAATAGGAACACGTGCATCAGATTGAACACGTGTAACAAGATTTTTCCCACCACGGGGTATAATAACATCAATTGCACCATCTAAACCTTTAAGCATTTCTCCAACAGCATCGCGATCTTTTGTTTTAACTATTTGAATAGTACTCTTAGGTAAACCAGCCTGTTCCAACCCTTTTACTAATGCAGAATGAAGCGCAAGTGAAGAATGAAAACTGTCTGAACCACCACGCAAAATCGCAGCATTTCCAGATTTCAAACACAAGGCACTTGCATCAATAGTAACATTTGGCCGACTTTCATAAATAATACCAATTACACCAAGTGGTGTTCGCACGCGACGAATATGAAGCCCATTTGGACGTGTCCATTCACTGATTACTTCTCCAACAGGATCCGGTAAGCAAGCAATCTGCCGAACATTATCGATCATTGCATGTAAACGTAATTCATCCAACTTCAGCCGATCAACCATCGCAGATGTTAAATTATTCCGAACAGCATTTTCTAAATCTTGACGATTAGCATATAAAATTTCACACGACTGAGCCTCTAAGCTCAGAGCGATCATTTCTAAAGCATTTTTTCTTTGATCAGCAGAAGCACTTGCAAGTATCGAAGCAACATCACGTGCTTTCTGCCCCATAACTCTCATCTGTTTTTCTAAAGTCATATGATCACTTATTCACCCAAAAGGAGTATAAATCAAAGAAGAATTTTTACATTCAACCTGATAATAGACGTAAAACCATATCATTGCGATGCACTACAGTGGAACGTACTCCATTCCCAAGAATATATTCTATTTCTTCACTCTTACGACCTATAATAATTTTCACTTCATCCACCCCATAATTTATAAGACCACGGGCAATCTCAATTCGATTTTCATCAACAATCGCAACTGTATCTCCACGATCAAATATCCCCTCAACCGCAATAACACCAGCAGCGAGCAACGATTTTCCAGATTCAAGTGCTTTAACAGCTCCCTGATCAATAATCAAAACACCAGAGGGATCTAAATGACCAGAAATCCATGTTTTCCAAGCATTTACCGGTTTCTCTCTTGCAGCAAAAAAACTACTGCGTTCTCCTTTGTCAACTGCCACAAGGGGATTCATGCGCTTTCCTGAGGTAATAATCATTGCTGTTCCAGCAGCAGTAGCTATTTTCCCGGCATCAATTTTGGTCTTCATTCCACCCCGTGAAAACTCTGAAGCAGCAACACCTGCCATTTTCTCAATATCACATGTAATTGATGCAACAAAAGAAACAAATTCAGCCTCTGGATTCAAATGAGGAGAACACGTATAAAGGCCATCAACATCTGATAAAAGGATCAAAAGATCCGACCTCATCATCGTTGCAACACGTGCTGCTAAACGGTCATTATCACCATAGCGAATTTCACTTGTTGCTACAGTATCGTTTTCATTGATAATAGGAACAACCCCAAAACGTAAAAGTGTATCAATAGTAGCACGCGCATTAAGATAACGCCGACGCTCTTCCGTATCGGATAATGTCAGCAAAATCTGACCTGTTCTCAATCCATATTGAGCAAGTACATCACCATAAGCTTTGGCAAGTTCAATTTGGCCCAAGGCAGCACATGCCTGACTCTCTTCTAATTTTAAAAAACCCTTAGAAAAATTAAGTGAGTTGCGCCCTAAAGCAATAGCACCAGAAGAAACTAATAAAATCTCAACTCCCTTTTGGCGTAGTAAAACAACATCACTGATTAAACTTTTAAGCCACTCAACCCTTAAACCTGTTTGAGGATCAACTAAAAGCGCAGAACCAATCTTAATCACAATACGTTTATATTGCGAAAGTTTTTGTATTCCAACCGCCATTGTCATAAATCCTGTTCATTCTTCACAAACATTATTCTTTTGTTCTTTTTCAATGATATGTGCAATAGCACGCAATACATTATCTAAACCTTCATGACTAACCGCAGAAAACATCATAACCGACTTACCAGATACCCTTTGCAAAATTTCCTGTTTGACTTCACGTTCCTTAACAGGAAGAGTATCGATTTGGCTTAAAGCCACAATCTCAGTTTTATCACTCAAATGATTTCCGTATGCCTCGAGCTCATGGCGAATAATTTGATAAGCTTTTGCCACATCTTCTTCTTGAGCAGAAACTAAATGGAGTAAAACACGACAACGTTCTACATGCCCTAAAAAACGGTCACCGATTCCAACACCTTCATGAGCTCCTTCGATCAAACCAGGAATATCAGCTAAAACAAATTCACGAGCATCAATAGATGCAACACCAAGATGGGGATATAAAGTAGTAAAAGGATAATTTGCGATTTTTGGCTTTGCAGCCGTTACTGAAGCCAAAAAAGTCGATTTCCCAGCATTCGGCAGACCGACAAGCCCTCCGTCAGCAATCAATTTCAAACGTAGCCAAAGTGTACGCTCTTCTCCACTCAAGCCTGGATTTGCATGCCGAGGTGCCCGATTCGTAGAAGTTGTAAAATGAAGATTACCAAAACCGCCATTGCCTCCTTTGGCAAGACAGTAACGTTGACCAATTTCTATCAAATCACAAATCAACGTTTTATTATCTTCTTCAAAAATCTGTGTTCCAACCGGCACTTTAAGAATGATATCATCACCCTTTACGCCTGTCATATTACGTCCCCTACCATGTCCCCCTGTTTTTGCTCTAAAATGCTGCTGATAACGATAATCGATCAGTGTGTTGAGCCCATCTACTACAAGAGCCCATACGTCACCACCACGTCCTCCATTTCCTCCATCTGGCCCCCCAAATTCTATAAACTTTTCACGACGAAATGATACTGCTCCTGCTCCGCCATTACCAGAACGAATATAGACTTTAGCCTGATCAAGAAATTTCATAAAATGCCTACTGAGGAATTAACTTATTTTATCTATACAAAAAATACGTCTATTTTATAGATTTTCATTATGCACAAAAACCACATAATAACTACTACAAACTGGTTAAAAAAGTTTCTACACTGTACATAAAGTCAAGTAATTTTTAACCTTTTATAAATGAAAAAACTATTTTTATGTTTCAATTATACCCTTAAATTCAAGAGCTAAAAGATATAGTTCAACTGATCTTGACCGACTTGCAGGAGGTTTGACATGATGAACCGTTTTAAAATTCTGTTTCAATGTAGTGAGAAGAGTCTTTTCTGCTCCTCCCTGAAAAGTCTTTGCCAAAAAATGCCCTCCAGATTTAAGAACAGAAAGAGCAAAATCAGCCGCCATTTCACATAAATATACTGTTCTCAAATGATCCGTTTGACGATGACCCGTTGTTGGTGCTGCCATATCAGAAAGAACTATGTCTGGCTGTTCTCCTAAAGCATTCATCAATTTCTGCGGTGCATTTTTATATAAAAAATCCATCTCTAGCACCATAACTCCGGGCAGTGGATCCATCGGTAAATAATCAATACCAACGACGCTAGGCTTTTGACTACTTGATTCTACTTTATGGGCCGCTACCTGACACCATCCCCCAGGAGCAGCTCCTAGGTCAATGATTTTCTGACCTTTTTTGAAAATCTTATAACGTTCATCAATTTCAATTAGTTTATAAGCAGAACGCGAGCGATAACCATCTACCTTTGATTGATGAACATAAGGATCATTCAAATGCCTCTCTAACCATCGCCGTGATGATGCCTTAATTTTTCCTGCTTTCTTTTTTACACGCTGATATAGTAAATACGATCCCGAACCACCTCTACCACCTTTTGATGTTATTTTTTTCATAAATTTATCATTCCTATATTCTGACAATTTCTAATACTTAGAAATATTTGTTTTTATGACGAACCCTAAACACCATTGCTCAACATCCAACTCTGTTTAACCCCCTTATCTCAATTCACAATCCGCAACTCTTAAATCACTGACCGAACAAAACTTCCTTCAATAACATCTCAAACAAAGATGGCCAGCTAAAATTAAATTTTCCCTATCATACCTAATGCAAAAATTAGTCACACGTTTTTTGATAATCCCACGACAATAAATTTTCTATCATTAATAGCCATATCTGCACTCTTCATAAAAATATCATCGATTTGACTCCGATCGTATATTTAGAATTGAGATAGATTCTTACTAAAATCATCATTGTTCCAGAAGCTCAAAAAAGATAAAATTTCTAGCTTTGCAATAAAACTTCCCAAACGCATATTTTTCCCCTAAAAATACTTAGCGGGCACAGCAATATCAATGAGTAGAGAAATATCGAAACCGTAATTTATTTAACCAAATGTCAAAGAAAACTTTTTGAAAATATCAAGAAGAGCAATTTCCAATGAACAGTTTTCAATACAAAAAAATCAATTTTCATGTGCACAAACTGAAAAATAAAAAAATATATCTCTGCTTTTTAAATTCTTAAATTTTGTATGAAAATTTGAAGTCTCTTAAAAAAGAAAAAATGAAATCTAATAAAAATCATTTTTTCTTAAAAGTTTTTAGCATTAAAAACTAATAACTAATTTGTTGGCAAGATTGATTTCTGTCCTACCAACCTTTTTTCCTATCGTGATACGACCACTGTCATCTTCACTTTTTTCTTGCTGTAGCGGTTACAGAAAACAGCTTTAGTATAATATTCTCCAGCATTTATACTTTATTTCTGCCATTTTAATAAGATTGCTCAAAATTATCTATTAAAGAAGAGAGGTCTCTATTCTTGATCTTACATTATTATTTTACTTAAAAAATAAAAGTTACTACTTATCTGAAACAAACATCTCAACTTATTACATCTCTTATCGTTGTAAAGAAAACAGTGCGTCACTCAACCCATTAAATGGTAAGCTAAAAAAGAATGTTTTTCCTTTTTTAAGATTATAGGAAACACATACATTTTTCTTTTTCTCTATTTGATCACTTAAGACTGGACTCAAAACCGATTGCGCTAAACAGACTACTTGATCACACTGCGTATAACGAACCAAAATAGGTTCTTTAACACCTTCCATAGATATTTTTATAGGAATAGTTGTATCAGCATTTGGCAATGTACGGAAAAGCATAGCTGGTTGACCATTTTTTGTAGAAACAAGAGACCAACTAAAAACCGTATTATCTTCTTCATCATGTACCGTTTGCGTTACATTACATATACCCTGCTTAAGGATTTTGTTTTCATCACAAATCAAAGTCCAATTATAAAACTGCATAATGAGCCGTCGTATTTCTCCAGGTTTTCCAGAAGGTACAGACAGTTGGGGTGGATACAGTGTATACATGTTATTTTTTCCATCAGCAAAACCTTCGCCTTTTCCTAATAAGACAAAGGCGAAAAAACAACTTATTATACATCCCAAAATACTCTGATATCTCATCATTACTTCAATCTCACGCTTATACCTGCACCTATACCCCAATGACCACCAGAAGTTGTTATGGAAACATTGGAACGGATATTTCCATCTTCAGATGTATAACCAGCTCCAAAAGCAATTGCAGATTGACTTCTCCATAAACCGCTACTAAATGCAATGCTTAACGCACCAGGAGCATCTTCGTAACGCAGATTAGACACTGCTAAACCAATAGCTGCTGCTTGCCTTGCTTCTTGTCTTACACCCTCAAGGTTATAACTTAGGGTATCAAACTTCATATCGGTATATTCTTTAGCTTCAGAAATAGCACTTCCTATCTTTTCGTCTGTATATTTTTTTGCATCATCGAGAACAACCTGCATTTTCTCATATAATTGTCCACCATTAATAGCTTCTTTTGAATCTTTTTCAACTTTACCATCACCAACATTATCAATAATAACAGGTGCACTTGCATCACCCCCTACTAAAGTGATTTTATTGGTTTTATTCCCATCTTCATCTTTATCATACTGAACAGCACTCTCTACCATTTGGCCAACTGAATTCTCAAATCCATTGACCTTGTTTTCAAGACTATTAACTTTTTGATTCGTTTCCCAAAGTTGATTTCCAGTAACTACATCGCTAGATCCTTTTTCTACAGCACCATCTGCAACACCAGTAAGTTTACTGTTATTAATTTTACCATCTTCTTCTCGGCTTGCATCATAGACACCTTTATCTTCATTCCAATGTAAACCATTATTTCCTAACTGGCCTTGCATATTATTAAGACGTTTGTCCAGATCTTCCATATTTCTATTAATACCATCAAAAGCACTTGCTACATTATTATACGTCTTATACTGTTGTTCACCGGTCTTGTTATCAGAATTGAATTGAATAATCTGAAACGTTGGAGCAATCCATCCATCAGGGCCATATTTAGCTTTACCTCCAAAATATTCAGCAACTTTAGTATTCGTCTCAAAAAGCTGCTTTCCCGTAATCGCTTCTGTAGATTGCGCTGAAACCATTCCATCCTTCAAACCTGAAAGCTTTCGAGTTTCTTCATCTTTGTTAGCAAGATTGATTTCTGTCCCACCAACCTTCGCTCCTACTGTGATACGACCACTGTCATCTTCACTTTCTTCTTGCTGTACAAGACTACCTTCCTCTACATTCGTAAGCTGCGAATAAATATCTGTAAGAGAATCATTAACTCCAACAAATGCAGACCCTACATCACGATGCAACTCGCCTTGAATCTCATACGTCGGTGCTGTCCATTTACCTTCTGCATAACCTGCTTTACCTCCAAAGTATGAAGCAACCATGCTATTCGTCTCAAAAAGCTGCTTTCCCGTAATCGCTTCTGTAGATTGCGCTGAAACCGTTCCATCTTTCAAACCTGAAAGTGTCCGTCCTTGTCCATCCTTGTTCGAAAAATTAATTTCTGTCCCACCAACCTTCGCTCCTACTGTGATACGACCACTGTCATCTTCACTTTCTTCTTGCTGTACAAGACTACCTCCCTCTACATTCGTAAGCTGCGAATAAATATCTGTAAGAGAATCATTAACTCCAACAAATGCAGATCCTACATCACGATGCGATTTGCCTCGAATATTATACGTCGGTGCTGTCCATTTACCTTCTGCATAACCTGCTTTACCTCCAAAGTATGAAGCAACCATGCTATTCGTCTCAAAAAGCTGCTTTCCCGTAATCGCTTCTGTAGATTGCGCTGAAATCGTTCCATCCTTCAAATTTGTAATTTTTTCATTTCCAGCACTGATTCCAGCGACTGATATAACTGGACCAGTTATGCTACCTTTAGCATTTGTAAATTTTAAGCCGCCTGAATTTAAAGAAACTCCTCCTACTTCGTTCCGATCTCCAGAACCTTTCAGCACTAAACCACTTGAGTTTAAAGTAGCCACTTCGCTTGGTTTGCCAACACCTTTAACTACTAAGCTGTCTTTGTTTAAGGTAGATGCTCCTAATTTTACGCTATCAACAGTAATCTCCTTCGCAAGATCAAATGTTACTTTATTATTGTCCTTTGAAACTAAAAGGTTTTTACCAGATGATGAAAAATCAACAGTGCTCCCTGGAACAACATCTGTTGCAACTGCTCCACCAACAGAAAGCTTCCAACCCCCTGCTTTTTTTTCTATTTCCTTCAACTGTTTAAAATTAACAGCATCACTCTCTGCAGTACCATCTGCCAAGTTTGTGATTTTTTTGTTTCCCGCGGAGATCCCATCACGCCCTATACTTACACCACTTGCAAACGCTAAGCTGTCTTCGTTTAAGGTAGATGCTCCTAATTTTACGCTATCAACAGTAATCTTCTTTGCAAGGTCAAATGTTACTTTATTACTATCCTTTGAAAGTATAAGATTACTACCAGATGATGAAAAATCAATAGCGCTCCCTGGAGCAACATCTGTTGCAACTGCTCCACCAACAGAAAGCTTCCAACCCCCTGCTTTTTTTTCTACTTCCTTCAATTGTTTAAAATTAACGGCATCACTCTCTGCAGTACCATCTGCCAATTTTGTGATTTTTTTGTTTCCCGCGGAGACCCCATCACGCCCTATACTTACACCACTTGAAAACACTAAGCTGTCTTCGTTTAAGGTAGATGCTCCTAATTTTACGCTATCAACAGTAATCTCCTTCGCAAGGTCAAATTTTACTTTATTACTATCCTTTGAAACTATAAGATTACTACCAGATGATGAAAAATCAACAGTGCTCCCTGAAGCAACATCTGATGCAACTGCTCCACCAACAGAAAGCTTCCAACCCCCTGCTTTTTTTTCTACTTCCTTCAATTGTTTAAAATTAACAGCATCACCCTCTGCAGCACCATCTGCCAATCCTGTGATTTTTTTGTTTCCCGCGGAGATCCCATTATGCCCTATACTTACACCACCTGCAAACGCTAAGCTGTCTTTGCTTAAGGTAGATGCTCCTAATTTTACGCTATCAACAGTAATCTCCTTCGCAAGGTCAAATTTTACTTTATTACTATCCTTTGAAACTATAAGATTACTACCAGATGATGAAAAATCAACAATACTCCCTGAATAAACATCTGTTGCAGATGTTCCATTAACAGAAAGCTTCCAACCACCCCCTGCATTGTTTTTCACCCATTCTTGTAAGGATTTTAACTGAGCAACATTCACAGCATCACCAGGTTCACTCCCAGCGGACACCCCGGTAATTTGTCGACCCCCAATATCAAAGCCACCATACTGACTTATCCACGTCGAACCTGAATTTGATTTCCCCAGAGGATCATAGCCCTTTACACCTCCTTCTCTACTAGAAGTGCTATAATAGCCTAAAGCGACACCCCCCAATACGTTAACACGGGTACCCTTACCAATAGCAATCCCTTTGCCTGCGCCTTCGTCGACAAAACTGTCAGCGCCTATAGCAATCGCGTCATCAGCCATTGCTTGTGGACCGGGAGTCCGATGCCAAACAATACCCTGTGGAAAACGAGGATATTTTCCATAAACACCTAGTGCAATACTATTAAGTCCTTCCGCTACTGCACCACCACCTACAACACTCCCCCCATCTACTCGGATACTATTCCCCTCATTTGTCACATGGCCCGATTGTACAACAACATTACCTATTGCAACAGACGAATAGCCTTCCGATACTGGATCCTGACCTATAGCTAGGTATAATCTTTCAGGATCAATAGGATCTACAATAGTCATTCTACCATCAACATGCCAAATCGTAGAATTCTCAGGCTTATAACCAACAACCTTTTTACGCTCAATGAGATTGTCGTAATTCCCTTCAGTGATTATCCTCTCTGAAACTATTTTCTTTGAATCAAAAGAATTAAAAGCAACAATATCTACACCACAGAACCGATTAGTAGAAAAATAAACATTCTCATTACAATCCTTTGAACTTTTATGAAAAACATTTGAAGAAAGTAAATGACCAATCTGTAAATTTTTTGAATCTTGAATCGTTATTTGTTGCTCCGTTGGAACAAAATTTGCTGCAATAACAGGTGAAACACTCGATAAAAGTGATGTCATCGCTGTCCCTAACGAAACAGCTTTTAATAAAGATAACCAAGAAGAACAAGGATAATAACTTAAATCACCTTTCTTTAAGGTAAGAGATGGTTTCTTCATAACAAATTCTCCAAAAAAAAATAAAAATAAATTTTAGACATCAAAAAAACACATTTAGACGCTACTAAGCTCCGGAAACGGATTTGCAATCAGCGTAAAGAGGTTTAAATCAATGAGAAAAGTTGTCTAAAATCTTAATTAAAAGTCATTTTGAAGGGTGGCTTGAAATGTTTATGGTGATTTTATCCGTTTTCACGAGAGGGGTGCTTTATTCTGTATTTGAAATTAAAAAATAAAATGTATGACATCAAAAAAACATAATTTACTTATATAAGTTCTATTGTTGGTTATGGGGTAATTAAATTGTGGTATGTTAAAATAAATTTTTAGTATGAGTTTAAATTAGAAGGAGGTTGGTATTTATTTAATTGAGGTTTTTTTCTTTCTGTTTTTTATGATTATATGTTTGTAGATGCAGTTTAGTGTAAGAATCTTTTTTTATGCTATAAAGTATAAGAAATAGAATCTCAAGTGGATTTTTATTTTTTTTTATTTTTTAGTTGAGCGTGAATTGTATGCCTCCGCCTATACCCCAGTTTCCTCCAGCTGTTGTTATAGATATGTTAGAGCGAATATTGCCATTTTCAGATGTATAACCAGCTCCAAAAGCAAAGGCAGATTGACTTCTCCATAAACCGCTACTAAATGCAATGCTCAATTTTCCAGGAAGTTCATTATAGCGAAGGTTTGAAGCTGCTAAACCAATAGCTGCTGCTTGCCTTGCTTCTTGTCTTACACCCTCAAGGTTATAACTTAGGGTATCAAACTTCATATCGGTATATTCTTTAGCTTCAGAAATAGCACTTCCTATCTTTTCGTCTGTATATTTTTTTGCATCATCGAGAACAACCTGCATTTTCTCATATAATTGTCCACCATTAATAGCTTCTTTTGAATCTTTTTCAACTTTACCATCACCAACATTACCAATAATAACAGGTGCACTTGCATCACCCCCTACTAAAGTGATTTTATTGGTTTTATTCCCATCTTCATCTTTATCATACTGAACAGCACTCTCTGCCATCTGACCAACTGAATTTTCAAATTCATTGACCTTGTTTTCAAGACTATTAACTTTTTGATTCGTTTCCCAAAGTTGATTTCCAGTAACTACATCGCTAGATCCTTTTTCTACAGCACCATCTGCAACACCAGTAAGTTTACTGTTAGTAATTTTACCATCTTCTTCTCGACTCGCATCATAGGCACCTTTATTTTCATTCCATTTTATACTATCCGGCTCTTCCTTCTGTTCAAGATTACCTACACGATTGTTTAGGTTTTTCATACTTTCATTAACACCACCAAAAGCATCAGCTACATTATTATACGTCTTATACTGTTGTTCACCGGTCTTGTTACCAGAATTGAATTGAATAATCTGAAACGTTGGAGCAATCCATCCATCAGGGCCATATTTAGCTTCACCTCCTAAATATTCAGCAACTTTAGTATTCGTCTCATAAAGTTGTCCACCTGTAACCGCTTCTGTAGAAGCCTCTGCTATATCTCCATCAAGGAGAAACTTAAGTTTGCTTCTTTCTTTCTTTTCTCCTTTTTCTCCTTTTTTAACATGAAGCGCAACAAAAGCATCATCACTGTCACTCCACAACAAACTATTTTGTTCAATATTCCCAATACCTTCATTTACGGTGCTTTTAAGCTTTGTAAGATAATCATCAACTCCAACAAATGCAGATCCTACATCACGATGCAACTCGCCTTGAATCTTATACGTCGGTGCTGTTTCAGTTGTAGAATTGGCCCCTCCTCCTAAATATTCAGCAACTTTAGTATTCGTCTCATAAAGCTGCTTTCCTGTAATCGCTTCTGTAGATTGCGCTGAAACCTTTCCATCTTTCAAACCTGAAAGTGTCCGTCCTTGTCCATCCTTGTTCGAAAAATTAACTTCTGTACCAACAACCTTCGCTCCTATCGTGATACGACCATTAACATCTTCTCTCTCACTTGTTTCTTTCTGAATAAGATTATTCTCTACAAATGACTCACTCAATCCTTTTAACGAATCTGCTACGTTATTGTATTTTTTCTCTTCAGTAGAACCATCTTCTCGAAGTAACTTAAGTGCAAATGTCGGAGCTGTCCATTCACCTTCTGCATAACCTGATTCACCCCCTAAATATTCAGCAACTTTAGTATTCGTCTCATAAAGTTGTCCACCTGTAACCGCTTCTGTAGAAGCCTCTGCTATATCTCCATCAAGGAGAAACTTAAGTTTGCTTCTTTCTTTCTTTTCTCCTTTTTCTTCTTTTTTAACATGAAGCGCAACAAAAGCATCATCACTGTCACTCCACAACAAACTATTTTGTTCAATATTCCCAATACCTTCATTTACGGTGCTTTTAAGCTTTGTAAGATAATCATCAACTCCAACAAATGCAGATCCTACATCACGATGCAACTCGCCTTGAATCTCATACGTCGGTGCTGTTTCGGCTAAAAGATCTGCTCCACCTCCTAAATAAGCAGAAGCATTCTTTTCAAGCTTTCCTATATTAAAGGTAGATTGTTTAACTTCAACAGATAAATCATCAACACCCATACTCAAATCAGAAAGTTTCTGATTAGTCTCAGTGAGCTTGTTATTCGTATCGGTAATCTCACTTTCAACTTTAAAAAGCTGCTTTCCTGTAATCGCTTCTGTAGATTGCTCTGAAACCTTTCCATCTTTCAAACCTGAAAGTGTCCGTCCTTGTCCGTCCTTGTTCGAAAGATTAATTTCTGTACCACCAACCTTCGCTCCTATCGTGATACGACCATTAACATCTTCTCTCTCACTTGTTTCTTTCTGAATAAGATTATTCTCTACAAATGACTCACTCAATCCTTTTAACGAATCTGCTACGTTATTGTATTTTTTCTCTTCAGTAGAACCATCTTCTCGAAGTAACTTAAGTGCAAATGTCGGAGCTGTCCATTCACCTTCTGCATAACCTGATTCACCCCCTAAATATTCAGCAACTTTAGTATTCGTCTCATAAAGTTGTCCACCTGTAACCGCTTCTGTAGAAGCCTCTGCTATATCTCCATCAAGGAGAAACTTAAGTTTGCTTCTTTCTTTCTTTTCTCCTTTTTCTTCTTTTTTAACATGAAGCGCAACAAAAGCATCATCACTGTCACTCCACAACAAACTATTTTGTTCAATATTCCCAATACCTTCATTTACGGTGCTTTTAAGCTTTGTAAGATAATCATCAACTCCAACAAATGCAGATCCTACATCACGATGCAACTCGCCTTGAATCTCATACGTCGGTGCTGTTTCAGTTGTAGAATTGGCCCCTCCTCCTAAATATTCAGCAACCATGCTATTCGTCTCAAAAAGCTGCTTTCCTGTAATCGCTTCTGTAGATTGCGCTGAAACCTTTCCATCTTTCAAACCTGAAAGTGTCCGTCCTTGTCCATCCTTGTTCGAAAAATTAACTTCTGTACCAACAACCTTCGCTCCTATCGTGATACGACCATTAACATCTTCTCTCTCACTTGTTTCTTTCTGAATAAGATTATTCTCTACAAATGACTCACTCAATCCTTTTAACGAATCTGCTACGTTATTGTATTTTTTCTCTTCAGTAGAACCATCTTCTCGAAGTAACTTAAGTGCAAATGTCGGAGCTGTCCATTCACCTTCTGCATAACCTGATTCACCCCCTAAATATTCAGCAACTTTAGTATTCGTCTCATAAAGTTGTCCACCTGTAATCCCTTCTGTAGATTGCTCTGAAACCTTTCCATCTTTCAAACCTGAAAGTGTCCGTCCTTGTCCGTCCTTGTTCGAAAAATTAACTTCTGTACCACCAACCTTCGCTCCTATCGTGATACGACCATTAACATCTTCTCTCTCACTTGTTTCTTTCTGAATAAGATTATTCTCTACAAATGACTCACTCAATCCTTTTAACGAATCTGCTACGTTATTGTATTTTTTCTCTTCAGTAGAACCATCTTCTCGAAGTAACTTAAGTGCAAATGTCGGAGCTGTCCATTCACCTTCTGCATAACCTGATTCACCCCCTAAATATTCAGCAACTTTAGTATTCGTCTCATAAAGCTGCTTTCCTGTAATCGCTTCTGTAGATTGCGCTGAAACCTTTCCATCTTTCAAACCTGAAAGTGTCCGTCCTTGTCCGTCCTTGTTCGAAAAATTAACTTCTGTACCAACAACCTTCGCTCCTATCGTGATACGACCATTAACATCTTCTCTCTCACTTGTTTCTTTCTGAATAAGATTATTCTCTACAAATGACTCACTCAATCCTTTTAACGAATCTGCTACGTTATTGTATTTTTTCTCTTCAGTAGAACCATCTTCTCGAAGTAACTTAAGTGCAAATGTCGGAGCTGTCCATTCACCTTCTGCATAACCTGATTCACCCCCTAAATATTCAGCAACTTTAGTATTCGTCTCATAAAGTTGTCCACCTGTAACCGCTTCTGTAGAAGCCTCTGCTATATCTCCATCAAGGAGAAACTTAAGTTTGCTTCTTTCTTTCTTTTCTCCTTTTTCTTCTTTTTTAACATGAAGCGCAACAAAAGCATCATCACTGTCACTCCACAACAAACTATTTTGTTCAATATCCTCAATATTTCCAGTTACAGTACTTTTAAGCTTTGTAAGATAATCATCAACTCCAACAAATGCAGATCCTACATCACGATGCAACTCGCCTTGAATCTCATACGTCGGTGCTGTTTCGGCTAAAAGATCTGCTCCACCTCCTAAATAAGCAGAAGCATTCTTTTCAAGCTTTCCTATATTAAAGGTAGATTGTTTAACTTCAACAGATAAATCATCAACACCCATACTCAAATCAGAAAGTTTCTGATTAGTCTCAGTGAGCTTGTTATTCGTATCGGTAATCTCACTTTCAACTTTAAAAAGCTGCTTTCCTGTAATCGCTTCTGTAGATTGCTCTGAAACCTTTCCATCTTTCAAACCTGAAAGTGTCCGTCCTTGTCCGTCCTTGTTCGAAAGATTAATTTCTGTACCACCAACCTTCGCTCCTATCGTGATACGACCATTAACATCTTCTCTCTCACTTGTTTCTTTCTGAATAAGATTATTCTCTACAAATGACTCACTCAATCCTTTTAACGAATCTGCTACGTTATTGTATTTTTTCTCTTCAGTAGAACCATCTTCTCGAAGTAACTTAAGTGCAAATGTCGGAGCTGTCCATTCACCTTCTGCATAACCTGATTCACCCCCTAAATATTCAGCAACTTTAGTATTCGTCTCAAAAAGCTGCTTTCCTGTAATCGCTTCTGTAGATTGCGCTGAAACCTTTCCATCTTTCAAACCTGAAAGTGTCCGTCCTTGTCCATCCTTGTTCGAAAAATTAACTTCTGTACCAACAACCTTCGCTCCTATCGTGATACGACCATTAACATCTTCTCTCTCACTTGTTTCTTTCTGAATAAGATTATTCTCTACAAATGACTCACTCAATCCTTTTAACGAATCTGCTACGTTATTGTATTTTTTCTCTTCAGTAGAACCATCTTCTCGAAGTAACTTAAGTGCAAATGTCGGAGCTGTCCATTCACCTTCTGCATAACCTGATTCACCCCCTAAATATTCAGCAACTTTAGTATTCGTCTCATAAAGTTGTCCACCTGTAACCGCTTCTGTAGAAGCCTCTGCTATATCTCCATCAAGGAGAAACTTAAGTTTGCTTCTTTCTTTCTTTTCTCCTTTTTCTTCTTTTTTAACATGAAGCGCAACAAAAGCATCATCACTGTCACTCCACAACAAACTATTTTGTTCAATATCCTCAATATTTCCAGTTACAGTACTTTTAAGCTTTGTAAGATAATCATCAACTCCAACAAATGCAGATCCTACATCACGATGCAACTCGCCTTGAATCTCATACGTCGGTGCTGTTTCGGCTAAAAGATCTGCTCCACCTCCTAAATAAGCAGAAGCATTCTTTTCAAGCTTTCCTATATTAAAGGTAGATTGTTTAACTTCAACAGATAAATCATCAACACCCATACTCAAATCAGAAAGTTTCTGATTAGTCTCAGTGAGCTTGTTATTCGTACCGGTAATCTCACTTTCAACTTTAAAAAGCTGCTTTCCTGTAATCGCTTCTGTAGATTGCTCTGAAACCTTTCCATCTTTCAAACCTGAAAGTGTCCGTCCTTGTCCGTCCTTGTTCGAAAAATTAATTTCTGTACCACCAACCTTCGCTCCTATCGTGATACGACCACTGTCATCTTCACTTTCTTCTTGCTGTACAAGACTACCTCCCTCTACATTCGTAAGCTGCGAATAAATATCTGTAAGAGAATCATTAACTCCAACAAATGCAGATCCTACATCACGATGCGATTTGCCTCGAATATTATACGTCGGTGCTGTTTCAGTTGTAGAATTGGCCCCTCCTCCTAAATATTCAGCAACTTTAGTATTCGTCTCATAAAGCTGCTTTCCTGTAATCGCTTCTGTAGATTGCTCTGAAACCTTTCCATCTTTCAAACCTGAAAGTGTCCGTCCTTGTCCATCCTTGTTCGAAAAATTAACTTCTGTACCAACAACCTTCGCTCCTATCGTGATACGACCATTAACATCTTCTCTCTCACTTGTTTCTTTCTGAATAAGATTATTCTCTACAAATGACTCACTCAATCCTTTTAACGAATCTGCTACGTTATTGTATTTTTTCTCTTCAGTAGAACCATCTTCTCGAAGTAACTTAAGTGCAAATGTCGGAGCTGTCCATTCACCTTCTGCATAACCTGATTCACCCCCTAAATATTCAGCAACTTTAGTATTCGTCTCATAAAGTTGTCCACCTGTAACCGCTTCTGTAGAAGCCTCTGCTATATCTCCATCAAGGAGAAACTTAAGTTTGCTTCTTTCTTTCTTTTCTCCTTTTTCTTCTTTTTTAACATGAAGCGCAACAAAAGCATCATCACTGTCACTCCACAACAAACTATTTTGTTCAATATTCCCAATACCTTCATTTACGGTGCTTTTAAGCTTTGTAAGATAATCATCAACTCCAACAAATGCAGATCCTACATCACGATGCAACTCGCCTTGAATCTCATACGTCGGTGCTGTTTCGGCTAAAAGATCTGCTCCACCTCCTAAATAAGCAGAAGCATTCTTTTCAAGCTTTCCTATATTAAAGGTAGATTGTTTAACTTCAACAGATAAATCATCAACACCCATACTCAAATCAGAAAGTTTCTGATTAGTCTCAGTGAGCTTGTTATTCGTATCGGTAATCTCACTTTCAACTTTAAAAAGCTGCTTTCCTGTAATCGCTTCTGTAGATTGCTCTGAAACCTTTCCATCTTTCAAACCTGAAAGTGTCCGTCCTTGTCCGTCCTTGTTCGAAAGATTAATTTCTGTACCACCAACCTTCGCTCCTATCGTGATACGACCATTAACATCTTCTCTCTCACTTGTTTCTTTCTGAATAAGATTATTCTCTACAAATGACTCACTCAATCCTTTTAACGAATCTGCTACGTTATTGTATTTTTTCTCTTCAGTAGAACCATCTTCTCGAAGTAACTTAAGTGCAAATGTCGGAGCTGTCCATTCACCTTCTGCATAACCTGATTCACCCCCTAAATATTCAGCAACTTTAGTATTCGTCTCATAAAGTTGTCCACCTGTAATCGCTTCTGTAGATTGTGCTGAAACCTTTCCATCTTTCAAACCTGAAAGTGTCCGTCCTTGTCCGTCCTTGTTCGAAAAATTAACTTCTGTACCACCAACCTTCGCTCCTATCGTGATACGACCACTGTCATCTTCACTTTCTTCTTGCTGTACAAGACTACCTCCCTCTACATTCGTAAGCTGCGAATAAATATCTGTAAGAGAATCATTAACTCCAACAAATGCAGATCCTACATCACGATGCGATTTGCCTCGAATATTATACGTCGGTGCTGTTTCAGTTGTAGAATTGGCCCCTCCTCCTAAATATTCAGCAACTTTAGTATTCGTCTCATAAAGCTGCTTTCCTGTAATCGCTTCTGTAGATTGCGCTGAAACCTTTCCATCTTTCAAACCTGAAAGTGTCCGTCCTTGTCCGTCCTTGTTCGAAAAATTAACTTCTGTACCAACAACCTTCGCTCCTATCGTGATACGACCATTAACATCTTCTCTCTCACTTGTTTCTTTCTGAATAAGATTATTCTCTACAAATGACTCACTCAATCCTTTTAACGAATCTGCTACGTTATTGTATTTTTTCTCTTCAGTAGAACCATCTTCTCGAAGTAACTTAAGTGCAAATGTCGGAGCTGTCCATTCACCTTCTGCATAACCTGATTCACCCCCTAAATATTCAGCAACTTTAGTATTCGTCTCATAAAGTTGTCCACCTGTAACCGCTTCTGTAGAAGCCTCTGCTATATCTCCATCAAGGAGAAACTTAAGTTTGCTTCTTTCTTTCTTTTCTCCTTTTTCTTCTTTTTTAACATGAAGCGCAACAAAAGCATCATCACTGTCACTCCACAACAAACTATTTTGTTCAATATCCTCAATATTTCCAGTTACAGTACTTTTAAGCTTTGTAAGATAATCATCAACTCCAACAAATGCAGATCCTACATCACGATGCAACTCGCCTTGAATCTCATACGTCGGTGCTGTTTCGGCTAAAAGATCTGCTCCACCTCCTAAATAAGCAGAAGCATTCTTTTCAAGCTTTCCTATATTAAAGGTAGATTGTTTAACTTCAACAGATAAATCATCAACACCCATACTCAAATCAGAAAGTTTCTGATTAGTCTCAGTGAGCTTGTTATTCGTACCAGTAATCTCACTTTCAACTTTAAAAAGCTGCTTTCCTGTAATCGCTTCTGTAGATTGCTCTGAAACCTTTCCATCTTTCAAACCTGAAAGTGTCCGTCCTTGTCCGTCCTTGTTCGAAAGATTAATTTCTGTACCACCAACCTTCGCTCCTACCGTGATACGACCACTGTCATCTTCACTTTCTTCTTGCTGTACAAGACTACCTCCCTCTACATTCGTAAGCTGCGAATAAATATCTGTAAGAGAATCATTAACTCCAACAAATGCAGATCCTACATCACGATGCGATTTGCCTCGAATATTATACGTCGGTGCTGTTTCAGTTGTAGAATTGGCCCCTCCTCCTAAATATTCAGCAACCATGCTATTCGTCTTTAAAAGCTGCTTTCCCGTAATCGCTTCTGTAGATTGCGCTGAAACCTTTCCATCTTTCAAACCTGAAAGTGTCCGTCCTTGTCCATCCTTGTTCGAAAAATTAACTTCTGTACCAACAACCTTCGCTCCTATCGTGATACGACCATTAACATCTTCTCTCTCACTTGTTTCTTTCTGAATAAGATTATTCTCTACAAATGACTCACTCAATCCTTTTAACGAATCTGCTACGTTATTGTATTTTTTCTCTTCAGTAGAACCATCTTCTCGAAGTAACTTAAGTGCAAATGTCGGAGCTGTCCATTCACCTTCTGCATAACCTGATTCACCCCCTAAATATTCAGCAACTTTAGTATTCGTCTCATAAAGTTGTCCACCTGTAACCGCTTCTGTAGAAGCCTCTGCTATATCTCCATCAAGGAGAAACTTAAGTTTGCTTCTTTCTTTCTTTTCTCCTTTTTCTTCTTTTTTAACATGAAGCGCAACAAAAGCATCATCACTGTCACTCCACAACAAACTATTTTGTTCAATATCCTCAATATTTCCAGTTACAGTACTTTTAAGCTTTGTAAGATAATCATCAACTCCAACAAATGCAGATCCTACATCACGATGCAACTCGCCTTGAATCTCATACGTCGGTGCTGTTTCGGCTAAAAGATCTGCTCCACCTCCTAAATAAGCAGAAGCATTCTTTTCAAGCTTTCCTATATTAAAGGTAGATTGTTTAACTTCAACAGATAAATCATCAACACCCATACTCAAATCAGAAAGTTTCTGATTAGTCTCAGTGAGCTTGTTATTCGTACCGGTAATCTCACTTTCAACTTTAAAAAGCTGCTTTCCTGTAATCGCTTCTGTAGATTGCTCTGAAACCTTTCCATCTTTCAAACCTGAAAGTGTCCGTCCTTGTCCGTCCTTGTTCGAAAGATTAATTTCTGTACCACCAACCTTCGCTCCTACCGTGATACGACCACTGTCATCTTCACTTTCTTCTTGCTGTACAAGACTACCTCCCTCTACATTCGTAAGCTGCGAATAAATATCTGTAAGAGAATCATTAACTCCAACAAATGCAGATCCTACATCACGATGCGATTTGCCTCGAATATTATACGTCGGTGCTGTTTCAGTTGTAGAATTGGCCCCTCCTCCTAAATATTCAGCAACCATGCTATTCGTCTTTAAAAGCTGCTTTCCCGTAATCGCTTCTGTAGATTGCGCTGAAATCGTTCCATCCTTCAAATTTGTAATTTTTTCATTTCCAGCACTGATTCCAGCGACTGATATAACTGGACCAGTTATGCTACCTTTAGCATCTGTAAATTTTAAGCCGCCCGAATTTAAAGAAACTCCTCCTACTTCGTTCCGATCTCCAGAACCTTTCAGCACTAAACCACTTGAGTTTAAGGTAGATGCTCCTAATTTTACGCTATCAACAGTAATCTCCTTCGCAAGGTCAAATTTTACTTTATCACCGTCCTTTGAAACTAAAAGGTTTTTACCAGATGATGAAAAATCAACAGTGCTCCCTGGAGCAACATCTGTTGCAACTGCTCCACCAACAGAAAGCTTCCAACCCCCTGCTTTTTTTTCTATTTCCTTCAACTGTTTAAAATTAACAGCATCACTCTCTGCAGTACCATCTGCCAAGTTTGTGATTTTTTTGTTTCCCGCGGAGATCCCATCACGCCCTATACTTACACCACTTGCAAACGCTAAGCTGTCTTCGTTTAAGGTAGATGCTCCTAATTTTACGCTATCAACAGTAATATCACTTGCAAGGTCAAATTTTACTTTATCACTATCCTTTGAAAGTATAAGATTACTACCAGATGATGAAAAATCAATAGCGCTCCCTGGAGCAACATCTGTTGCAACTGCTCCACCAACAGAAAGCTTCCAACCCCCTGCTTTTTTTTCTATTTCCTTCAACTGTTTAAAATTAACAGCATCACTCTCTGCAGTACCATCTGCCAAGTTTGTGATTTTTTTGTTTCCCGCGGAGATCCCATCACGCCCTATACTTACACCACTTGCAAACGCTAAGCTGTCTTCGTTTAAGGTAGATGCTCCTAATTTTACGCTATCAACAGTAATATCATCTGCAAGGTCAAATTTTACTTTTTTACTATCCTTTGAAACTATAAGATTACTACCAGATGATGAAAAATCAACAGTGCTCCCTGGAGCAACATCTGTTGCAACTGCTCCACCAACAGAAAGCTTCCAACCTCCTGTCTTACCTTCTGCCAATTCTTTTACTTCCTTCAACTGTTTAAAATTAACAGCATCACTCTCTGCAGCACCATCTGCCAATCCTGTGATTTTTTTGTTTCCCGCGGAGATCCCATTATGCCCTATACTTACACCACCTACAAACACTAAGCTGTCTTTGTTTAAGGTAGATGCTCCTAATTTTACGCTATCAACAGTAATATCATTTGCAAGGCTAAATATTACTTTATTAGAATTACCTCTATCCTTTGAAACTACAAGGTTTTTATCAGATGATGAAAAATCAACAATACTCCCTGAAGCAACATCTGATGCAACTGTTCCATTAACAGAAAGCTTCCAACCCCCTGCTTTTTTTTCTATTTCCTTCAACTGTTTAAAATTAACAGCATCACTCTCTGCAGCACCATCTGCCAATCCTGTGATTTTTTTGTTTCCCGCGGAGATCCCATTATGCCCTATACTTACACCACCTGCAAACGCTAAGCTGTCTTTGCTTAAGGTAGATGCTCCTCCTAATTTTACGCTATCAACAGTAATCTCCTTCGCAAGGCTAAATATTACTTTATTAGAATTACCTCTATCCTTTGAAACTACAAGGTTTTTATCAGATGATGAAAAATCAACAGTGCTCCCTGAAGCAACATCTGTTGCAGCTGCTCCACCAACAGAAAGCTTCCAACCTCCTGTCTTACCTTCTGCCAATTCTTTTACTTCCTTCAACTGTTTAAAATTAACAGCATCACTCTCTGCAGCACCATCTGCCAATCCTGTGATTTTTTTGTTTCCCGCGGAGATCCCATTATGCCCTATACTTACACCACCTGCAAACACTAAGCTGTCTTTGTTTAAGGTAGATGCTCCTAATTTTACGCTATCAACAGTAATCTCCTTCGCAAGGTCAAATTTTACTTTATCACCGTCCTTTGAAACTATAAGATTACTACCAGATGATGAAAAATCAACAATACTCCCTGAAGCAACATCTGTTGCAGATGTCCCATTAACAGAAAGCTTCCAACCCCCTGCTTTTTCTGCTAATTCTTTTACTTCCTTCAACTGTTTAAAATTAACAGCATCACTCTCTGCAGCACCATCTGCCAAGTTTATGATTCTTCTGTTTCCCGCGGAGATCCCATTATGCCCTATACTTACACTACTTGCAAACACTAAGCTGTTTTCGCTTAAGGTAGATGCTCCTAATTTTACGCTATCAACAGTAATCTCCTTCGCAAGGTCAAATACTACTTCTATTACCGCCTCTATCACTGAACACTGAAACTATAAGATTATTATTAAGAGATGGTGAAAAATCAACAACACTCCCTGAATAAACATCTGATGCAAGGTGTCCATTAACAGAAAGCTTCCAACCCCCTGCATTGTTTTTCACCCATTCTTGTAAAGATTTTAACTGAGCAACATTCACAGCATCACTAAGTTCACTCCCAGCGGACACCCCGGTAATTTGTCGATTCCCAACTTCAAAGCCACCATTCAGACCTACCCACACCACACCTAAATTTTGTTTCCCCAGAGGATCATAGCCCTTTACACCTCTGGGTCTATTAGAGATGCTAAACGTTCCTACAGCGACACCCCCCAATACGTTAACACGGGCTCTCGCACCAATAGCAACCCCTTCGTCTACGCCTTCGCCGACATGAGCTGAAGCGCCTATAGCAATCGCGTCTGTAGATAATGCTTGTGGACCGGACAAGCGCTTCATACCACCAATATTATTAGGATATCTTCCATAAACACCTAGTGCAATACTATTAAGTCCTTTTGCTTCTGCACCATCACCTACAACACTCCCCCCATCTACTCGGATACTATTCCCCTCATTTGTCACATGGCCCGATTGTACAACAACATTACCTATTGCAACAGACGAATAGCCTTCCGATACTGGATCCTGACCTATAGCTAGGTATAATCTTCTAGAATCAATAGGATCTACAATAGTCATTCTACCATCAACATGCCAAATCGTAGAATTCTCAGGCTTATAACCAACAACCTTTTTACGCTCAATGAGATTGTCGTAATTCCCTTCAGTGATTATCCTCTCTGAAACTATTTTCTTTGAATCAAAAGAATTAAAAGCAACAATATCTACACCACAGAACCGATTAGTAGAAAAATAAACATTCTCATTACAATCCTTTGAACTTTTATGAAAAACATTTGAAGAAAGTAAATGACCAATCTGTAAATTTTTTGAATCTTGAATCGTTATTTGTTGCTCCGTTGGAACAAAATTTGCTGCAATAACAGGTGAAACACTCGATAAAAGTGATGTCATCGCTGTCCCTAACGAAACAGCTTTTAATAAAGGTGAACGAAAAGAAAAAGAACAATCTTTTAAATTATTGACCTTTTGTGCAGAACATACTTTTTTCATGAAGAAATTCCTCAATAAAAATTAAAAATAAATTTTAGACATCAAAAAAACACATTTAGACATTACTAGGTATCCTGAAGTCAGATTTGTAATCCTTGTAGGTGATAACTACAATGAAGATGGTGTTGTGTTTGGTAAATTATGTAAGAGATGACATTAAAAAGACATATTTACCTTATATTTAGAGTTTGCAGATTAGAGTGGTTTATTTATTAAAAGTGAGTCCTTTGGTTTTTTGTTTGTGTTTAAGGGTTATTGTGGAGTGCTAAAGAGTGTTATCTAAGTTTGTTCCTTAATAGCTGTTGATGTTTTCTTTAAAGTGAAATACATAATGAGGTTTTTATTAATATTTTTATGTATGCTCCCTCTTCTTGCATAAAGCACAATGAGTGGGATTTCAAGGTATTTTTTGTTTTGGGTGGGTTTTGTGTTCATAGCCCTAGGGAAATTTGATATTTAAGAGAGTTTCATAGGGTGAATCTTGTAAAGTGGTGATTCGTAATTAGCGATTTAAAAGGTTGTGATTCTGTTATTGTGATTCGTTAAGGTGTGGTTATATCAGTTTTCTCAGTGTTTTTATTTTTATAGAATTCTTTGCTATTGTTCTTAACTCTGTCTTTAAGAAGATGAGTTTTTTAATTTTTCTTTCAAAGTTGTTGTTTAATAACAGCTCTGTTAGAATTTAGATTTATTTTATCACTTGCAACAATAACTATTGTTGTGTTTTTAAAGAAAATGATTTATAGAACAGAAAAAATCGAAATAAACTATATAATCTAATAACAGAGGTTATGTAGTGTAAAGTGTGTATTTTATTAATAATAACTACAAAAATTGCTTTATTAATTTACATAAACTTATATTCATCAAAAAATTGCATCTTTTTCTCATTTTTTAGAAAAAGATGCAACGGAAATTTAATAAAATTATCTATTTTTGTATTAAATATTAATGCATTTTTATTAATAGCAATACATAGCAATCACAGCTAAATCTCTATATCAGCGCACTGGTAGAGTGAAGGTTAATCCTGCACCAATACCCCAATGACCTCCAGCACCTGTCACAGAAACATTGGAGCGAACATTTCCATTAATAGAGGTATAACCGGCACCAACAGCAAGAGCAGATTGGCTGCGCCATAAACCACCTCCAAATGCAACACTTAACGCACCAGGAGTGTCATTATACCGCAAATTAGAAACTGCTAAACCAATCGCTGCAGCTTGTCTCGCTTCTTTACGTGTTTCTTCAATGCCATAATTTAAAAGATCAAATCTCATATTCGTGTAGTCTTTTGCCTTATCTACAGCGTCATCAATAGCATCTACAACAATATTCTTGACCTTTTCATCTGTATATTTTTTCGCATCGTCAAGAACAACCTCCATCTGTTGCTTGGTGTAATCATGCAGCTGACCACCATTTACTGCTTCTTTCGAGCCTTTTTCGATCTTGCCATCCGCAACATTATCAATAACAACAGGCTTCCCGGCATCACCTCCTGCTAAAGTGATTTTATTGGTTTTCTTTCCCTTTTCATCTTTGTCATACTGAACAGCGCCCTCAACCACACCGTTAATTGTGTTTGAGATGTTTTCTACTTTATTTTCAACATTGGTCACACGTTGGTTGGTATCCCAAAGTTGCCCACCATTTACTGCATCTTTCGCGTCTTTTTCAACTTTACCATCCGCAACATTGGTAATCTTACCATCTTCCCCGTATCGACTTGCATCATAGGCACCTTTTTCTTCATTCCATTTTAAAGCATCTGGATCAAAACCACCTTGTCCACCCTGTCCACCTTGATTTTCAATCTTTTTAATCCGATCATTTAAAGCAGACATCCCACCATTTACACCAGCAAAAGCATCAGTAACATTATTATAACCCTTTTGGGAAACTAAACCATTAGGACCAAATTGATAAACTGTAAAAGTAGGATCTTTCCACTGGCCATTCTTATATTCAGCACTCCCCCCAAAATAAGAAGCAAGCTTACTATTTGTCTCGAAAAGTTGATTCCCTGTAATGGCATCTGTCGAATTAACAGCAATTTCTCCATCTAAAAGAAATGTCAGTCTGCTATTTTCTTTTACTTGTCCCTTAGAGCCATGAAGCGCAACAAAGGCTTTTTCTTGATCGCTCCACAACAAAGCATCACTAGAAAAATTGGTAATTTTCTCATTAAAATCATCAACCACATACTCGATGTGTTTATTTATATTCCTGATATTCATATCAAGCCCTACAAAAGCTGAACCAACATCATTATAGATCTTTCTTTGCACCTCTCCTTCTGTTGTCACATCGGATAAAGTATAAGTTGGACGTGTAAAAGCACCATTGCCGAATCTTGTGCCACCACCAAAAATGTTCGCAATCTCGTTAGAGAACTTATTAATCTGCTTTCCATTAACAGCATCACTCGATTCACTAGAAATTTTACCATCTTTAACATTATGAAGAGCAACCGGTTTACTATTCCCACCCAAAGTGATATTTTCATAATCAACGCTGCCATCTGACTTCTTATCATAAAGAACCACAGCACCACTTAAAAATTCGAAATCTTGAGTAATATCCTTCAAACTTTGATCCAATTGAGCTTTGTTAACGGCTTCATTGTCTCTTACCGCATCTTTCACACCCGAAAGTGTTCGATCTTTCCCTTGTCCTTCTGAAATATCAATTTTAGTACCACCCATTCCTTTACCAATAGTAATAAGCTGCGTATTTATGTCTTGCTGAACAAGATTATTCTTTGTAATTTCAGATATTTGATTATTAATTTGTGTAATAGAACCATCAACACCAACAAAAGCAGAACCAACATCGTTATATTTAACACCTTTGATTACATAAGTCGGTGCTTTACCGCTCATAACATCTGTATCACCACCAAAATACTTGGATACATTTTTCGCAATAGTTGTTACGTTTCCACTTACCTTATCAACATTATCATTCAGCTCCTGAACATTTTGATTCGTCGTCCAAAGCTGTGAACCATTCACGGCATCCTTTGATTTGTTAGAGAGCGTTCCATCTGCAACACCAGAAATCCTCCGCTCTTTACCCGCACTATTTTTAATATTAATTTCATTACCACCCGTTTTCTTACCAATAGTAATAAGGCCCATATTTCCATTTTGCTGGACAAGATTATTTTCCTTTAAATCCGATATTGTTTCGTTAATCTCCGTAAAAGCAACATCAACACCTTCAAATGCCGAACCAACATCATTATAGGTAACTTCATTAATCACATAATCTGGAGCTTTACCCTTCAGAACATCTGCACCACCACCAAAATATTCTGATGTATTTGTTGTAACTGTTGTTAAATTATTTCGAACCTGGGTTATATTTGTTTCTATACCATCAATATTATTTTCTAACTCTGAAATTTTTCCGTTAGTCTCCCAAAGCTGCCCACCATTTATTGCTTCGGTTGATTCTTCAGTAACAGCTCCACCTGAAATACCAGAAATCTTTCGTTTTTCCTTTTTATTGTTTACAATATTAATTTCATTACCACCAGTTTCCTGACCAATAGTAATAACACTGGCTGTATCATCCTGTCTAACAAGACCATTTTCTGTTATGTTAGATATCTTTTCGTTAATCTCCGTAAAAGCAACATCAACACCTTCAAATGCCGAACCAATATCATCATAGGTAATGCCATCAATCTCATAATTCGGTGCTTTACCGTTCAGAACATCTGCACCACCACCAAAATATTCTGATGTATTTGTTGCAACTGTTGTTAAATTATTTCGAACCTGGGTTATACTTGTTTCTATACTACCAATATCATTTTCTAATTCTGAAATTTTTCCGTTAGTCTCCCAAAGCTGTCCACCATTTATTGCTTCGGTTGATTCTTCAGTAACAGCTCCACCTGAAACACCAGAAATCTTTCGTTTTTCCTTTTTATTGTTTACAATATTAATTTCATTACCACCAGTTTCCTGACCAATAGTAATAACACTGGCTGTACTATCCTGTCCAACAAGACTATTGCCTGCTATAGTATTTTTCACTTCATTGAGCTGACGAACATTCACTGCATCGTTTAACAAAATCCCATCTGCTACTCCTGTAAGAGTTTTATTTCCAGCAAAAATACCGCCAATAGTCATATTAGGACCACCCGTAATCACAAAACCAGCATTACTTACATTAGCCAATCCTGCTATTACTCGGCTCACTCTAATAATCTGACCTAACTCAAATTTTACACTAGTTTTTCCATTGCTGCTGTCTTTTACAACCGTGATATTGTCGCTTGCCCCTGAAAAATCTACAATACTATCTGCCCCAATATCTGCTGCATTTTCACCATTAACAGAAAGCTGCCAACTTTTTGTTGCCAATTCTCTTAAGGCTTTCAACTGCCCAACGTTCACTGCATCAGTCTCTTGAGTCCCAGCTGCTACTCCCACAATCTGCCGGGTCTGTCCATTCTCAGCACTCCCAATACTAATTGCACCTTTAGTGCTTTTCCATACAAAATCATTGCTTATCGAATTAGCATTCATTTTAGGATCATAACCAGCAGCACCATGACCAGTAACATTATCGACACCACAATGATCATCATCACCGGAAAAAACAATACTACCATGGCTCCCCTTTGCATAAAGAGAACTAGGAGCATTTGAGCTTTGATTAGTCGCTCCTGTTATTGCAACATTAGCAGAAAAAATAGGAGAAACACTCGATAAAAGAACAGACACTGCTACTCCCAACGAAACTGCTTTAACAATATTTGGTGTTGAAATTTTTTTCATAATAAACCCCTCAATAAAAAAACACATTCAATGCTAAAACAAAGCGCAGTCACAAAAGAGGGCAAAAGAAATCCCTCCGCAAAACCACCTTTGCGCAATAAAATTCACAAAAATCTAGAAGCTCCCCCGCTGATGCTGAAATCTATTGTGGTGTCACTTAAAAACTCTGAATTTCACGAAAGACCCTCAACCCTTTCATCTCAAAGTCTTAAAATGAATCAATAAAGAAAATTTGAAATCATTCTATTCTCTTGATCAAAGAGCAATGCAATCCTTCCTTCGATAACAACAACTTTCAATAAAGAACAATTTGTCCTTTAGATGGAGCACATAAATAAAATGGCAAGTATCAATGAATAATTTTTTCTTGATCTTTCAAAAAAGATTTTCACAAGACATCACATGCAAAATATATAAAATATACACTATAATGACCATAATTATATGTTGATAGTGCTCAAAGAAATTTGGAAAAATGGAAAGACTTGTCCCAAATGCAAAAAAATTCTTTCCGTTTCATAGAAATATTCCTCTGTACCAAAAATACAGATTATAAAAATTGAATAATCATTCAGATTATATCTAATTGTCGAATGATGTGATAAACAGTATGATAAGATATATAAGGAATATACTGTAAACACATACTGATCTTAAAATTGAAGAAAATAAGTTCAAAGAAATTCTAAAAACTCCAAAGAAGGTCAATTAATCTACTATCATCTTCCCCAATATGAATATAGCATTGCTTTACGCATAAAAATAATTGACCGTTAGCAAGAATCGGAAAGACAAGCTCCATAAATAAATCTCACAAAAAATTTATTCTGGGCGGTTTTGAAAGTAATCCCTGTGCATTTAGAAAATCCTCTTACAATTAATCAACTCCTCTTTAAAAGTATCAATCAATAAGAAATGAGATGAACAATACTGAAGTTAAAAAAGCAGAAGCACTTGAAAATCTAAAACACTCTGATGGTTTGTTTGGTCTCATTAAAAAGCAGTAAAATATCATACGATCACAGGATCTCACAAACTAGTTTCATGGTTTAAAATATCCCATGCATATTTAAAGAGAACAGAAACTAAAAACCTTCATTAGAAGCAAAATAGATTTTAGCAGGATCTATAGTGAAAACTGCTTAGAGTTAAGACATGCATCCACTTTTTTTTGCTTCTCATGATGTGAAGGAAGTCAATGCAAACATCTTTTAGCCCAAAAAAACTATTATTTTATGCAGAATTATTAAAATGGAGATTAATTATGTTTAAATCAAAAAATCAAAAAGATCAAGCCAGTGGTGGAGATGACACCTTAAGCGAAATTCAGGGCGCAAGTGCAGCCAGAGGTCCAATTCAAACTAGTAGCCCCAAATCAACTAAAGACCCCAGTCAAGCCAGCAACCCACAAAAGAGTGAGAGTGACGCATTAGAATTAGAAGAGTTGCTAGCACGTTTAGAAACTAGCGAAGAGACAAAACCAAGTATCTTATTCAGTAAGAAATCATTACAAGGTGTTATTGCAGATTTAGAGAATGACATTAAGAATAATAAATTTACTAATGTTGATTATGCACATATAGATCTTACAATGATGCCTCGCCTAGTCGAACGTGAAAACAGTCAAAATCCAGGGCTGAATCTTCAATTCACGATGAATCCTGACAGCCTCATTAAATCAATTCACAGAACAGTCAATAATGGAATTACATCTTCTAGGTTTCTAGTTGGTCTAGAAGGTGAAGAACCCCATTTTGCGGTAATTGATCATCAGACCATTAATAAAAAAACATCCTTGATATTGTTTGATACTACACGATTCATGAATATGAATGCACAGATACTAGGATTGACAATGAAATCAGCCATTGAAGATTCTCAACTTCCTTATTGTTATTTTTCTATGGCAGAAATTAATCTTCAAGAAAACTCTTCTGAAAGTGGAATTTTAAGTTTGGTTTTAGCCAAAAAGCTTTATCTCGAAGCTGATAAATTAAAAGTAATGCATCAAGATAATATTAAGGGTATTTTATCTAAAAAAGGAACTGCTTTACATTATAAAAATGTGGATAGTTATCTTCCAGGTACTTTCTATAAACATTCACAAACAGGAAAACGTCTTACTGAATACGTGAGAGAAAATCCTGATTATTCCCATAAAAGCGTGAACAAAAAAGATGAAACTCTTCATCATAGGCTTGATAGACATTTAGTTATGATGGAAGATAAAGTTGTATCTTGCTCACCACAAAAGAAAAGAATTCAAAAATATAAAGCACTAGTAAGATAAATGTAAATCTCTGACTGAGTTATCTGTCATTCCTTAAAATCTCGCCTTTGAAGCAAACTATGGCGTTGAGATAGAGGGTGTGTTCATTTTCATCAATCAGAGTTTTTTGTTGCCCAATATATCAGCAAATAACGCTAAGCACTACACCCCAATAATCGCTAATCAATAAGAAAATAACAAAAGTTCGCAGCCAGTAGTCCAATTTAAACCAGTAGTCCAAAACTAAATAGAGATCCTAGTTAAGCCAGCAGTCAAAATTGCTGCATAATCTTTTTAAAAGATGAGTTTTTAACATTTTATTAGAAATACCTTTGAACTTTTTACAATCGGCACTATTACTTTTTATACTTCATAGAAAAATATGATATGATCACTTTCATCATTAAATCAACTCATTCTACTTCAAAATCTCAACTTTCTCTTAGTTATTCGTTACAATCATATCGTTAAATACAAAAAAATTTCAATGTTTAGCTGTTACAGAGATCATGTGAATAGTATTAGTGCATCAAATACCGTTGAGTAACATGAAATTAAAGATAATCAAACATAGCGTGAAAGCAATCCAGCACAAGTAACCATTGATGAAGATCAATTGATTCAAACGGTTCGAAATATTCTTATCACTCAAAAATCACAGAATCTTACTGAAAAACCTTAAAAATTCCCTCCCTTCTTGGGGTACAAAAGAAAGGACTTTTGTATCAATGAGGGAAGGAAGGAATAATCAGACAGGAAAAAGTTGACTCAAATAATATCAATATTCAAGACGGAATTTTCTCATAAAGGCTATGAAGAACACAGTAACAGAAATACAACAAGTTTCCAAACAAATCTAAAGTTCCAAAAAAGGTTAGGGACAGAACAGAAAAAACATAATAGAATTAATGGAATCAGAAATCCCTAACTTTTAGATAACCTATTGATTTTATTGATATTTGGCGGAGAGAGAGGGATTCGAACCCTCGATATGGTTTCCCATATACACGCGTTCCAGGCGTGCGCCTTCAACCACTCGGCCACCTCTCCAAAGCTCACACTGTACCCACAAATAATAACGTGCAAGCTTAAAATTCTATAACTATTCTAGCTTATTTTGCTGTTTCTACCATAGTAATAACTGAAACATAAGAACGATTACTTGCTTTTTTGCTGAAAGAAACTATTCCATTTGAAAGTGCAAAAAGAGTGTGATCTTTTCCAATGCCAACATTATTACCAGGATGCCAACGTGTACCACGCTGACGAACAATAATGTTTCCGGCAATAACAGCTTCACCGCCAAATTTTTTAACACCAAGACGTTTTGATTCTGAATCGCGACCATTACGCGAAGAACCTCCTGCTTTTTTATGTGCCATGACTGTTCTCCTTTAATCCTTTTCACTTTCTGATTTCTTAGGAACTACTTTTTTCGACTCAGCTTTTTTTTCAGTAGTTTTTTTAGCAGTTTTGCTAGAAGAAGAAACTTTTGTTTCTTTTTTCTTGTTAACGGACTTTTCAGTCATCTTTTGCGTTTTTGAACTACCAGTTAAAACTTCTAAAATACGCAGTGTCGTTAATTCTTGACGATGACCACGAGTACGTTTTGAATTTTGACGACGACGTTTTTTGAATGAAATAACTTTACGTGCACGACCTTGTTCTAAAATTTCAGCTGTAACTAACGCACCTGCAACAATAGGTGTACCGACAGTTGCGTTATTTCCTTCATAGACCATTAATATGTTGTTTAACTCAATAACATTACCAACATCACCAATAATTTTTTCAACTTTTATGATCTGATTTGCAGTAACGTGGTACTGCTTCCCGCCAGTTTTAATGACTGCGAACATTTTTTATCCTTTCGTTCGATCCAGCTCTTATTTTACTTTATCAACAAGAGAAAATAGGCTGCTTTTTATCAGTCGTAATGATTTTAAAAGGCATAGCAAACACCTCTCAAAAAACAAATATGCGCAGATTACTCCACGCTCATGCATAGATATATGCTAGAATTTCCATTCTATGTCAAGAAAAGCCAATTAAAAAGCAAAAAAGAGCTTGTATTCAAAGAAATTGAAGATTATCAAACCGTTACTAACTGAAATTATAAAATGAATAAAAATTTATTACATTCTAAGTTATGTTATTCGTCTGAATAAACGGAGAGATGGCTGAGTGGTTGAAAGCACCGCACTCGAAATGCGGCATAGGGGCAACTCTATCGGGGGTTCAAATCCCTCTCTCTCCGCCAAATATAAATAAAATTAATACCAAACAATCGCTATCGCAGTTGCCAAATATTTTAATGAAACAAGTTAAACTATTTTAACGGAAAATATTTATCTACCAATGCATAGAGAATTGCTGCCGTTTCAGCATCCAAAACTCCATCATAATTACTCTGCCGAAAATGAAGCTGAAACGCCCGAATTAAGATTTTGTATCCGCTTTCCTTCTCTGCAATTGAAATATCATATCCATATTGCTTTAATTTACCAAGAATATCTCCTTTAGCAGGAAGGCTCTTAGAGAACTGAGCTTGATAGCAATCCTTCAATTCATCATCATACCACGCTCCTATACCCGCTTCATAAAGCTCTTTCCAAGGAAAAGCTGCACCTGGATCACTTTTTCTACTAGGAGCAATATCACTGTGAGCAACCACATTTGTCGGCGTAATATCCGGATAACGTTGTAAAATATTTAAGGAAAGCTCTCTAACTGCATCAATTTGCATGGGATTATAAGGAGGGAATGTAAATATCCCCTTATCATCAGTTACTATACTGACTATCTCAATTCCAATAGCCGTATCATTCAGGTTATTTCTCCCAGCCCATGAACTAATACCGGCGTGCCAAGCACGTTCATTTTCATCAACTAGATTAAAAATACGCATATCCTTAAACCCCGCTTCAATATACGTTTTTTCCGAAGGATCAGGAACAAGATAGTGTGCACTCACCTTAACACCCGTAAGAGCTGCAACTGACTCTTTAAAATCAACTGCAGTGTAGTGCATAACTAGAAAGCGAACACGACGATTAAAGCTTTTTATAGAACGATAACTATTGTAATCAATTTGATACATAACAAAACTCTCCCTTTTTTAATCCACTAGCAAAAATTATGATACAGCTTCTTTTTTACCGCGGAGTTTTATATGAACAATTTTGTTTCTTAATATATTCATTTCTAAAAACAAACCTTTTTCTTTGATATAAAGAGCGCTGCCACCTTTCCCGATTAAATTTTCTCCGTATTATACTCTACCATTGACTGTTATTTTACATAATACTGTATAGTCAAATCTACAATTTTAACTCTGCGCAGCTTCTTGGGTTTAATAACACTCATTTATAAAGTTTTCTAAAAGAACTTCATGACCATTTTTTGTTCTGCGGTGCATAAGTTATAAGATTTATTATTCTTTTGTAATCATCAGATTATCAAACATATCGAATTTTATACTTTTATTAAGTATTTTGTTATGTTTGATTGCAAGGTTATTTTTTTCTTTTTCTGTTTCTGATTGAACTGATTTTTTAAAAATTTTTGGAGGATTTTTTTATTTTTTTCTTTTTTGGAACTTGATTTGGTTTGGACCATTTTAGGTTTTAGATTTATTGAAGGAGAGAGAGATGGAAACGCGGATCCCAACGAAACACCCCTTAGAAAGACATTTTACAGACCAATTTTCTTTAGAGACGGAGACTTGTCACTATTCGCGTCCTTGTTTATCTTGGTCATCGATTTTTGCTGGTTTACTAACGCTTTTAGCGACATCGGTATGTTTTTCCTTTTTGTTAGCAGCGTTAGGCTTTGGTCAGATGAGTTTTTCTTCTGCCTTTTCTCTAGAGAAGAGCTTTCTCTCTGTTGAAATTAGTTCGGTCCTTGTTCTTTGTCTAAGTTTCAGCTTTGGGGGATATATTGCCGGTCGTTTTGCCAATCATTCAGGAGCCCTTCACGGTTTTTTGACCTGGTGCCTTTTCATGCTTTTGGTGGCGATCCAAAGCACAGTTTTACTTTCTGGAGCGGTTCATTTAGGAGCGAAGACTGTTTCTGGAGTTGTTTCTGCCACGGGACAAGTGATCAGTGGTCTAGGCTCTGAAGGCAGAAAGGTTATCTCCCTCACAGAAGGCAACAATTTTGAGAATTTTTTCAATGACAAAAATAACGTTCTGTTTGATTTTAACAAACTCAGCAATGAGTTACAGGCACTTTTAAACAAGAGCGATATTCCAGCTCTCAATCCAGACACTCTCTACAATGCCTATAGAGCATCCATCAAAGATATTCGATCTACCATGACATCTGTTAAGAATGACCCTTCTAACTATCGTCTTTTGACTAAACAGCTTGGAGAACGCCTCTCGGATCGTGTTAAAAAGCTCAATACCCAAATTGATCGTCGTGACGTCATCGATGGCTTGATCAATAACGGTATGTCACAAGCTGAAGCAGAAAAGACGGCAGACCGTGCAATTGATATTTATCAAACAGCCAACAAAAAAACTAAAGAGGCTATTCAATCCTTAAACAAACATGTAGATGCTCTCTCACACAAAGTTGATAAAGTGGTCCAAAATAGCCGTGAGATTGGCGATAAAGCAGTTGGTACAGTTTCTAAGATTGGGATATGGAGTTTTTTGGGTAGCCTTCTTGGTGCTTTAATTGCTAGCGTTTCCGGATATTACGGTTATAAAAGACAGTATCACTCTTATAAATTTTAAACACTTTGATTTTCAGATAAAAGAAGCTTTTCAGCAGACAAAAGCTCTACAAATGAAGCACGACCTTCCAAAAGTTGCACCTTGCGCGCAGCTTTTTTATTCAAGGAGCCAAAGAAGATGCTTTTTATTTTCAGATCCTTATCCCTCTTATTTGGGATCCCTGTTTAGCTCCTTGTCGCCCCTCTCTATACCCCTAATACTGACCTCAAAATGAAGGGAAACGACCAATGAAGGAGGACACCACATTTTGTTTTTGTCCCTTGCCTTGAGGCTTAAACGATCCATTGACATACAATGACACAAGAAGAATAAAATAACGATCAGGAGCCTGTTTTTTATCTGTCTTGTCGCCTCTTATTATACTTTATTAAGGCGAGAGATAAAAACAATGAGTATATTTTTAGGATTATTTGTTTTCTGAAAGAGAGAAGATTGGTTGCGGGGGCAGGATTTGAACCTGCGACCTTCAGGTTATGAGCCTGACGAGCTACCGGGCTGCTCCACCCCGCGTCATTAAAAAGGATTTTCGTCGAGATAATACAACGACTTTTAGATGTTTTCTTGAAAGATGTTGAAGCATTATTTCTATGCACTTAGCAGACCTGGCAGCGACTTACTCTCCCGTGCCTTAAGACAAAGTACCATCAGCGCTGGAACGTTTCACGGCCGAGTTCGGGATGGGATCGGGTGCAGGCGCTCCGCCATAACCACCAAGTCAGCGAAGAGCATAGAAAGAAAGAGAAGTTGTCTACTCTGTTGATTTAATTTATTTTAGAATGAATAGAGGGAATGAGAACGATCAAGCCTATCGAACGATTAGTATCAGTAAGCTTCATATGTTACCACACTTCCACACCTGACCTATCAACGTGGTGGTCTACCACGGTTCTCAGGGAATACTCGTTTTCAGGTGGGTTTCCCGCTTAGATGCCTTCAGCGGTTATCCCGTCCGTATATAGCTACCCTGCTATGCGGCTGGCGCCACAACAGGTCCACCAGAGATACGTCCATCCCGGTCCTCTCGTACTAGGGACAGATCCTGTCAATATTCCTACACCCACGGCAGATAGGGACCGAACTGTCTCACGACGTTCTGAACCCAACTCACGTACCGCTTTAAATGGCGAACAGCCATACCCTTGGGACCTGCTCCAGCCCCAGGATGCGATGAGTCGACATCGAGGTGCCAAACAACCCCGTCGATATGGACTCTTGGGGGTCATCAGCCTGTTATCCCCGGCGTACCTTTTATCCGTTGAGCGATGGCCCTTCCACACGGAACCACCGGATCACTATGACCGTCTTTCGACTCTGTTCGACTTGTCAGTCTCACAGTCAGGCAGGCTTATGCCATTGCACTCAACAAACGATTTCCGACCGTTCTGAGCCTACCATCGCGCGCCTCCGTTACTCTTTAGGAGGCGACCGCCCCAGTCAAACTACCCACCATACACTGTCCTGGATCCGGATAACGGACCGCAGTTAGACATCCATATCGATAAGGGTGGTATTTCAAGGACGACTCCACAAAGGCTTGCGCCCCTGCTTCAAAGTCTACCACCTATCCTACACATATCGCCACAAATGCCAGTGTAAAGCTATAGTAAAGGTGCACGGGGTCTTTCCGTCTAACCGCAGGAACCCCGCATCTTCACGGGGAATTCAATTTCACTGAGTCTACGTTGGAGACAGCGGGGAAGTCGTTACGCCATTCGTGCAGGTCGGAACTTACCCGACAAGGAATTTCGCTACCTTAGGACCGTTATAGTTACGGCCGCCGTTTACTGGGGCTTCAATTCAATGCTTGCACATCTCCTCTTAACCTTCCAGCACCGGGCAGGCGTCAGACCCTATACATCGTCTTGCGACTTCGCAGAGCCCTGTGTTTTTGGTAAACAGTCGCTACCCCCTGGTCTGTGCCACCCTTTAACGGTTGCCCGCTAAAGGGCCACGCTTCTTCCGAAGTTACGCGTGCAATTTGCCGAGTTCCTTCAACGTAGTTCTCTCAAGCGCCTTAGTATTCTCTACCTGTCCACCTGTGTCGGTTTCGGGTACGGTCTATACGTGGGAGCTATTTCCTGGAATTGCTTCACTGCAAGATCAATCCAATAAGACCTTACAATTTACGCAATCCGTCACTTCCCACAGGTCCACGAATATTAACGTGGTTCCCATCGACTACGCCTTTCGGCCTCGCCTTAGGGGCCGACTCACCCTGCTCAGATTAACTTTAAGCAGGAACCCTTGGACTTTCGGCGAGGGAGTCTCTCACTCCCTTTATCGTTACTCATGTCAGCATTCTCACTTCCGATACCTCCAGGAGCTCTCACGAGTCTCCCTTCACAGGCTTACGGAACGCTCCGCTACCACTTACTCATAAGAGTAAATCCACAGCTTCGGTGTATGGCTTGAGCCCCGTTACATTTTCGGCGCAAAGACCCTTATTTAGACCAGTGAGCTGTTACGCTTTCTTTAAATGATGGCTGCTTCTAAGCCAACATCCTGGTTGTTTTGGGATCCTCACATCCTTTCCCACTTAGCCATAACTTGGGGACCTTAGATGGTGGTTAGGGTTGTTGCCCTTTCCACGACGGACGTTAGCACCCGCCGTGTGTCTGCCAGTTATTTCTTCCAGGTATTCGGAGTTTGGTTAGGTTTGGTAATCCGGTGAGGACCCCTAGCCCATCCAGTGCTCTACCCCCTGGAGAATAAAACTAACGCTCTACCTAAATAGATTTCGCGGAGAACCAGCTATTTCCGAGTTTGATTGGCCTTTCACCCCTAGCCACAAGTCATCCCAATCTATTGCAACAGATACGGGTTCGGCCCTTCAGTAAGTGTTACCTTACCTTCAGCCTGCTCATGGCTAGATCACTCGGTTTCGGGTCTAATCCAACGAACTGAACGCCCTATTCAGACTCGCTTTCGCTGCGCCTACACCTATCGGCTTAAGCTTGCTCGTTAGACTAAGTCGCTGACCCATTATACAAAAGGTACGCCGTCACCCAGAACGTATCTTGGGCTCCGACTGTTTGTAGGCATCCGGTTTCAGGTTCTTTTTCACTCCCCTTGTCGGGGTACTTTTCACCTTTCCCTCACGGTACTGGTTCGCTATCGGTCATGCACGAGTACTTAGGCTTGGATCGTGGTCGACCCATGTTCAGACAGGATTTCACGTGTCCCGCCTTACTCAAAGACTTAAACTAGATCTACGTATACG